>NC_006177.1:1620970-1945164 GCF_000009905.1 Symbiobacterium thermophilum IAM 14863
CGCCGTGGGCCTGCTGAAGGAGGAGATGCGGCGGCTGGGCAGCCTGATCCTGCGCGAGGCCCTGCAGCACGCGGTGCCGGCCGGCGGCGCGCTGGCGGTAAGCCGCGAGGAGTTCGCCGCCGGCGTCACCGCGGCGCTGACCTCCCACCCTAACATCACGGTGGTGCGGGAGGAGGTACGTGAAATCCCCCCCGACGGCGTCGTCGTCATCGCCTCCGGGCCGCTGACCTCCGCGCCCCTGGCGGAGGCGATCCGGCGCTTCACCGGCGAGGAGTCGCTCGCCTTCTACGATGCGGCCGCGCCGATTGTGAACATCGAGACCGTCAATATGGACAAGGTCTTCCGCATGAGCCGCTACGGCAAGGGCGAGGGGGACGACTATCTCAACTGCCCCCTCACCAGGGAGGAGTACGAGGCGTTCTACGAGGCCCTGGTGACGGCGGAGAAGGCCATGCCCCACAACCCGGAGGACGCGCAGGTCTGCTTCTTCGAGGGCTGTCTGCCGGTGGAGGAGATCGCCCGCAGGGGACCGGACGCGCTCCGCTACGGGCCGATGAAGCCGGTGGGGCTGATCGACCCGCGCACCGGGAGGCGCCCCTGGGCGGTGGTGCAGCTCCGGCAGGACAACGCCGCCGGGACGCTCTACAACATGGTGGGCTTCCAGACCAGCCTGAAGTGGAGTGAGCAGAAGCGGGTGTTCCGGATGATCCCCGGGCTGGAAGAGGCCGAGTTCGAGCGGTACGGGGTCATCCACCGCAACACCTTCATGAAGTCGCCGCGGCTGCTGTACCCGACCGGCGAGTCGCGCCAGCGTGCCGGCCTCTTCTTCGCCGGGCAGATGACCGGTGTGGAGGGCTACGTGGAGTCCGCGGCTGGGGGGCTGGTGGCCGGGATCAACGCCGCGCGCCGGGCCCTCGGGCTGGAGCCGGTGACCTTCCCGCGGGAGACGGCCATCGGATCGCTGCTGCACTACATCACTCATGCCGATCCCGAGCACTTCCAGCCGATGAACATCGCGTTCGGTCTCATGCCGCCGCTGGAAGGCCCGAAGATCCGGGACAAGCGGGCGCGCAAGCGGGCGATCTCGGAGCGGGCCCTGGACGTGCTGGCCGCCTGGGCGCCCGGGCATCTGGGCGCGCCGCTGCTGGACTGAGGCCCGCTTCCGGGGCGGTGCCGGATGGAAGGATGTGGCGGGGTCCTTCACCGGGCCCCTTCTTTATGCCGCAAGTGATTTGTGATCTAAACGGATGTAACAAAACTGTCATATTGCTTCCACATCATGGTAGGCATGCGTATTCTCGTGAAAAAAGGAGCAAGGGCTGCTTAGCACGCCAAAACGGCGAGCGGAAATTGTGGGCGGATAGAGATATTTTCTGAATTGTGGTCTTGCCTTGGGGACGGGCTGTGTGTTAGGATAGAGACCGATTGGGTAAGCCGTGTTAACAAAGTTCGCCGCAGGAGGTGGGGAGGGTGGGCGCCCAGCCGCAGGGTGACAGCCTTGGGCCGGAGGTCGCCGGCTTCCTCGCCAGCCTGTCGGTGGAAAAGTCGGCTTCCCAGCACACGCTGCGCAGCTACCGGCTCGACCTGGCGCAGTTCTATGCCTGGCTGGCCAGCGGCGGCACGACCGCACCCGTGGTCGGAGGCCGCGGCTCGGGCCGGACCCGCAGGCACGACTTCGCGGCACAGCAGGAGGAGCCGGTCCGTCCGGTGGGTCTGGACGAGCTGCGGGCCGTCAACCACCTGACGATCCGGTCGTACCTCGCCTTCCTGCAGCGGCAGGAGTTCAGCCGGCGGACCATCGCCCGCAAGCTTTCGTGTCTCCGTTCCTTCTACAAGTATCTCGTGCGCGCAGATCTTGTCCCGACCAACCCAGTGGCAGGTGTACACACCCCTAAACTGGAGCGGCGGCTCCCCGTCTTCCTGGACGAGGAAGAGATTGGGGGGCTGTTATCACAGCCTGATACCCACACGCCCCTGGGCCTCAGGGATCGGGCCCTGCTGGAGCTGCTCTACGCCACGGGGCTGCGGGTGGGCGAACTCGTTGCGCTGAACCGGGGAGACATCGATTACAGCGAGGGCTGGGTGATCGTCTGGGGCAAGGGGCGGAAGGAGCGGGCCGTGCCCGTCGGCAGTGAGGCGCTGCAGGCTCTGGGGCACTATCTCCGGGACGGGTGGCCCGTGCTGCGGGCCAGGGCGCCGGCCGCGGAGCAGTCCCTGCCTGAGGCGAAGCAGCCGCTTTTCCTCAACAAGCTGGGCGGCCGGCTGAGCGATCGCTCCGTCCGCCGGCTGCTGGACCGGTACGTCAGCCAGCTCGCCCTGAGCCGGCAGATCAGCCCGCACAAGATCCGCCACACCTTCGCGACCCACATGCTCAACCACGGCGCGGATCTGCGGGCGGTCCAGGAGATGCTGGGCCACGCCAGCCTGTCCACCACCCAGATCTACACCCACGTCACGACGCAGCGGCTGCGGACCGAGTACCTGCGTGCGCACCCCCGCCAGCGGCGGGCGGCGCCGCCCGATGAGGGGTGATGGTGTACAGTCCTTGGGCCGACCGGCCGTCACCGGCCACGACGCCCAGTTACATTTATTGCGACATTCTCAGCGTGGAGGCGATTGAAACAGCGGAGCAGATGGGTATCATGAGCAAAGAGCCTGAGTAATGGGTGCATCAGTGTACGCCGAGGGGAGGGCCGTGGCCGCGGCACAGGGGGTGGCTCGGGCCGCGGCGCACAGCTCATCACATACCACTGAGAGACGGAAATGGAGGCAGATTTCCATGAAGACGTTGCTGGAGAAGACCCGTAGGATCAATCGCCTGCTTCAGAAGAGCGCAGGTACCCAGGTGAACTTCAACGAGTTGGCCGGTGTGCTGGCCGACCTGATCGGTGCCGATGTGTACGTTGCCTCCCGCAAGGGCAACATCGTGGGCCTTGGGCTGACGGCCGGTGACGCCGACGCCTACCAGAACATCACCTTCACCGAGGAGTACAACAGCTCGCTGATGAAGGTGGACGACACCACGGCCAACACCGAGCAGAGCGAGCTCACGGTCCTGCAGGAGGGCAGGGAGGTCCAGATGCGGGGCGGCCGTGTGACCATCGTGCCCGTGAACGGCGGCGGCGAGCGGCTGGGCACGCTGGTGCTGGTCAAGAGCGCCGACCTGACCGACGAGGACCTGATTCTCGGCGAGCTGGCCGCCACCGTGGCCGGCGTGGAGATCCTGCGCGCCCATGCCGGTGAGTTGGAGGAGGAGGCCCGGAAGAAGGCCGCCGTGCAGATTGCGCTGGCGACGCTCTCCTACTCCGAGCTGGAGGCCGTCCAGCACATCTTCGACGAGCTGGACGGCAACGAAGGGCTGCTGGTGGCGTCCAAGATCGCCGACCGGGTCGGCATCACCCGCTCGGTCATTGTGAACGCTCTGCGGAAGTTCGAGTCCGCCGGCGTGATCGAGTCCCGGTCGCTGGGTATGAAGGGCACGCATATCAAGGTGCTGAACGACCGGCTCATCGAGGAGCTGCGCAAGCTGCGGAGCTGATCGCACGGCCGGCGAACCTCGGCCCCGGCGCCTACGGAAGCCCCACGCGTCTACCGCGTGGGGTTTTTTCGGTGCCCTTATGGTTCAGAAGGGAAAAACGCGGCTGGAGACGAACTAAATCGCGTCAAGACGCGAGTACACAGAACCGTCTGTTTGGTGACAAGGGGGAAGCGGTGTGATCAAGCTGCGGCGGTTCCGGTCCAAGGGTGGGGAGTTTGTGGTCAACGCGGATCTGATCGAGACGGTGGAAGCCACACCCGACACGGTTGTCACCCTGACCACCGGGCACAAGCTCATCGTCGAGGAGAGCGTGGACGAGGTCATCCGGAAGGTGGTCGAGTTCAAACGCGCCTGCCACACCCCGCTGCTTGGCCACAGCGACCCGCATGCAGAGTCATAGCCGCTGGAGGGGGGCAGGGCCGTTGCGACTACCGACCATCAATCAGCAGCTGACGATCTACATACCAACAGGATGGTGGAAGGGCCGCTACTCGACCTACCTGGAGGCGCTGGAGGACTCGACCATACGCGTGGCCCATCCGATGTTCGGCTCCGCCTTGATCCCCCTGATGCCGGGGGACGAGGTCATGGTGGAGTACGTGTACAACGGCGAGCGAGTCGGGTTTGCGGCCCAGGTGCTGCAAAGGGTGACCGAGGAGACCCCGGCCCTGATCCTGACCCGCCCCGGGCCGGGGGACATCCGCCGGCAGCAGCTGCGGAACTTTGTCCGGCTGGACATCAGCCTTCCCATTGAATATGCGCCCGGCGGCCGCAAGGCCGGCGAGGAGGAGCCGGAGCTCCTGCCCGGGCGCACCGTCAACATCAGCGGCGGCGGCGCGCTGATCGTCACAGGGGAGTCGTATCCCCCTGGCACGCGGCTCGATCTGGTGCTGCATCTGCCCGACCGGGTGATCCCGGTCGAGGCGGAGGTGGTCCGCCACGTGCCGGTGGCCGTGGTGCCCGGTTCGGGCGATCCCGTGCAGACCCGGCTGGGGGTGCGGTTCACGCAGATCGAGGAGCGCGACCGCGAGCAGATCATCCGCTTCATCTTTGCCGAACATCGACGCAGGCGGCGGAAGGGACTGGAGTAAAGGGGTGAAGGAGGCGTGAGCGAACCGCGCGAAGGCTTGGACGCCGGCCGGACCGGACCGCGGGACGCGGAACTACTGCTGCTGGTGTCTCCCAACGCCATGTCTGTGGAGGCCCGGGTGGTGCCGCCTGAGCCGGGCGGCCGGAACATCACGCGCGAGCAGGTGCTGCAGGAGCTGGCGAGGCTCAAAGTGGTGTTCGGCATCGACCACGCGGCCATCGACCGGCTCGTGGAGATGGCGGAAAAGGGGTTCCGCCTCGACCGCCAGGGCATCGTGGTGGCGGAGGGACGGCCGCCGGTGGACGGCCAGGACGCCGCCATCATCCATCACCCGCTGCTGCAGACGCCCGCCGGTTACCCGCGCCTCACCGAGGACGGCCGGGCCGACTTCTTCGATCTCAACCTGGTGCGCAACGTGGCCAAGGACACGGTCCTGGCCACCCGTAAGCCGCCGACCCCCGGCGAGCCGGGTATCGACGTCTTCGGGCGGACGGTGAAGGCGCGCGAGGGGCGCGATGTGCGCCTGCGGGCCGGAGCGGGCACGCGCCTGTCACCGGACGGGCAGTCGGTGATCGCCACGGTCGAGGGCCATGCGTCCATTTCGGCCAGCGGCGAGGTGACCGTCTCCCCCATCTTCACCGTTCCCGGCGACGTGGGCTACGGCTCCGGCAACATCGACTTCGTCGGCACGGTCGTCGTGCGGGGCGACGTGACCCAGGGCTTCACCGTCAAGGCCGGGGGGAACGTCGAGGTGCACGGCGGGATCATGGGGGGCAGCATGGAGGCCGGCGGCGACGTGCTGGTCCGGTACGGGATCGTCGGGGCCGGGCGGGGCCGGGTCAAGGCCGGCGGCAAGGTGCGCTGCCGCTTCATCGAGTCGGCCGAGGTGGAGGCTGCGGGCGACGTCGTGGTGTCGGACGGCATCCTGAACTCCCAGGTTTCCGGCGACAGCGTCCTCGTGACCGGTGGGCGCGGCTCCATCATCGGCGGCCGGATCCGGGCCCGCAGGGAGATCAGCGCGCAGACCCTCGGCTCTCCCATGGGCGCCGCCACAGACCTGCAGGTCGGCGTGCCCCCGGCGGTCCGGGCGGAGCTGGACCAGATCCGGGAGCAGCTGGCCCGTGTGGAGGACCGGTTCGGTCAGGCGACCCGCACGGCGACGTACCTGAACTCGGGCGCGGCGGAAACCGCGCGCATCAGCCGCGAGTTCGCTGAAAAATCCCGGCGGCTGACCGGCGCCGAGCGGCAGCAGCTGGCCGGCCGCCTGGCCGCGCTGCAGTCGCAACTGGAGCCCGAGCCCGGCGCGTGTGTCAAGGGGTACGAGGCGGTCTATCCGGGGGTGCGGATCACCATCGGCGCACAGCGGCACGTGGTGGTGGACCAGTCGACCAACAGCTGCTTCGTCATCGGCGAGGACGGCGAGATTCGACTGGTGCCGGCCTGGTAGGGCGACGGGCGCCGGCCTCCCGCGGGGAAGCGGCGCGGCGTTGGGAGGTGTCTGACGATGGCGGTGAGGCCCATCGATTCGCTGACGATGCTGCCGCGCCTTCAGGAGGCGGGGCGTGCGGTGCAGCAGACCGAACAGTACCCGCACGCCTTCCAGCAGGTGCTGGGCGCGCAGGTGCAGCAGGAAGGCGAGCGCAGCCAGAAGCAGGTGCGGAGGCGCACGGAAGCGGAGCAGCCGACCGTCACTCCGGATGGCCGGCGCCCCGGCGGGCAGGGGCAGCCGTCCGGGCGGGGGGAGCATCACCGCCGGCGGCAGGCGAGGCCCGAACCCGGGGATGCGCCCGGCGGCACCGGCCGCCTGGATGTGAAGGTGTGAGGCATGTCCGCCAGGGGCCCCGGCATACCCATGTGGGTGGCCGGGGTCTTGCGCGCGTCCGGCGGACGTCTCCCGGCCGACCTTCTTCGGGGAGGAATGGGGATGGCAGGCGGCGTGCCGGGGGTGGACAGGCGTAGCGCGCCGTTCTGGCGCGGGCTGCTGGTGGGTGCGGGGGCTGTGGCCGCCGCCCTGGCGATGGGGCTGGGGTACCTGGCGACAGCCGGCGTCACGGTCACCGTGACGGGGGATCTGCTGGTGGCGCGAATGGGCGAGGAGGTGGAAGCGGCGGTGCGCCGGGAGCTCTCCGGGGTGCTGCGGCAGGCACAGGCGGAGTGGCCGCAGCGGGTGCAGGAGGCAGCTCGGAGTCAGATCGCCGCGGTGCGCGTCGAGGTCGCGGGCCTGTCGCTGGAGCTGCCGGAGGCAGCCCGTACCCAGGTGGAGCGGGCCGCCGCCGAAGCGGCGCAGGCGGCCGTGGAATCGGTGGCGGGCAACCTGCCGGTGGACGAGCTGGCGGAGCGAATCGGCGCCCGGGCTGCGGCGCTCGCGCGGGAGCGGCTGCCCCAGGTGCTGGCGGAGCAGCGGATCGTGGTCGAGGCGGCGCCGTGGCTGCGGGTGCCCGTGCGGCTGCAGGTGCGCTGAGCGGCTGCGGACCGGGTGAACCTCCTGCGGCCCCGTGCCGTTTCTACGGTTGAGACGGCAGACCAAGGGAGGGGACCGCGGGTGGCGCGGTGGCTGACGGAACGCGAGCTGTTGGAACAGGCGGGCATCAGCCCGGCGGAGCTGCGCTGGTTCGGTGACCGGTTCGACGCGCAGATGGCCGTCCTTACCCGGCGGGGTCCGGACGGCCGGCCGCGCTACGCGCCCGACGCCGTGGTCCTGCTGCGCAGCCTGGCGGCCATGGTGGCACGGGGGGCGACCCCGGAGCAGATCAAGGCGTGGTACGGCCTTTGAGCGACAAAAACCCTTTGCCAACGCCCCCTGTTTGTGCTAAGATATCGTGCGGTGTGTGACTACACACGTTCGCGGACGGTTCCGGGGATGCTGCCGCTGGCAGCCCCGGGGCGGGATGAAACGGACGGAGGCGCAAAATCTTTGGAGGTGAGTTTTCCCGGTGTCTGTGATCTCCATGAAGCAGCTCCTCGAAGCGGGTGTCCACTTCGGGCACCAGACCCGCCGGTGGAACCCGAAGATGAAGGAGTACATCTTCACCGAACGGAATGGCATCTACATCATCGATCTCCAGAAGACCGTGCGCATGGTCGAGATCGCGTACAACGCCGTGCGCCAGATGGCCGCGGACGGCGGCAAGATCCTCTTCATCGGCACCAAGAAGCAGGCGCAGGACGCGGTGCGGGAAGAGGCCGAGCGCTGCGGCATGTTCTACGTCAACCAGCGGTGGCTGGGCGGCATGCTGACCAACTTCGAGACGATCAAGAAGCGCATCGCCCGGCTCAACGAGCTGGAGGAGATCGAGGGCACGGAGTACTGGAGCAAGCTGACCAAGAAGGAGCAGGCGCAGCTTCTGCACGAGAAGGAGAAGCTGGAGAAGAACCTGGGCGGCATCAAGGGCATGAAGAGCCTGCCCGACATGGCGTTTGTCATCGATCCCCGCCGGGAGCGCATCGCCGTGTCCGAGCTGCGCAAGCTGGGGATCCCCATCGTCGCCATTGTCGACACCAACTGCGATCCGGACGAGATCGACTACGTCATCCCCGGCAACGACGACGCCATCCGTGCGGTGAAGCTGCTGACCAGCAAGATCGCGGACGCCGTCATTGAGGGCCGCCAGGGCGTGGACACCTCCGCCACCGTCGACGAGGAAGAGGCCGAGGTCGCCGAGGAGACCGAGTCGATGGAGTCCGCCGAGGACCTCGACGCCGACCTGATCGAGGAAGAGGCGGAGTAACTGCACGGGAGCATGAGCGGGGCGGACACGAGGAAGCCTATCCCACGGCGATGGGATTGACGCCTCGGAGCCCCGCTCTTCCTGCGATACAGGCGCCCCGGCAGACGCACGGGGGAGGGTGCGGAGCGCCCGACCCCCAACCTTAGCAATCAGGGGGTAGTTTCACATGGCCGAGATTACCGCGAAGATGGTGGCAGAGCTGCGCGCGCGTACCGGCGCCGGCATGATGGACTGCAAGAAGGCGCTGATGGAGACCGGCGGCGACTTTGACAAGGCCGTCGACTGGCTGCGGGAGAAGGGCCTTGCGGCCGCCGCGAAGAAGGCCGGCCGGGTAGCCGCCGAGGGCCGGGTCCACGCCATCGTGGAGGACGGGGCGCGCCACGGCGTGCTGGTGGAGGTCAACTGCGAGACCGACTTCGTTGCCCGGGGCGAGGCCTTCATCAACCTGTGCGACCACGTGGCGCGGGTGATCCTGCAGGCCAGGCCGGCGTCGCTGGAGGCGCTGCAGGAGGCGCTGGGCGACACCGTCAAGGAGGCCGTGGCCAAGATCGGCGAGAACATCCAGGTGCGCCGGTTCGAGCGCTACGAGGTGGCCGATGCGGGTCGGGTGCACGCGTACATCCACGGCGACGGTCGGGTCGGCGTCCTGATCGAGCTGACCACCGCGACGCCTGAGGTGGCGGCCCATCCCGAGGTCGAGGCGCTCTGCCACGAGCTGGCCCTGCAGATCGCCTCGATGCGGGCGCAGTACGTCCGGCCCGAGGACGTTCCGGCCCAGGTGATCGAGCACGAGCGGGAGATCCTGAAGGCCCAGGCCATCAACGAGGGCAAGAAGCCCGAGATCGCGGAGAAGATGGTGGCCGGCCGCATCCAGAAGTTCTTCCAGGAGGTCTGCCTGCTGGAGCAGGAGTGGGTGAAGGACTCCAAGAAGACCGTCGGGGCGCTGGTCAAGGAGGTCGCCGGCAAGGTCGGCGGCGAGATCACCGTCAAGCGCTTCGTCCGCTACGAGAAGGGCGAGGGCATCGAGAAGCGGCAGGACGACTTCGCCGAAGAGGTCATGCGGCAGGCCGGTTTGAAGTAAGCCTGATGGAGAGGCGGGAGGCATGAGCGGCCTCCCGCCTTTGAGCAGGCGGCATCTCTTCCAGGAATTGCGGCAGTTGCTGGAGGAAACGGTTTGTTAGACGTAGAAACGGTTTCTCGTCGGCCCAGCGCGGCCGGCACCGAACTGGAGGCCTGAGGATGCAGACACCGAAGTACCGCAGGGTTGTACTGAAGCTCAGCGGCGAGGCGCTGGCCGGGGCGAAGGGGTTCGGCCTGGACCCCCAGGTGCTGACCGCCCTTGCCCGGCAGATCAAGGCCGTGCACGACATGGGCGTGCAGGTCGCCATCGTCGTCGGCGCCGGGAACTTCTGGCGGGGCCGGCTCGGCGAGCAGATGGGCATGGACCGGGCTTCTGCCGACTACATGGGCCTGCTGGCAACCGTCATGAACGCGCTGGCCCTGCAGGACGCGATCGAGAAGCTCCAGGTCGACACCCGGGTGATGACCGCCGTCGAGATGCGCCAGGTCGCCGAGCCGTTTATCCGGCGAAGGGCGATACGCCATCTGGAGAAAGGGCGGGTCGTCATCTTCGCCGCCGGTACGGGCAACCCCTACTTCACCACCGACACCGCCGCGGCGCTGCGGGCGGCGGAGATCGAGGCCGAGGCGATCCTGATGGGCAAGCAGGGGGTGCAGGGCGTGTACGACTCCGACCCCCGCATCAACAGGCACGCGGTCAAGTATGACGAGGTGACGTATCAGGAGGTTCTGGCGAAAAACCTCCAGGTCATGGACGCCACGGCCACGGCGCTCTGTATGGACAACCGTATTCCGATTGTCGTCTTCGACATGATGGGGCCTGACCACATCGTCAAAGTAGTCCTCGGCGAGGACGTCGGTCAAACCTTCGTCAGGGGGAATAACCAGTGACCAAGGAGATCATCAAGGACGCAGAGGAACGCATGAAAAAGGCGGTCGAGGTGTTTCGCCAGGAGCTGGCCGGCATGCGGGCCAACCGTGCCACGCCTGCGCTGCTGGACAAGGTGCGCGTCGAGGCGTACGGCTCCGAAGTCCCGGTGAACAATGTTGCGACGATTGAGGTGCCCGACCCCCGCACGCTGGTTATCAAGCCCTGGGACCGTTCCCTGATCAAGGCGATCGAGCGGGCGATCAACGCCTCGGACCTGGGCCTGAACCCCACCAACGACGGACAGGTGATCCGCCTGAGCATCCCGCCGATGACCGAGGAGCGCCGCCGCGAGCTGGTCAAGGTGGTCGCCAAGCGGACCGAGGAGCAGCGCGTGGCCATCCGCAACATCCGGCGGGACGCCAACGAACAGATCAAGAAGCTGGAGAAGGACAAGGCGGTTTCAGAGGACGAGTCCAAGCGCGCGCAGGACGAGGTCCAGAAGCTGACCGACAAGTACATCAAAGAGGTTGACCAGCTCATGGCCGCCAAAGAGAAGGAGATCATGGAGGTCTGACCGGTGGAGAGCGGTTCATGGCGGTGGGATCTGGTCGGCCTCCGCTGGGAGGAGGCACAGGCGATCTTGCAGGACCGCGGCGTCGCCTACACGTGGTCCGTCACCGCCCCTCCCAACCGCCCGGTCGGCATTGGGGAACTGCGGGTCGTCGCGCAGCGTGAGACGCCCGCGGGGCCGGCCTTCGTGCTGGCGCACCGGGAGTACGCACGCCGGGAACAGCCGGCGGGGCAGGGAGGTCAGGGAGGGGCGTGACGGACGACTTGCACGGACGCGTTGAACCGGACCGGGCGGCGCCCCTGCACACGGCACCGCGCGGACCGGACTACCGTCCTCGCCACGTGGCGATCATCATGGATGGCAACGGGCGGTGGGCGCTGAGGCGCGGCCTGCCCCGGACGGTAGGCCATTGCGCCGGGGTGGAGGCCCTGCGCGGGGTGGTGAAGGCCGCCCCCGATCTGGGGATCAAGATCCTGACCTGTTACGCGTTTTCGACGGAGAACTGGAAGCGCCCGAAGGACGAGGTTGACACGCTGATGAGCCTGCTGCTGGAGTACTGCAGGCTGGAGGCGGAGAACCTGCACCGCAACGGCGTGCGGATCAACGCCATCGGGCGGATTCACGAACTGCCCCCGGCGCAGCAGCAGGAGATCGCCCGGGCCGTGGCGCTGACGCGCGGCAACGACCGGCTGATCCTGAACCTCGCGGTCAACTACGGCGGGCAGGCGGAGCTGGTGGACGCCTTCCGCAGCCTGGCCGCCGAGGTCCAGTCCGGGCGGCTCGCGCCGGAGGCCATCGACGCCGAGGTCGTGCGGCGGCACCTCTATACTGCCGACCTGCCCGACCCGGACCTGATCATCCGGACCGCCGGTGAGATGCGGCTTTCGAACTTTCTCCTGTGGCAGTCGGCCTATGCCGAGATCTGGGTGACCGATGTTTACTGGCCCGACTTCACGCGGGAGCATCTGGAACAGGCACTGCGGGATTATGCCCGGCGTGAGCGGCGCTTCGGCGCCCTGTGAGCCCGAAGGGGCCGGCAGCCGCTTGAGCCACAGCAAAGCAGGTGACGTCGTGCTCGTTCGCATACTGACGGGCCTTGTAGGTATACCGCTGTTTCTGGGCCTCCTCTTCATCGGGCAGTGGCCCTTCCTCGTGGTCGTGGCGGGGATGGGCCTCATTGGCTTTTACGAGTACGCGCGCATCCTGCGGGCGATGGGCTTCCGTCCCTCCCTGCCCCTGGGGTGCGCGGCCACCGTCGCGATCGTGCTCGCCGCGGGGCTGCTGCCGCCGCACGGCGTGCACGCACAGGCCGTCGCCGCCTTGGCGACGCTGGTCATCCTGGCCTGGGCAATCTTCCGGCCGGAGGGTTTTTCCGCGCTGGACGGCCTTCTGACCCTGGCCGGCGTGGCCTACGTCGGCCTGCTGAGCTACCTCGTCCTGCTGCGCAGGCTGGGGGGCGGCTCCGGATGGGATCTGGGCCTCGTCTGGGCCGGGATGGCCTTCCTGTGCACCTGGGCCGCCGACACCCTGGCCTACTTCGTGGGCGTCACCTGGGGGCGGCACAAGCTGGCCCCGAAGATCTCGCCCCAGAAGTCCGTGGAGGGGCTGCTGGGCGGCGTCGCCGGCGCCTTACTGGCCGGGCTGCTCTGGGGACCGGCGATTCCCCTCGCCCGGTGGCAGGGGGCCCTGCTGGGGGCGGCGATCGCCCTGGTCGCCGCGATGGGAGACTTGGTGGAGTCGGCCCTGAAACGCACCGCGGGCGTAAAGGACGCGGGCCGGTTGCTGCCGGGCCACGGCGGCGTGCTCGACCGCTTCGACAGCAGCCTGTTCGTGTTGCCGTTCGTGTATTACGTTGCGACTCTATTATTCGGCGCGGGATAAGCCGGGGATGTCGTGGGGGTGTTGACAGCGATGGACCGGGCGTGGCTCTATTCCGTCCTCGGCCTTGCGGGTTTCCTGGTGGTGTCCTGGGCCCTGATCACCTACGCTCTGCCCATCGTGATGCCGTTCGTGCTGGCGTGGGTCCTCGCGGAGATGATGGATCCGGCCGTGACGTGGCTGGTGCGCCGGGCGCGCATGCCCCGCTCGCTGGCCGTGGCCGTCGTGCTGCTCTTTTTCGTCGGGATCATGGTCGCCCTGTTCACCGTGGGCGTGGCGTACGTCGTGGGCGAGATCCGGGCCCTGATCCGCAACCTGCCGTACCTGTACGCGGCGGGGCTGGACATCTCGAGCCAGGTGCTGCTCTACCTGGAGGACCTGGTCGGCAGCCTGCCCGAGTCCGTCCAGGTGACGATCGGCGAGAACCTCGGCAAGCTGCAGGCCAACCTGGGCACCTACCTGGAGACCCTGGCCCGGCGCCTGGGCTTCATCACCTCGGTGCCCGGGTTCCTGATCAACCTCATCATCACCTTCGTTGCGGCCTTCTTCATCACCCGCGACCGCCAGGAGATCGGCGCCTTCCTGCTCTCGCTCTTCCCGGCCAAGTGGCGGGACCAGCTGCGCCAGGTGCGGGTCGAGGTCCTGACCAACGCCATTGGCTGGGCGAAGGCCCAGGTCCTCCTGATCCTGATGACCATGCTGGTCTCCATGCTCGGCCTGGCCATCATCGGGGCGGACTACGTGGTCCTGGCCGGCCTGGCCATCGGTCTGCTGGACATCCTGCCCATCGTCGGTCCCGGCGCCCTGTACGCCCCTTGGATCCTCTACTCCGCCTTCACCGGCCGCCTCGCCTTTGGCGTCAAGCTGCTGATCGTCTATGCCGTGGTCAGCGCCCTGCGGCAGGTGCTGGAGTCGAAGGTGGTGGGCGACCGGGTGGGGCTGCACCCGCTGGCGGTGCTGCTGTCGATCTACCTGGGCATCAAGTTCTTCGGCGCCCTCGGTGTGGTCTTCGGCCCGCTGATCACCATCCTGCTGAAGGCGATGGTCACGTCGGGCCTCCTGCCCATCTTCACGGGCGACGGCCGCCAGCGGTGACACCAATGCGAAGGAGTCCTGTCACTAGATGAAGAAAGGGATCGCAATCCTCGGCTCCACCGGCTCGATCGGCACCCAGGCCCTGGATGTGATCGATCATCACCCCGGCCGCTTCCGCGTGGTGGCCCTGGCTGCGGGCCGGCAGGTGGAGCGGCTGGCCGAGCAGGCCCTCCGGTTCCGCCCGGCGCTGCTCTCGGTGGCCGACGCCGACGCGGCTGCCGCCCTGCGGGCCCTCCTGCTGGCGGAGGCCGGCGACTACCGGCCCGAGATCGCCTGGGGCCGGGAGGGCCTGATCCGCGCGGCGACCCACCCGGAGAGCGGCCTGGTCCTGACTTCCGTGGTCGGGGCCATGGGGGTGGAGCCCACCCTCGCGGCCATCGAGGCGGGCAAGGACATCGCCCTCGCGAACAAGGAGACGCTGGTCGCGGCCGGTGAACTGGTGACGGCGGCCGCACAGGCGCGCGGGGTGAAGCTGCTTCCGGTGGACTCGGAGCACTCGGCGATCTTCCAGTCGCTGGCCGGCGCCGACCCGGGGTCGGTGCGGCGCATCCTGCTGACCGCCTCCGGGGGCCCATTCCGGGGCCGGAAGGACCTGACCGGCGTCACCCGGGAGGAGGCGCTGCGCCACCCGCGCTGGACGATGGGGGCCAAGGTCACCATTGACAGCGCGACCCTGATGAACAAGGCCCTGGAGATGATCGAGGCCCACTGGCTGTTCGGGGTGCCGATGGAGCAGATCGAGGTGATCGTCCACCCGCAGTCGATCCTGCACTCCGCGGTGGAGTTCTGCGACGGCAACATCATCGCGCAGCTGGGTCCCACCGACATGCGGCTTCCCATTCAGTATGCCCTCTGCTACCCCGAGCGTTGTCGGGGGTTCGTGGAGCCGCTGGACCTGATCGCGCTGGGCGCCCTGACCTTCGAGCGGCCGGACGAGGAGACGTTTCCTTCCTTGAGATACGCGCGCCGGGCCGTTACAATGGGGGGGACGATGCCGGCCGTGCTCAACGCCGCCAACGAGGTCGCGGTGCAGCGGTTCCTGGCCGGTGAGATCCCGTTCACGGGCATCTTCCAGCTGGTGGCCGGGGTGATGGACCGCCACGACCCGGTTCAGCGGCCCGACCTCGCGGCGATTCTCGCGGCGGACCGTTGGGCCCGGGACGCGGCGCGGGAACAGCCGGTGAGGATGTGACCCCGGTGATGCGGCTCCGGGGGAAGGCCCTGCGCGGGCCCGGGCTGGATGCGGCGGGCGCAGACCGGGTGCACGTCGTCGGTTTTTGTCTGCAGACGGGGCTGCGGCTCGTAGGCACCTGCGGCGACCTGCGGGCAGCGGTTCTCGGGTGATGGGGCGCCGTGAGGTGGCCCTGCGGCCCGCAGCGGCGGCGGCTCGCGCCGCAGCGGGCCAGGCGGGGCAGCGGCGCGGGAACAGGTGGTGAGCGCATGACCCTGGCTGACTGGCTGTGGGCAATCCCCGTTTTCGGGTTGATGATCTTCATGCACGAACTGGGTCACTTCGCGGTGGCCAAGTTCTTCGACATCCGCGTCCACGAGTTCGCGCTGGGCTTCGGCCCGGCTCTCGTGGGTTTCAACCGGGGCGAGACCCGGTACAGCCTGCGGGCCATTCCGCTGGGGGGCTTCGTGCGGATGGCCGGGATGGACCCCAGCGAACCGGACGATCCCCGGGGCTTCAACAGCAAACCCATCTATCAGCGGGCGCTGACGATCTTCGCAGGGCCGTTCATGAACTTCCTGCTGGCGTCCCTGCTGCTGTCGGGGTACATCTACGCCCAGGGCGTGCCGGTCTCGGAGCCGATCTTCGGCGACGTGCTGGCCGAGTGCAACGGCCAGCCCTGCCCGGCGGCGATGGCCGGCCTGCAGAAGGGCGACCGGGTGCTCACGATCGGGGGCAGCCCCGTGGAGAACTGGTCCGACATCCTGACCTACGTGGGGACGTCGGAGGGAGCGCCGCTGGAGATCCGGTTCGAGCGGGACGGGCAGGAGATGACCACCGTGCTTACGCCGGTGTACATGGACGGGCGGTGGATGATCGGCATCCAGCAGGCCACGCGCCCCGGGTCGTTCTGGAAGGCCCTTGCCCAGGGACCGTCGATCACGTGGGAGTACTCGAAGGCCTGGGTGGCGTCGCTGGTGCAGGCGGTGACGGGCCGGACGGAGCTCGAGCTGTCGGGTCCGGTGGGCATCACCCGCGAGATCGCGACACAGGCCTCCGCCGGGCTGACCAACCTGCTCTGGCTGACCGCGTTCCTGTCGATCAATCTGGGCCTGTTCAACCTGCTGCCGATCCCGGCCCTGGACGGCTCGCACCTGCTCTTCATGGCGGTGGAGGCCGTGCGGGGGCGCAGGCTGGATCCCGAGCGGGTGAACATGGTGCACTTCTTCGGCTTCCTGCTGCTGATGGGGCTGATCCTGGTGGTCACCTACGGCGACCTGCGGGCGGCGATCCTCGGGCAGTAGGCAGGCGGTTGGGGAAAGGGAGCAAGCACGAAACATGATCGAGCGACGCAAGACACGGGCGGTGAAGGTGGGGCGCGTGCAGATCGGCGGGGGCGCGCCCATCACCGTGCAGTCGATGACCAAGTGCGACACCCGCGACGTGCCCGAGGTCCTCCGGCAGATCCGGGCGCTGGAGGAGGCGGGCTGCGACATCGTGCGGGTGGCCGCGCCGACGATGGAGGCCGCCGAGTGCTTCAAGGAGATCCGGAAGGGGTGTAATATCCCGCTGGTGGCCGACGTCCACTTCGACTACCGGATCGCCCTGAAGGTGCTGGAGGCGGGCATCGACAAGCTGCGCATCAATCCGGGCAACATCGGCGCCCGGTGGAAGGTCGAGGAGGTCGTCCGGGCCTGCAAGGACCGCGGGGTGCCCATCCGGATCGGCGTCAACGCCGGCTCGCTGGAGGAGGAGTTCCTGGAAAAGTACGGCTACCCCACGGCCGACGGCATGGTGGAGTCCGCCCTGAAGCACGTCGCCATTCTGGAGGAGCTGGACTTTCACGACATCGTGATCTCGATCAAGTCCTCCCGGGTGGACCAGATGATCGAGGCCTACCGGAAGCTGTCCGAGAAGGTGGATTACCCGCTGCACGTGGGCGTCACCGAGGCGGGCACGCCGTTTGCCGGCACGATCAAGTCGGCGGTGGGCATCGGCACCATCCTGGCCGAGGGCATCGGCGACACCATCCGGGTCTCGCTCTCCACCGACTGCGTGGAGGAGGTCCGGGTGGGCTACGAGATCCTGAAAGCCCTGGGGCTGCGCACCCGGGGGATCAACATCATCTCCTGCCCCTCCTGCGGCCGGGTGCAGATCGACCTGGTGAAGGTGGCCAACGAGGTGGAGCGGCGGCTGCAGCACATCGACGTGCCGCTGAACGTGGCGGTGATGGGCTGCGTGGTTAACGGCCCCGGCGAGGCGGCCGAGGCCGACGTGGCGCTCTTCGGTGGCAAGGGCGTGGGCATGCTCTACGTGGGCGGCGAGCGGGTGCGCAAGACCACCGAGGAGGAGATGGTGGAGGCCCTGGTGGAGCTGGTGGAACAGAAGGCCGCCGAGATCAAGGCTTCGGGCCGGGTGCCCACCGGGTACGGCCGGCACGAAGAGCGCTAGGCGACAAGCCGAGGGGGGAACGAAGACCGCAGCCCAGCAGGGCTGCGGTCTGGCGCGTCCGGCCCTGCGCGGCGGTGCTCGGGGATGATTCCGGTGCCGGCGCAGTTGACAACCGCACCACCAACTGGTAGTCTATGCCCTAGCGAAAGGCTGTGAAGGGGCCCGCCCCGCAGGACCTGTCCCAGAGAGCCGGCCGTACGGTGTGAGGCCGGCACAGCGTCGGCGAGGGCTACCCACCCCGGAGCCGCCGGCGACCGCCCCGTCGGGGCCTAAGCCGTGCCGGGTTTCCCGCCGTTACCGGGGCCTGAGCGGGCCGGTCCGATTCCGGCCAATGAGGGTGGTACCACGGGAGCGAAGCCCCCGTCCCTGCACAGGGACGGGGGCTTTTCACAGGGCTCCGGCGGGTTCCGGCCCTCCCACAGTCGTACGCTGGACGAAGGAGAGAGTTGGGCATGAAGGAAGAGAAGAGCTTCGTCAAGGAGATCACGCCTCAGTCGGAGGACTTCTCCCGCTGGTACATCGACGTGATCCGCAAGGCCGACCTCATGGACTACACGCCGGTGCGGGGCTGCATCGTCTTCAAGCCCGACGGCTACGAGCTCTGGGAGCGCATCCAGGCCGGGCTCGACAAGCGGTTCAAGGAGACCGGCCACCGCAACGCCTACTTCCCGATGCTGATCCCCGAGTCGTTCTTCCAGAAGGAGAAGGAGCACGTGGAGGGGTTCAACCCCGAGCTGCCCTGGGTGACCGAGGCCGGCGGCGAGAAGCTGGAGGAGCGGCTGGCCCTCCGGCCCACCTCCGAGACGATCATCGGCCACATGTACGCCCAGTGGATCCAGTCCTACCGGGACCTGCCGGTGCTGATCAACCAGTGGGCCAACGTCTTCCGCTGGGAGAAGCGCACCCTGCCGTTCCTGCGCACCTCCGAGTTCCTCTGGCAGGAGGGGCACACCGCCCACGCCACCGAGGAGGAGGCGCGGGAGGAGACCATGCGCATGCTGGAGGTCTACCGGGACTTCGTGGAGACCGAGATGGCGATCCCGCTGTACGTGGGCCAGAAGACCCCGTCGGAGAAGTTTGCCGGCGCGGTGGACACCTACTCCATCGAGGCGATGATGAAGGACGGCAAGGCGCTGCAGGCCGGCACCTCCCACTACCTGGGCCAGAACTTCGCCAAGGGGTTTGAGATCAAGTTCCTGGACCGGGACAACCAGCTGAAGTACGTCCACACCACCTCCTGGGGCGTGTCCACCCGCCTGATCGGCGCGCTGATCATGGTCCACGGCGACGACCGGGGCCTGGCCCTGCCGCCGCGCCTCGCGCCCATCCAGGTGATCATGATCCCCGTGGGCCCGCCCAAGTTCCGGGACAAGGTCATGGCCCGCTTCGACCCGCTCTTCGACGCCCTGAAGGCCGCCGGCGTGCGGGTGAAGGCCGACCTGCGGGAGGAGACCCCGGGCTGGAAGTTCAACGAGTGGGAGATGCGCGGCGTTCCCCTGCGCATCGAGATCGGACCGCGGGACGTGGACAACAAGCAGTGCCTGATGGTCCGGCGCGACACGGGCGAGAAGATCCCGGTGCCGCTGGACGAGGCGGTGGAGCGGGTGCAGGCGCTGCTGGAGGAGATCCAGCGGAACATGTTCGTCAAGGCGAAGGAGTTCCGGGATGCCCACTCCCACCTGCACATCAACACGCTGGCGGAGCTGAAGGCCCACATCGCCCGGTGCGAGGAGACCGGCGAGATCGCGGGGTTCGTGCTGGCCGGCTGGTGCGGCGACGCGGCATGTGAAGCGAAGGTGAAGGAGGAGACCAAGTTCACCTCCCGGAACATCCCCTTCCACCCGCCGGCTCGGAAGCAGGTCTGCCTCTGCTGCGGCAAGGAGGCCCAGCACACCGTCTGGTTCGCCCGGGCGTACTGAGCAACGGACAGAGCGACCTGGCTGCGGCGATCCCGCAGCCAGGTCTTCTTTGCATCCGCTCCTGTAGCCGGACCACGAACTGCCAGAGGCCCTCTCCCCACGTCCCCGCAAGGGGTCCGCCCCAGGTGTAACGGAAGGTCACGGTGTACTCGCCGGGGGCGTCCGGCAGCCGGAAGGACGCCTCCCGACCGCGGATCGCGCCCCGGCGTACCACCTCTCCGTCCCGGACGACGGTATGGGTGAGCCGGTCCCAGGTGACGTCCGTCAGGTACCGCACGGTCACCGCCACCCCGGGCTCTGCTGCCACGGGGGCGACCACGCCCGGACTTTCGGCCAGCAGACGGCAGTGGGGAGGTGCTTAGCCGAACATCTCCGGCTTTCGGCCGCCGATTGCACCTCGAACCCGGGCAGGCGGTCGCAGGCGATGCGAGGCCGGGAGGCCGCCGCCGACCAGCCGGATGGCCGGGTGGATCTCGGGGCGCATGGACGGACGCCTCCTTCCCGAGGGCGTGGTGCGCGGCCGCAGCCGTCGCACAGTCAGACGCTGAGAGGGAGGCGGCGGGCGCGAAGTGCCCGGCGTACTGCGAACTGGTCCAGCCACCGCTGGGTTTCCGGATCGGCGAAGAAGGCCTCTGCAGCCGCCCGGCCTCGCCGGTACAGCTCCTCCTTGCCGTCGGCGTCGATGTCGAACTGGGTGGTGCGGTACGGGGCCGTCTCGATGGGGATGATGCGCACGTAGTCCTGGTTCTCCCGGGCGCTCAGGTCCCGGGCGCTCAGGATCGTGTTCACCATCGCCTGCACCAGCTCCAGGGGCGTGTCCGTGGGTTGGGGCAGGTCATCCCCGCCCCGCAGGTCGAAGCCGAACGTGGGCAGGCAGGCCGGACCGCCGATGGGCTGAAACAGGTGGACCGGGAAGTTGGAGAGCAGTCCGCCGTCCACCAGGGTGGCCCGCACGCCGTTGGGCAGTTCCAGCCGGTACGGCTGGAAGAAGAAGGGGATGGCCGTGGAGGCCCGGACGGCGTCGGCCACGGGGAAGTCGTACGGGTCCTCCATGGAGTAGGGCGGTCGGGCCAGGTCGCGGGGGAAGACCAGCATGCGCCGGTGGGTGAGGTCGGTGGCCACGATCTGGCAGGCCACCGGCAGGTCGCGGAAGGTGACCCGCGGTCGCCCGAGCCGGTCCGAGAGCAGCCGGTCCACCTCCGCCAGCAGCTTCTCGCCCTTGAACATGCCTTCGTGCAGCAGCAGGCTCGCGACCTTGAGACCCGCGGCGTCGCCGAAGCTGCGCAGGTCCAGGTCCCGGACGATCTCCCGCAGCTCCTGGGCCCGGTAGCCGGCGGCCACCAGGGCCGCCACCAGGGCACCCGCCGACGTGCCGGCCACGGCCCTCCACCGCCATCCCAGCTCCTCGGCGACCGCGAGCCCGCCCACCAGGGCGATGCCCTTGACGCCGCCTCCCTTGAACACGGCCTGAGCCAGGCGAATCATGCGCACGCCCTCCCGATCGCCCTTCGGGGCGTTCTGCCCAATCTTACGCCCCCGGTGCGGCGGATGTACCCGGGAGCCGTCTGCACCACGCCTGCCCAGCCATCCTGCCGCTCGCGCCGCCGAGGACGGCCGGTTCCCGACCGCCGCGGGAAGCCGTGCACCGATTCCTCTCCCGCGCCGGAGGGGATACTGTGGTGCAGCAGCGGACACTCCCGCACCAAGGAGGCATGCAGATGAAGCAGTGGTTGCGACGGGCAGTGGCGGCCATGACCGCGGCGGTGCTGTTGGCCGTCATGGCTGGCAGGGCGCTGGGGGCGGAGGAGGAGGCGGATGCGGATGCGTTGGCCCACCGGCTCCAGGATGCCCGCGAGGCGACGCCGGACCTGGTGGCGGCCGCAGCCGCCCGCGACCTGGAGCGGTTCCGTTCCGCCTACAACCGGTTCGCCGCGGCCCTCGACCCGGTGTTGCCGGCGGTGCGCGCCGAGGACCCGCGCCTGGCCGCGCGGCTGGTGGTCGCCAGTGACGCCCTGCGCGGGTTGGCGCTGGCTGGCATCCTGTCCGAAGAGGACGTCGCCCGGGAGGTGGCGGTCCTGCGCGGGGCACTGGAAGAGGCCCTGCGCGCCGCAGCCCGCTCCACCGAACGGGTCCAGCGGTTCACGGTCGCCGCCCGGGAGTACCGGTTCGAGCCCGACGAGTTGCGGGCCAGGCCGGGAACCCGGATCGTGGTGCGGCTGGAGAACCGGGGACGGGTGCCGCACGAGTTCCGCATCCCGGAGCTGAACGTGGTCATCGGGCCCGTGGAGCCGGGCCGCAGCGCCGAGGGCGAGTTCATCGTGGAGAGGCCCGGCACGTACGGCTATGAGTGCCACGTGGACGGCCACTACCTGAAGGGCATGCGGGGCAGGCTCGTGGTGGAGTGACCCTCTGCATCGCGCACACCGCCGGGACAGGGCCGGCGGTGTGCGCGCGATTGAGAATGAAAATCATGATTGACAGACCGATGGTGCCTGCTGCAGAATACGGATATCGGGCAGGAGTTTCCTTAGGGAAAAACTCTTGTGTTGGGGAAAACGGAGCGGCTATCCGCTCCGTGTTTGCCACCCCAAAGTTGGTCCGGGCTAACTTTTTTGGGCAAAGGACAAAGGAGATGGAGGGTGAGTACAGGTGGTTGCAAGGTTACGCTTCGGGCTGGTCCTGCTGGCGCTGGGGATCGCGCTGGCCGCCGCCGGCTGCGGAGCCGGCCGGACCGGCACGGCGGCGGGGGAACGCATCCCGGTGGTGGCCACCACCGGGATGGTGGCGGATCTCGTGCGGAACATCGGGGGGGAGCGGGTGGCGGTCACGGCGTTGATGGGGCCCGGCGTCGACCCGCATCTCTTCAAGCCCACGGAGGGGGACGTGGCCCGCCTCCAGCAGGCGCGGATCATCTTCTACAACGGGCTGCACCTGGAGGGGCGCATGGGCGACATCCTGGTGAAGATGGCGCGGGAGAAGCCCACCGTGGCCGTGGCGGAGCGCATTCCCGAGGAGCGGCTGCTCATCACCGAGGACGGGGTGGAGGACCCGCACATCTGGTTCGACGTGTCCCTCTGGATGGCGGCGGCGGAGGTCGTGCGGGACGCTCTCGCGGAACTGGATCCGGACGGGCAGAGCACTTACGAGCAGAACGCCCGGGCATACCTGGATGAACTCGCGGAGCTGGACGAGTGGGTGCGCGCTGAGCTGGCCACCGTTCCCGCCGCCCGGCGGGTGCTGGTGACGGCGCACGACGCCTTCGGCTACTTCGGGCGGGCGTACGACGTGGAGGTCGCGGGCCTTCAGGGCATCTCGACGGCGGCCGAGTATGGGCTGGCGGACCTGGAGCGGACGATCGACCTGCTGGTGGGGCGGCAGATCAAGGCCGTCTTCATCGAGTCCAGCGTGCCCCGCAGCGCGATCGAGGCGCTGGTGGCCGGCGCAGCCGCCCGGGGACACGCGGTGACCATCGGCGGCGAGCTGTTTTCGGATGCCATGGGAGCCGAGGGAACGCCGGAAGGGACTTACGTGGGCATGATCCGGCACAACGTCCGCACCATCGCAGACGCCCTGCGGTGAGGATGGGGGAAGGAGGAAGAGCAGCATGTGGGAGCAATGCACGGCGCAAGGCGAACTGCCGGTGGTGGTGCGCGGCCTGACGGTGGCCTACCAGCGCCGCCCGGTGCTGGAGGACGTGAACCTGTCCCTGCCGCCCGGGCTGCTCATCGGCGTGATCGGACCCAACGGGGCCGGCAAGTCGACGCTGCTGAAGGCCATCCTGGGGCTGGTTCCCCGGGTCGCCGGGGAGGTGTGGATCTACGGCCGGCCCGTGGCGGAGGCCCGGCGCGCGGTGGGCTACGTGCCGCAGCGGGCGGCGGTGGACTGGGACTTTCCCACCGACGTGCTGGACGTGGTGACGATGGGCCGGTATGGCCACCTGGGGCTCTTCCGCCGGCCGGGCGCGCGGGAGCGCGCCGTCGCGATGGAGGCGCTGGAGAAGGTCGGGATGGCCGACCTGGCCCACCGGCAGATCGGACAGCTCTCCGGTGGGCAACAGCAGCGGGTCTTCCTCGCCCGGGCCCTGGCGCAGGACGCCCGGATCTACTTCATGGATGAGCCGTTCGCCGGCGTGGACGCCGCGACCGAGCGGGCGATCATCGGGGTGCTCCACGAGATGAAGGCCCGCGGGCGCACGGTGGTGGTGGTCCACCATGACCTGCAGACCGTGCGGGAGTACTTCGACTGGCTCGTGTTCCTGAACGGACACGTGCTCGCCGCCGGCCCGGTGGAGCGGGTCTTCACACCGGAGAACCTGGCGCGCACCTACGGCGGCCGGCTGGGCGGCCTCGCGCAGCTTCCCGCGGCGCCGCAGGCCGCGGGCCGGGGGTGGGGAGGGGACTGAGCGTGCACGCGAACGCACTCTGGGTGATGGGGGGTACGGCCTTGCTGGGGCTGGCCGGCGGGGTGCTGGGCGCCTTCGCTCTGCTGAGGCGGAGAGCCCTGCTGGGCGACGTGCTGGCGCACGCGGCGTTGCCGGGGATCGCGCTCGCCTACATGGCGACGGGGACCAAGGCGGCAGGCCCCCTGCTCATCGGCGCGACGGCCTCCGGCGTGCTGGGCGTGTTGGCGATGCGCGCCATCACGCGCTGGTCCCGGTTGAAGGAGGACGCGGCCATGAGCCTGGTGCTCACCGTCTTTTTCGGGCTCGGCATCATGCTGCTCGGCTGGGTGCAGCGCATGCCGGGGGGAAACCAGAGCGGGCTTGACAAGTTCCTCTTCGGGCAGGCCGCGTCGATCGTGCCCCGGGACCTGCAGGTGATCGCGGTGGCCGCGGCCCTGCTCTGTCTGGCGATCCTCGTGCTGTACAAGGAGTTCAAACTGCTTGCCTTCGACCCGGACTTCGGCGCCGTGCTGGGCTTTCCGGTGGTCGCACTGGATCTGCTGCTCAGCCTCTGCATCGCCCTGGCGGTGGTGATCGGGCTGGAGGCGGTGGGCGTGGTGCTCATGGCCGCCCTGCTGACCACCCCGGCGGTCGCGGCGCGGTACTGGACCCACCGGCTGTCGGTCATGGTGCCGCTGGCGGGGCTCTTCGGCGCCGCCTCCGGCGTCGTCGGCACGCTGGCGTCGCAGATCGGCCCCCGCATGCCCACCGGCCCGCTCATCGTCCTGGCCGCCAGCCTGCTCTTTTTCCTGTCGCTGCTGGCTGCCCCGCATCGGGGGCTTCTGGCCCGGCTCATCCGATTGCGGCGCGCCCAGGCGCAAGCCTCGCCACGCCGTCCGGATGGGACGCCCCTCGGGCAGGCGGCGGCCGGACCGCGGCCGGGTGATGGCGCATGATCGCCGCGCTCGTCATCGTCGCGGTCGGTGCCCTGGTGGCGGGATCGGCCGGCCTGGTAGGCTCGTTTCTGGTGCTGCGCCGGATGACGATGCTGGGCGACGCCATCAGCCACGCGGTGCTGCCGGGCATCGCACTGGGGTTCCTGCTCACGGGCAGCCGCGCCGCGCCGGTCATGCTGCTGGCCGCCGGGCTCTTCGGGCTCCTCACCGCTTATCTCGTTCAGGCCCTGCAGCGGGCCGGGGTGCAGGAGGACGCCGGCATGGGCGTCACCTTTACCGCTTTCTTCTCCCTGGGCGTGGTGCTGATCTCCGCGTTCGCCGGCCGGGTGCACCTGGACCTCGATCACGTGCTGTACGGCGAGATCGCGTTTGCGCCGTGGGACCTCTGGGTCGTGGGCGGGCGGAGCCTGGGGCCCCGGGCGCTCTGGACGATGGGCGCGGTCTTCCTGACCGATCTGGCGGCCGTGCTCCTGTTCTTCAAGGAACTGAAGATCTGCGCGTTCGACCCGGAGACCGCTTCCGTGCAAGGCGTGAACGTCACGGCCTTCCACTACCTGCTGATGTCCCTGGTCTCCCTGACCACGGTGGGCGCGTTCGACGCCGTGGGGGCGATCCTCGCGGTGGCGATGCTGGTGCTGCCGGGCGCTACGGCCTATCTGCTCACCGACCGGCTGGAGACGATGCTGGCGCTGTCTGTGGGGATCGGGGCGGTGACCAGTGCGCTGGGCTACCTGTTGGCGCGGGCGACCGACACCCCCGTGGCCGGGGCGATGGCGGTGGCCGGCGGGGCCCTGTTCGCCCTGGCCTTCGGATGGTCCGGGCGGAAACGTCTCGTCCGCGCCCGTTGACGGGGCGGCCTGATCTGGGGCAGTCTTACCATGGAAGGGAGACTGCCCCCCTTGTTTGGGTAGAGCCGCCGCTGACAGGGCAGTCTAGGAAGCGGCGATCATCGGAGGAGGAAAACGGTCACCGTGTACGGAATACCTTACCCCAGGCGAGCCCGGACCCAGCCCTTCAGTGGCCGGGAACCCGCGCTTCTCCAGTCGGAGGTCTTTGGGGTCATGAAAGTCGCAGCGGTGATCCCCGCTTATAATGAAGAATCCACCATCGGCGCCGTGGTCTCGGCGTGCAGGCAGGTGCCCGAGATCAGCGAGGTCATCGTAGTGAGCGACGGCTCGACGGACGAGACCGCCACCTTGGCCCGCGCGGCCGGCGCGACCGTCATCGAACATACGGAGAACCGGGGCAAGGCTGCGGCGATGAAGTCGGGCTTGGAAGCGACCACCGCCCCGGTGCTGCTCTTTCTGGACGCGGACCTGATCGGCCTCAGCGCCGATCACCTGCGTCTCCTGCTGCGCCCGGTGCTGGCCGGGGAGGCGGACATGAGCATCGGCGTCTTCGGCGACGGGCGGGTCGCGACCGACCTGGCCCAGATGCTGGCGCCGTACCTTTCAGGTCAGCGCGCGGTGCGGCGGGAGCTCCTCGCGGACATGTTCCGGGAAGAGCCGGAGGCGGAACAGGTCCGGTTCGGGATCGAGGTGGCCTTGACCAAGTACGTCAAGCAGCACGGCTGCCGGGTGGTGGAGGTCGTGCTGGAAGAGATGAGCCACCGCATGAAGGAGGAGAAGCTGGGCCTGGTCAAGGGCGCGGCTGCTCGGTTAAAGATGTATTATGAGATACTAAAATACGTTCAGAAGGGATAATTGCGTTGCTGAGCCGAGAGTTTATCGAACTAAACCTGTACACGTTCGCGCACGAATTCGTCGACACCCTGATTCCGCTGTTGGTGGCCGCCCTGGCCGGGGGCGTGGTGGGGCTGGAGCGGGAGTCCCACAACCGGCCCGCGGGTCTGCGCACGCACGTGCTGGTCTGCGTGGGTTCCGCCCTGCTCATGCGGGTTTCGCTGGGCATGTACGACATGGTCCTGGCGACCGGGTTCGGCAACGGCGACCCCGGTCGCATCGCCGCGCAGGTGGTCAGCGGCATCGGCTTTCTGGGCGCCGGCACGATCATGCGTGAGGGGGCGACCATCCGGGGCCTGACCACCGCGGCCTCGCTCTGGGTCGTGTCGGCCATGGGGCTGGCCGTGGGGGCGGGCTTCTACATGCAGACCTTCGTGGCGGTCATCCTGGTGATGCTGACGCTGAAGACGCTGTCGGAGGTGGAAAACCGGTTCTTCGCGCACGGCGCGTACCGGTCTCTGGTCGTACAGGTGACGGATTCGCCCGGAAAGCTGGGCGTTGTGGCTTCCCTGTGCGGCCGGTGGGGCTACACCATCCGGAACATCGCCATGCGGTCGGGCCCGCTGCCCGGCACCATCGAGATCCGCTTCACCGTCAAGCCGGACGGGCGCTCTTCGGACATGGCCGGCCTTATCGGGGACTTGATGTCCAGTGAAGGGGTCATCTCGGTGACTGAAGAAGACATATAGAGAACGGCCCGCGGGCGCACTGGGTCATCCAGGGCGCTCGTCGGTTTCTCGTGGCCGCCGCACCCGGTCGCCTGGTGTCGCGGCGCCAATCTTTGCCCTACGAGGTGAGCCGCCCAGATGTCACCGCAGTCCGACTGGCTCTCGCTCATCGACGTCGCCGGGCTTCCGCCGCAGGTGCAGTCCTTCCTGGCCGGCGCCCGCCCCGTGCGGGTCGTGGTGAACCGGCGCAGGCGCACCGTTGCCCTGCACCTGGCCAGCCCGGTCCGTCTCCCGCTGGACGACCGGCCGACGCTGGCCCGGGCGGTGGCGGAGCAGTGCCTGGGGGGCCTTGCCGCCTCGGTTACGGTGGTGCCGGTGCGCGACCCCGACCCGCAGGCCGACGCGTCCGAGCGGGTGGGGGAGGCCTGGCCGGAGGTCCTGCTGCAACTGAAGCAGGCGCTCCCTCTGGTCAACGGTCTCCTGGACCGGGCGGAGTGGCGTGTGGAGGCCGCGACCTTGGTGGTGGAGCTGCCCACCGCCGCACAGGCTGAGGTGGTGGAGCACCGGGGCGTGGTGCCGGTGCTGGAGCGGCTGATCCGGCAGGAGACCGGCTGCAGCCTGCAGGTGCGGGTGACGGCGCGCCCGGTCCCGCGGGCGGAGCGGGTGGAGCCGCCGACCACCGTTCCCGACGACCCGTTCGCCGATGCCGAGGAGGAGGTTCCCCTGCCCCCGGAGCCGATCCCCGAGGAGCCGGCCTTCGCGGACGAGTACTTCGAGCAGTGGATGCAGCGCCAGTCGGCGTTCGGCAAGAAGGAGGCCGCGGCGGCGCCCCCGCCCTCCGAGGGCGTGCTGAAGGGCCGCGCGATCCCTGCCGATGCGCCGGTGCGGTCGATCCGGACGATCACGGAAGAGGAGAACAAGGTCGTCATCGAGGGCGAGGTCGTGGGGCTGGACACCCGGGACCTGAAGAGCGGCCGGCAGCTCATCGCCTTCGGCGTCTGCGACCTGCTCCGGTCCGAGCCCGGCGAGTTTGGCGACACCTTGCCCGTCAAGCTCTTCCGGGATCCTCAGAAGGACCCCGACTACCTGGCCGTGCTCAAGAACGGAACGTGGGTCAAGGTCCGGGGCAACGTGCAACTGGACAAGTTCTCCGGTGAGCTGACGATGCTGGCCGACGACGTGGTGGTGGGCAAGCGGCCGACGCGGGAGGACACCTACGAGGGGCCCATGAAGCGGGTGGAGCTGCACGCCCACACCACCATGTCGGCCATGGACGCCCTGATCGATCCGGCCGAGCTGGTGAAGACGGCGGTGCGGTGGGGCCACAAGGCGGTGGCCATCACCGACCACGGCGTCGTGCAGGCGTTCCCGGCGGCCAGCCACGTGAAGGTGCCGGACGACTTCCGGGTGATCTACGGGTGCGAACTCTTTCTGGTCGATGACGGCACGGCGGTGGTCCAGCGGCCGCCGAAGGACGTGCCGCTCGCAGGGGCCGAGTTCGTCGTGCTGGACATCGAGACGACGGGCTTCTCCCCGATCGGCGACGACATCATCGAGCTGGGCGCGGTGCGCTGCCGCGGCGGGGAGATCGTCGACTCGTTCCAGAGCTTCGTGCGGCCGACCAAGCCGGTGCCGCCCGAGGTGCAGAAGCTGACCAACATCACGCCGGACATGCTGGAGGGCGCCCCGGAGGCGGCGGAGGCCTTGCGCGCCTTCTTCCAGTTTGTGGGCGACGCCATCGTCGTGGCCCACAACGCGCAGTTCGACTACTCGTTCCTGCGCTACCACCGGCAGAAGTACCTGGGCGAGGAGTTCGCCAACCCGGTGCTGGACACCCTGACGCTGGCCCGGGCCGTGCTTCCGCACATGCGCAGCCACAGCCTGGCGGCCCTCACGAAGGAGCTGCAGGTGCCGCTGGTGGACCACCACCGGGCCGACGCCGACGCCAAGACCGCCGCGATGGTGCTGATGAAGCTGCTGGAGCGCGCCGAGGGGGTCGAGACGGTGGCCGACCTCAACCGTCTGACCAAGGGCATCAACGTCGAGCAGCTCCGGCCGTACCACACGACCGTCCTCGTCAAGACCCAGGCGGGGATGAAGAACCTGTACAAGCTGATCAGCCTGTCCCACATCGAGTACTTCAACCGCACGCCGCGCGTGCCGCGCTCGGAGCTGGAGAAGCACCGGGAGGGGCTGCTCGTCGGCTCGTCCACCTACGGCGGCCAGCTGTTCGACGCCCTGATCCGGGGCGTGCCGGACGAGGAACTGGAGCAGATGGCCTCCTGGTACGACTACCTGGAGATCCTGCCCCGGGACTGCCTGGCCTTCCTGCTGGAGTCCGGCCAGGTCAACTCCGAGGAACAGCTGCTCTCGCTCAACCGCCGGATCTACGAGCTGGGGAAGAAGCTGGGCAAGCCGGTCTGCGCGGTGTCGGACGCACATTTCCTCGACCCGCACCAGCAGGTCTTCCGCCGCATCCTGAAGCACGGCATCGGCTTCCGGGACGAGTACGACAGGCCGTTCTACCTGCGCACGACCCAGGAGATGCTGGACGAGTTCGCCTACCTGGGCGAGCAGGCCGCCTACGAGGTGGTCGTGGAGAACCCCAACGCCATCGCCGCCCAGATCGAAAAGGTGAAGGTGGTGCCGGACAAGCTCCACCCGCCGGTGCTGGAGGGGTCGGTGGAGGAGACCCGCCGCCTCTCCTGGGAGAAGGTGAAGCGGGTCTACGGCGACCCGGTGCCCGAGAAGATCGCCCATCGGCTGGAGAAGGAGCTCAACGCGATCATCGGCAACGGCTTCGCCGTTTCGTACTACATCTCGCACCTGCTGGTGAAGAAGTCGATGGAACTCGGGTACCTCGTGGGGTCCCGGGGTTCGGTGGGCTCCTCCTTCGTCGCCTGGGCGATGGACATCACCGAGGTCAACGCCCTGCCGCCCCACTACATCTGCCCCCAGTGCAAGTACCTGGAGTGGCACGACGACGGCAAGACCGGATCGGGCTTCGACCTGCCCCGGAAGGACTGCCCCCGCTGCGGGACCCCGCTTGACCGCGACGGCCAGGACATCCCCTTCGAGACGTTCCTGGGCTTCAAGGGCGACAAGGTGCCCGACATCGACCTCAACTTCTCCGGCGAGGTGCAGAACCGCATCCAGAAGTACTCCGAGGAGCTGCTCGGCGGGGAGAAGTACGTCTTCAAGGCGGGCACCGTGGGCACCATTGCCGAGAAGACCGCCTTCGGCATGGTGCGGGCGTGGCTGGAGGAGAGCCGGATCACCGGCGTGCGGGAGGCGCACATCGGCTACCTGGCCCAGGGCCTGGCCGGGGTGAAGCGCACCACGGGCCAGCACCCCGGGGGCATGGTGGTCTGTCCGGTGGGGATGGAGATCGAGGAGGTCACCCCGGTGCAGTATCCCGCGGACGACCGCTCCTCCGGCGTGAAGACGACCCACTTCGACTACCACTCGTTCGAGCAGGCCCTGATGAAGCTGGACATCCTTGGCCACGATGACCCGACCATGCTCAAGATGCTGCAGGACCTCTACCGGGAGAAGAAGGGCGATCCGGACTTCGACGTGCGGAAGGTGCCGGTGGACGACCCGCAGGTGCTGGCCCTCTTCAGCCCCGGGGGCAACCGGGTGCTGGGCATCGAGGACGGCAAGCTCCAGTTCGACCTGGGCACCATCGTGCTGCCCGAGATGGGCACCCGGTTCGTGCGGCAGATGCTGATGGAGACCAGCCCGCGGAACTTCTCGGACCTGGTGCGCATCTCCGGCCTCTCCCACGGCACGGACGTGTGGACCAACAACGCCCAGGAGCTGGTGAAGAAGGGCATTCCCTTCCAGGACGTCATCGGCTGCCGTGACGACATCATGGTGCAGCTGATCTACTGGGGTGTCGAGCCTGCCACCGCGTTCAAGATCATGGAGTCGGTGCGCAAGGGCAAGGGGCTCACCCCGGAGATGGAGGAGACCATGCGGGCCTGCAACGTGCCCGACTGGTACATCTGGTCCTGCAAGCAGATCAAGTACATGTTCCCGAAGGCCCACGCGGCAGCCTACGTCCTCTCCTGCCTGCGCATCGCCTGGTTCAAGGTGCACGAGCCGCTCCTGTTCTACGCCGCGTACCTGAGCGTCCGGGCCGGATCGGTGGACGCCAACCTGCTGGTGGCGGGGCCCGAGGCGGTGCGCCGCTATGTCCAGGAGATCGAGGCGAAGGGCAAGGACGCCACGCCCAAGGAGAAAGACTCCCTCACCGAGTACGAGCTGGTGGAGGAGGCCTTCCTGCGGGGCATCCGGTTCAACCGGGTGGACCTGTACCGCTCGGAGGCCACCCGCTACCTGATCGACGGGGAGAACACCCTGCTTTGTCCGTTCAACGCGCTGCCCGGGCTGGGCGACAGCGCTGCCCAGGCGATCGTGGAGGCCAGGGCGCAGGGTCCGTTCCACTCGAAGGAGGACCTGAAGAACCGGGCGCGGCTCAACAAGGCCGTCATGGAGCTCCTGGAGGGCCACGGCTGCCTGGAGGGGCTGCCCGAGGGCAATCAGCTGGTGTTCGGCTTCTGAGCCTCTCGGCTCACAGGCTCTCCGGGGCCGGGTGCCGTTTGGCGATGTGACTTGCGTCTCAGCACGACAGGAGGCGGCCCATGCAGATCCAACCGCTGCCGTACGATACAACGGCTCTTGATCGGTTCCAGAGGGAAGGCCCCTTCATCTGGCTGTGGGAGCCCGAGCGCACCGAGGCGGTGCTGGGGGCGGGCACGCCCGAGACGGACGTGGACCTGGCCCGCTGCGCCGCCGACGGCGTGCCGGTCTACCGGCGCAGGGGAGGGGGCGGGGCGGTGGTCCTGGCTCCCGGGTGCCTCGTGATCACCGCGGCGTACGAGGCGTCCCGGCGCCGGTTCGCCACCCAGTGGATCGGCCCCGTCGCCGAGGCGGTGGCCCGGGCGCTGCGGAGCCTGGGGCTTCACGGCGCGGCGGTGCGGGGGATGGGCGACGTGGCCATCGACGACCTGAAGGTCCTGGGCTCCAGCCTGTACGCAAACCGGCAGGTCGCTCTGTACCAGGGCTCCCTGCTGGTCGACCCCGACCTGGACCGGATCGCCCGCTACCTGCCGCACCCGTCCCGGGAGCCCGACTACCGGCGGGGTCGCAGCCACGCCGAGTTCATGACCTCGCTGGTGCGCGCCGGCTACCGCGGCGACATGGCGGCCCTGCGGGCGGCGCTGTTGGCGGAGCTGGAACGGGTGTAGCGGGCGGGGATTGCGCCCGAAACAGCCAAGGGTTAGCATTGTCAAGAGTGTTCCGAGGTGGCGGGGGGTTGCCTTGCAGTACCGCTTGATCGCCCTCGACGTGGACGGCACCCTGTTCTGCGGACGGCACCGGGTCTCGCCCCGGACCCTCGCCGCGCTGACGGTGGCGAGGCGGCGGGGAGCGATCACCGTCATCGCCACCGGCCGCACGCCCCATTCGGCCCTGCGCGTCAGCGCGGAGATCGGCGGCGGGCCGGTGATCTGCTGCAACGGCGCCGGCCTGCTGGACGAAGAGGGGCGGCTGATCCACCACCGGTCCATTCCCACCGAACCGCTCCTGCGCGTGCTCAAGCTGGGGCGGCAGGCGGACCTGCTGGTGCACGGGTACACGCCGGAAGGCGTGGTGCTGGACCAGCCCATGGCCCATCTGATCAGGGCCTACGCATGGCTGCGGGCCGGCGGGGCTGCCCTGCAATCGGCGGTGGGCGTCGCACGCCTGTGGGGCGCCAACCAGACCCGCCTGGTGCCCCGGCTCACGCAGTGGGCCGCGTCCCCGCACCGGCCGCCTGTGCTCAAGCTGACCCTGTTCGGGGATCCTGCCCGACTGCCGGACGTGGCCGACGCCATTCGGCGGGAAGTTCCGGGCGTGGAGGTGACCTCGTCGGGCCCGGACAACCTGGAGGTAACCGCCGCCGGGGTGTCGAAGGGCAGCGGGCTGGCGGCGCTCGGCGAGCGGCTCGGCATTCCGCCCGAGGCAACGATCGCGTTCGGCGACTCCGACAACGACCTGACGATGCTGCGCTACGCGGGGCTGGGCGTGGCCATGGGCAACGCACCGCCCCATGTGAAGGCCGCGGCGGACCGCGTGGCGCCGCCGTGTGCGGAGGACGGCGTGGCGTGCGTCCTGGAGGAGGTATGCGGCGGATGAGAGTCCTGGAGGCCGTGACGCAGCTGTTGATGGGGCTGTGGGTCGGCTCGGCGGCCGGCTTTGCCCTGAGCGCCCCCAAGATCTTTGCGGCCTTCGGTCCCGACCGGCAGTCGGCCGGCGACCTGGCCGGCGACATCATCTACCTGCTCAACAACGTCGGCCTGCTGCTGGGCGTCGGCGCGCTCCTGACCCTGCTGCCCCGGCTGCGGAGCGGCGTCAACAAGGCGCGGCTGGCGCTGCTGCTGGGCTGCCTGGGTCTCGCCCTGACCACCTGGCTCTACATCTTCCCGCAGATGGAGCGGGCGCAGCCGCCCGAACCGATTCAGACCTACGCGGAGACCGATCCGGCGCGGGTGGAGTACAACCGTTGGCACACGCTCTCCGGGCGGGTGTACGGGGCCGCCATGGTGCTCGGGGTCGGCGTCATCGTGCTCGGCCCCTTCGCTGAGACGAGAGGAGGTCGCCGCTAGGTGGACTGGGAGCTGCGGATCCTGCAGGCGCTGGAAGGTTCCCGGCCCGGCTGGGACGAGCCCCCCGACTGGCGGGCGGTGCTCGCGCTGTACGAGGGGCTCGCCCCCGACGAGGCCGCGGCGCTGGACCGCACCGTTGTCCGCATGATCGACCTGGGGTACCGGAATCCCCACGCCTCCCGCGAGCCCGGGCCCTTTGACCAGATCGAGGTGAGCCTGCCCGCGGGCATGGCGCCCGCGGACCTGCTCTGCATCGAGGCGGCCGTGCTCGTCGCCGCGGAGCGGGGACTCGGGGATGCCTACTTCCCGTTCCTGCGCCTCATGAGCGTGCCCACCTGGCACGTGATTCAGGGGCGGCTGACCTGGCTCGCGCGGGAGGCTCTCGACGCACAGCGCAGGCTCAGCCTGACCCGGGCCGGCCGCGGTCTCGGCGCTCTGCTGGGGCTGGCGGCGGCCGACGCGCTGGGCTGCACGGTGGAGTTCATGAGCCGCGAGGCGATCCGGGCGCGCTGGCCGGAAGGCCACCGGGAGATCGTGGGGGGAGGCCCGTTCGGTTTCCCGGCCGGCGACTGGACCGACGACACCGCGATGGCGGTCGCGGTCGGGCGGGGGATCCTCGAGCAGCCGGACGACCCGGTGGACGCGGTGGGCCGCCACTTCGTCGCGTGGTTCCAGTCCGGCCCCCCCGACGTGGGGAACACCTGCCGGACGGCCATCAACGCCTTCCTGCGCCTGGGGTCGTGGGAGGCCGCCAGCGCCGCTGTGCGGGCGGAACTGGGCCAGTGGGCCGCCGGCAACGGCGCGCTGATGCGCACTCTGCCCGCGGCGCTGGCCTACGGCCCCGATCCCGCGCAGGCCATCCGCATCGGGCGCATGACCCATCCGCACCCGGAATCCGACGCGGCGATCGCCGTCTACCACCGAACGGTGGACGCGCTGTTGGAGGGAGCTGCGCCGGCCGAGGCCCTGGAGGCCGGCCTGGCGCCGCTGCCGGGGGCGGAGCCTGAGGTCGGGGCGGCTATTGCGGACCTCGCCCGCCGGCTGTCCGGACTGGCCTCCCGCTCTGCCGAACGGATCCGGTCCGGCGGGTACGTGGTGGAGACGCTGGAGGCCGCACTCTGGGCCTTCCTGCGCACCGACTCGCTGGAGGAATGCGTGGTTCTGGCGGTGAATCTAGGGGATGACGCCGACACCGTCGGGGCCGTGGCCGGCGGCCTTGCGGGCGCGGCGTACGGCCCGGGGGCGGTGCCGCGGCGATGGAGCCAGGCCCTGCGCCGGCGGGCGGTGATCGACGAGCTGGCGGCGGGACTCTACGGGGTTTTCCGCGCCCGCCAGGGCGATACTCGGAAGTAGATGGAGGTGTGGCGGCGGCCCGTTCGCGACCGGGCCGCCGCAGCGGATGACGACAGAGACGAAGAAGACGGAAAGCATCCAGTTCGGCCTGACACTGATCCAGAAGATCCTGTACGGCGTGCTGCTGTTCGGTGCAGCCTTCGCGGTCACGCTGCTCAGCCCGCTGTTCGCGGGCCCCGGCGGCACGGTGTTTTTCGTGTTCTACGGCATACTCGTCGGCGTACTCTCCTGGTTCGTCTCCTCGGGGTGGGTGTTCAGCCTGGAGCTGACCCCTCGTGAAATCCGGGTGCGTGACGCGGGCCGGATCGTCGCGATTCCCCTGGAGAAGGTGGGGATGGTGGTGCGGGGCGGGCGAAGCCCCTTCCTGCCGGCCGTCTGGCTGGTGCTCCGGGGCGTCGACATCGGGCGCGAGCTGCCCGCCAAGGGGGTCAATCCGGTCACGCAGGAGATGCTGACCCACTTCCAGCGCCGCAACCCGGGCAAGAAGATCACCTTCGTCCCGATCCCGATCATCTACCTCCGCTCGGCCGGGGAGTTTGTCGGCGAGCTGAAGCGGCGCATCCCGCCGCTTACCGTCGATGAGCGACTTGGTAGAAAGTAGGCCCGCCATCCCTTGTCACCGGCGGCATTGTGTGCTATTATGAGCACTGAGGTAGCCTTTTCCGTGTGTTAAGGAGTGGGTGTTAACCCACTCTTTTCAACGTCCGACGGTTGGAAGATGGACGGTTCCAGTGCGGGTTCGCCATGAGCCGGTGCGAGCCGGCTCATTTGGTGCCCGCAATCGGGAAACAGTAGTGCTGCGGGGCCGCCAGGCGGCGGCGCGGCACAAGGTGATCGGAGGTCTGGTCCTGTTTGGCGAAGAGCGGCAAACGTCTCGAGGAGCTGGTGGAGGAACTGGCTGCCCCCCATGCGGCCGCGCTGGGGCTGGAGCTGGTGGGGGTTGAGCTGGTCAAGGAAGGAGCCTACCGCTATCTCCGTGTCTACATCGACAAGGAGGGCGGGGTTGGATTTGACGACTGCGAGGCGCTCAGCCGGGTGGTCGACGCCCAGCTGGACGAAATACTGCCCAATCCACCGTACGATTTCTTCGAGGTCTCTTCGCCAGGGCTGGACCGGCCCCTAAAGCGCGAGGCAGACTTCGCCCGCTACGTGGGACACAAGGTGGTGGTCACCACCTATGCCCCCGTGGACGGGCAGAAGTCGTTTGTGGGTGAGTTGCAGGGGCTTGTCGACGGTCGCGTGACCCTGACTCTGACAGAGGGCAAAGGGCGCGGCCAGACCATCGCCCTCGACCGCAAACAGGTGGCGAGCGCTCGACTTTACGTTGAGTTTTAGGAGTTTGAGAGGGGACTAGAGGGATGAAAGCCGAGATTCTCGAGGCGCTGGATGACCTGGTGCGTGAGAGAGGCATCTCGCGGGAGGTCCTGATCGAGGCGATCGAGGCGGCCCTGATCTCCGCCTATCGCCGCAATTTCGGCTCGGCGCAGAACGTGCGGGTCTTCTTCGACGACAAGACCGGCGAGTACCGGGTCTACGCGCAGAAGGAGATCGTGGAAGAGGTGACCGACCCGCGGCTGCAGGTCAGTCTCGAGGAGGCTCGGATGAAGAACCCGAGCTTGCAGTTGGGCGACGTCTTTGAAGTCGAGGTCACCCCCCGGGATTTCGGCCGCATTGCCGCGCAGACCGCCAAACAGGTGGTGGTCCAGCGCATCCGTGAAGCCGAGCGCGGGATGATCTACGAGGAGTACTCCAGCCGGGAGGGCGAGATCGTCACCGGTCTGGTCCAGCGCCAGGACCCCAAGACCCGGACGGTCTACCTGGAGCTCGCACGGGGCGTGGAGGCCGTGCTCACGGCCAACGAGCAGATCCCCGGCGAGCGCTACGTGGAGAACCAGCGCATCAAGGCCTACGTGATCGAGGTCAAGCGGACCACGAAGGGGCCGGCGATCGCGGTGTCCCGGACCCACCCGGGCCTGCTGAAGCGGCTGTTCGAGCTGGAGGTGCCCGAGATCCACGACGGCACGGTCGAGATCAAGGGGATCGCCCGGGAGGCCGGCTCCCGGTCCAAGATCGCGGTGATGGCCCGGGATCCCAACGTTGACCCCGTGGGCGCCTGCGTGGGCCAGAAGGGCCAGCGGGTGCAGAACATCGTCGATGAGCTGCAGGGCGAGAAGATCGATGTGGTGGAGTGGTCCCCGGATCCCGAGGTCTTCGTGGCCAAGGCGCTCTCCCCGGCCAAGGTCACGCAAGTCGTATGCGACGAGGAGAGCCGCATCGCCCGCGTGATCGTGCCGGACTACCAGCTGTCGCTGGCCATCGGCAAGGAGGGGCAGAACGCCCGCCTGGCGGCCAAGCTGACCGGCTGGAAGATCGACATCAAGTCCGAGTCGCAGGCGGAAGCCGGCGCCTGGGACGAGCTCAGCGAGGACGACATCGGGTAGCGGCGGGCGAGGACCGCACCCGGTGGGGCCATGAAGGGAGGTGGTGGCGATGGCCAGAGGGCGGCAGCCCAAGGTGAAGAAGGTTCCCCAGCGCATGTGCGTCGGCTGCGGGCAGATGCGCCCCAAGAAGGAGCTGATCCGGATCGTGCGCACGCCCGAAGGCGCCATCGAGCTCGACACCTCTCCCTCCGGTAAACGTCCGGGGCGCGGCGCCTACCTCTGCCCGGACAGTCAGTGTCTCGCCAAAGCCGTCAAGGGCAAACGCCTGGAACGGTCCCTGGAGCAGCCGATCTCCGACGAGGTCTGGACTCAGCTCGAGGCGCAGCTCGGGACGGTGAAGGCGGAGTGATGCCGCCGTCGCTGCCGATGATGCTCGGGCTCTGCCAGCGGGCCGGGAAACTGGTGTCCGGAGACCTGGCTGCCGAGCAGGCCCTGCGCCGCAGGCGCGGCCACCTGGTCCTGATCGCCGCCGACGCGAGCGAGCGGACGCAGTCCAAGTTCGCCCACCTGGCCGCGCAGGCCGGCGCCCCGTGCTACGTCGTGGGCACCCGCGCGGACCTGGGCGGAGCGATCGGGAAGGCAGGGCGTGCGGTGGTGGTCGTGCAGTCCCGCGACTTCGCCCGGGGGATCCTCGGGATCCTCCGACGGGAGGGCGTGGCGCCTGTGACAGGACGGGGGTGATCCGTTGGAGCCCAGGCTTCGCGTATTTGAACTCGCTAGAGAGTTGGGAGTGGACTCCAAACGCGTATTGGAGGTCCTTCAATCTTTGAACGTGGATGTGAAAAATCATATGAGCACCATCGACCAGAAGACAGCAGAGAAGGTGACCGACGCGGTCCGGCGCACCGAGGCCCAGGAGGGCCAGGGCGCGGGCAAGTCCGCCGCGAAGTCCGCGAAGCCGGCGGCGCAGCCGAAGCCGACGCGTGAGGCCAACCCTGCGAAGACCTCGCTCCTGGAGGACTTCTTTGGGTCCGGCACCCGTCCGCAGCGTCCCCTCTCGGAGAAGCGGGAGCGCCGGCCGCTGACGGAGCGGCGCCCCCTCGCCGAGCGGCGGCCTCTGGCGGAGCGGCCGCTGGTCGACCGACCGGTGACCGAGCGGCCGTTGGCGGAGCGCCCGGCGGCCGAACTGCGGCCCGGCGCGGCCAAGGCCGCCGCCCCGGCGCGCCCGGCCGCGGAGGCGCAGCCGGTGGCTGAGCGGCGCGCCCCGGCGGAGGCCGCGCAGGCGGCGCAGGCCGAGCGGCGTCCCGCGGAGAAGGCGCAGCCTGCCGCAGCTGCGAAGGCCGCGCCTCCCGAGAAGGCCGGTGCTGCGCCCGTACCCGGTGCGGTGGCCGAGCAGAAGCAGGCTGCCACCCCCGCCGCGGCAGAGCAGAAGCCCGCTGGCAAGGCCGAGCAGACCGCCGGCGCCGCCCAGGCGAAGCCGGCCCGGGCCGAGGCCGGCACGGGCGCTTCCTCGCGGCCGGCGTCCGCCGCCCCGGCTGCCCAGGGCGAGAAGCGGCCGGCGGCTGCTGCCGAGCGGCGGGAGGAGCCGCAGGCGGAGGCCCCGCAGACGTCCGGGCCCAGCCGTCCGGTGCCTGCCGGCCCGGGGCAGCCCGCACGCCCGGCCGGGTCGGGCATCGGCGTGCCCGTCAAGCCGGCGGCCGGCGGGAAGTCCGGCCTCGGCCTGCCCACCAGGCCTGGGGAGAAGGCGGCGGACGGGGCGCGTGGGGGCGGTTCTGGCATCGGCCTGCCGGTGAAGCCGGCGGCCGGGCAGGGGACGGCCGCGCGCGCCGGAGGCCTCGGGCTGCCCCAGAAGCCCAAGGCGGGCGCCCCGCGCCCCGGCGGCGGCCTCGGTGCGCCCCAGCGGCCCGGCCGGCGCGGCGCCCCGTTGGCGATTCCCAAGCTCGACCCCAAGGTGGCCGAGCAGGCCAAGGCGGGCGAGGGCAAGCCGCGGTACGGCCAGAGCGGCGACAAGCGGCGCGCGGACCTGTACGACCGGCGCGAGCATCCGTCCTCGCAGCCTTCTGAGGAGAAGCTGTTCGGGCAGAGGCCGAAGCGGAAGGCCAGTGCCCAGGAGCGGCGGGTGCTGAAGCCCATCACGGTGACGGGCCCCATGTCCGTGAAGGACCTGGCCCACGAGATGGGCGTGACGGCGGCCGAGGTGATCAAGACGCTGCTCACCGGCTTCGGCATCATGGCCACCATCAACCAGGAGCTGGACGTGGACACCTGCGTCCTCGTCGCTTCGGAGTTCGGCGTGGAGGCCACGGTCGAGCAGAAGGAGGACATCATCGAGGTCTACGACCGGGTCGAGGATCCGGACGAGCCGGCGGAGCTCAAGAAGCCGCGCCACCCAGTGGTCACCATCATGGGCCACGTGGACCACGGCAAGACCTCGCTGCTGGACGCGATCCGGCAGGCGAAGGTGGCGGCGGGCGAGGCCGGCGGCATCACCCAGCACATCGGCGCCTACGAGGTGGAGCTGAACGGCCGGAAGATCACCTTCCTGGACACGCCCGGCCACGAGGCGTTCACCGCCATGCGCGCCCGCGGCGCGAACGTGACCGACATCGCCGTGCTGGTGGTGGCCGCGGACGACTCGGTCATGCCGCAGACGGTGGAGTCCATCAACCACGCCAAGGCGGCCAACGTTCCCATCCTGGTCGCGATCAACAAGATCGACAAGCCCGAGGCGAATCCGCAGCGGGTCATGCAGGACCTCACCCAGTACGGCCTGGTGCCGGAGGAGTGGGGCGGCGACACCATTATGGTACCGGTGTCCGCCAAGCAGAAGACCAACCTGGACCTGCTGTTGGAGAACATCCTGGTCCTGGCGGAGGTCTCCGACCTGAAGGCGAACCCCGACAAGCCGGCGGCGGGCACCATCCTGGAGGCCGCGCTGGACAAGGCCCGGGGCCCGGTGGCCACCGTGCTGGTGCAGGCCGGCACGCTCAACACCGGCGACGTCTTCGTGGCGGGCACGTCCTGGGGCCGCGTGCGGGCGATGTTCGACCACCGGGGGCGCAAGCTGAAGTCGGCGGGCCCCTCGACGCCAGTGCGCGTGCTTGGCTTTGATTCCGTGCCGCAGGCCGGCGACGTCTTCCGCGTAACGCCGGACGAGAAGACCGCCCGGGCCATCGCGGAGAAGCGCATCGCCAAGGCGCAGGCCGAGCGGTTGGCGCAGAAGGCCATCTCGCTGGACGACTTCATGAACCAGGTCGCGCAGGGCGAGATCAAGGACCTGAACGTCATCGTCAAGGCCGACGTGCAGGGTTCCGTGGAGGCCATTCGGGGCCAGCTGGAGAAGCTGCGCAACGAAGAGGTCAAGGTCAAGGTCATCCACGCGGGCGTCGGCGCGATCTCCGAGTCGGACGTCATGTTGGCGGTCGCCTCGAAGGCCATCATCATCGGTTTCAACGTGCGTCCTGACGACCGCGCCTCCCGGGCTGCGGACGAGCACGGCATCGACGTCCGGACTTACAGCGTCATCTACGACATCGTCGACGATATCGAAGCCGCCATGAAGGGCATGCTCAAGCCCAAGATCGAAGAGGTCATCCTGGGCAAGGCCGAGGTGCGGGAGACCTTCAAGGTGCCCAAGGTCGGCATGGCCGCCGGCTGCATGGTCATCCAGGGCAAGGTCACCCGGAACGCCCGCTACCGGCTCATCCGCGACGGCGTCGTGGTGTGGGATGGCGAGATCAACGCCCTGCGCCGGTTCAAGGACGAGGTCAGGGAAGTCTCCGAAGGGTACGAGTGTGGCATCACCCTCCAGAACTTCCACGACTTCAAGCGCGGGGACATCCTCGAAGCGTACGAGCTGCAGGAAATCAAGGCCGGCTAGGCCGGTGACGAGTCCGGCGAAGGCCGGTGGCGCCGCCACCGGCCTTCGCTTGACAAGAGGGGCCTGCGATCCGGCCTGCGGGAGGAGTGTTCACCATGTCAGGGAACGCGCGCGCCATCCGGGTGGGCGAGCAGATGCGCGAAGAGCTGGCCCAGCTGCTGCGGGATGAGGTGAAGGACCCCCGCATCGGGTTCGTCTCCATCGTGAAGGTGGAGGTCTCGCGCGACATCCGGCACGCGAAGATTTACGTGTCTGTGCTGGGCAATGACCAGCAGAAGAAGGAGACCATGGCCGGACTGGCGTCGGCCACGGGCTTCCTGCGCAGCGAGCTGGCCAAGCGGCTGCAACTGCGCTACATGCCGGAGCTCCACTTCGCCCTGGACGAGTCGATCGAGCACGGGCAGCGCATCGCCCAGCTGCTGGTCCAGGTGCGGGAAGAGGAGAAGCGGAGCGAGCGGGAAGAGGGTGAGTAAGCTGCGGGTCGACCTTCAGGCGGCGAGCCGGATGATCGCCGGGGCGCAGCGGATCCTCTTCTTCATGCACGTCCAGCCCGACGGCGACTCGATCGGGTCGACGCTGGGCATGATCCGCGCGCTCCGGCAGATGGGCAAGGAGGCCATCATGGTGGGGGCCGACCCCATCCCGCCCGTGTTTCACTTCCTGCCGGGATGGGACGAGTACTGTGTCCCGTGGCAGGAGGTGGAGGGGGAATGGGACCTCTCCTGTTTCCTGGACTGCGGCGACCTGGAGCGGGTAGGACCGGCCCTGCCCGCGGTCAGGCGGGGGCGCACGACGCTGAATGTGGATCACCACGCCACCAACACCGCCTTTGCCGAGTACAACTACCTGGACTTCTCGGCCGCTGCGGTGGGTGAGCTGGCGTACCGCATCCTGCGGGAGATCGGCGCGCCCATCGACGCCGGCACGGCCCTCTGTCTGTACACCTCGCTGGTGACGGACACGGGCGGGTTCCGGTACGACTCCACCGGCCCGGGGACCCACCGGGTGGCGGCGGACCTGATCGAACTGGGGGCGCGCCCCTACGACGTGGCCCAGGCGGTCTTCGAGACCGAGTCGCTCTCCCGGCTGGCCCTGCTTTCCCGCGCCCTGCAGACCCTGCAGCTGGACGAAACGGGCCGGGTGGCGTGGATGGTCGTCACCCGGAAGCTGCTGGCCGAGGCCGGCGCCACCGACCACGACGTGGAGGGCGTGGTGAACTACGCCCGGTCGGTCGCCGGGGTGGAGGTCGGTATCCTGTTCAAGGAGACCGAGGACGGCGGCGTGCGGGTGAACCTGCGCTCCCGCCGCACGGTGGACGTGGGCGCTATCGCCCAGCGCTTCGGCGGCGGCGGGCACGCCCGGGCCGCCGGCTGCACCCTGAACGTGCCCATGGAGGACGCGGTCGCCCAGGTGATGGCGGCGGTGAAGGTGGTGCTGTAGCGATGGCCCGAGCGCAGAATGAGGCCGCATCCGAGGTTGACGGGGTGCTCAACCTGCTGAAGCCGCCCGGCATGACCTCCCACGACGTGGTCGCTTTCGTCCGGCGCGCCTTGGGCGTCAAGAAGGCGGGCCACACGGGGACGCTGGACCCCGGGGTGGCCGGCGTGCTGCCGGTCTGCGTGGGCCGGGCCACCCGGCTCGCGGAGTACATCGCCGGCAGCGACAAGGCCTACCGTGCCGAGATCACCTTCGGCGTGGCCACCGACACCCAGGACGGGTTCGGCGAGGTGGTGGCCGAGGCCGATGCGTCGCACCTGACCCGGGGCGATGTCGCCTATGCCCTCACCCGGTTTCATGGCCCGATCGAGCAGGTGCCGCCCATGGTCAGCGCGGTGAAGGTCGGCGGCAAGCGGCTGTATGAACTGGCCCGCAAGGGCGTCGAGGTGGAGCGGGAGCCGCGGCGGGTCTTCATCCACCGGCTGCAGCTCCTGGACTTCCGGCCCGGCCCGCGGCCGGTGGCGTATATCGACGTGGTCTGTTCCAAGGGGACGTACGTGCGCACGCTGGCCCACGACCTGGGCCGGTTCCTTCAGGTGGGTGCTCACCTGTCGTATCTGGTGCGCACCCGCTCGGGACCGTTCGTCCTCGCCCAGGCGGCCACGCTGGAGGAGTTGGCGGCCGGGAAGGCCCGCCTCCTGCCGCCCGCGGCGGCCCTGGGCGATATGCCGCGGGTGACGGTGTCGGGCCGGGCGGCCGCGCGGGTGCTGCACGGCGTGGCCCCGGCCGTGCGGGTCGAGCATCCCGACGGCACCACCGTGGCGGTGGTCGCGGCCAACGGCGCGCTGCTCGCCCTGGCGGAGGCGGACGGGGGAGGACTTCGGCTCCGGAAAGTCTTCGGGTAACGAGGTATAGACATGGAACTTGTCACACGCATCGCAGACGTCCCGGTCCGGGGTACGGGAAACCTCATCGCCATCGGCAAGTGGGACGGGGTGCACCTGGCCCATCAGGCCATTCTGAGGGCCCTGGTCGCGGAGGCCCGGCGGGTGGGCGGACAGGCGGTGGCCGTCGGCTTCCATCCGCTGCCGATGCAGGTTCTGCGCCCGGAGGCGGCGCCGCCGATGCTGCAGAGCCTGGAGGAGCGGGCCGAGCTCATGGCCGCCCTCGGCGTCGACGTTCACCTGGCCCTGCCCTTCGATCGGGCCCTGGCGGACATGACGCCGGAGGCCTTCGTTCACCAGGTACTGGTCGGCCAGCTGCGGGCCCAGCAGGTGATGGTCGGCTTCAACAACACCTTCGGCCGCGGCGGCAAGGGCACGGCCGAGACCATGCGGCAGCTCTGCACCCCCCTGGGGATCCCCGTCCACATCTTCCAGCCCGTGCGGGCAGACGGCGAGAACGTCTCCTCCACCGAGGTGCGGTTCGCCGTGGCCAAGGGGCGCATGCAGGCGGCGGCACGCCTCCTGGGCCGCCCCTACGCGGTGCGGGGCCTCGTGGTGCAGGGCGACAGGCGCGGCCGCGAGCTGGGGTACCCCACCGCCAACATCCGGCTGGAGGAGGGGAGGCTGCTGCCGCCCCACGGGGTCTACACGGCCCGGGTCACGGTGCTGGGCGAGCCCCGGAAGCTGCAGCCGCCGGTCACGGTGACCCCCCGCACCGGGCCCGTCTACGGCGCCATGCTGAACCTGGGTGTGCGCCCCACGGTGGGCGGCACGGAGCTGCGGTGCGAGGCGCACCTGTTCGACTTCCGCGGCGATCTCTACGGCCGGGAGCTGCAGGTCGAGTTTCTCGAATACATGCGGCCCGAGCGGGCGTTCCCGAACCTGGACGCCCTGGTGGCGCAACTGCGCGCCGATGAGCGGGCCGCGCGGGAGTTCCTGGCCGGTCGGCAGGGGGCAGAGGGGTGATGAGCCGGGTGCGGCTGGACCGGCTGCTGGGCCACATGGGCTTCGGAAGCCGGAAGGAGCTGAGGGCGCTCCTGAAGGCGGGCCGGGTGACGGTGGACGGCCGGCCGGTGACGGACCCCGGCACCCTGGTTGATCCCGGGACGTCGTCGGTGGCCGTGGACGGGGAGCCGGTGCGCTTTCAGCGCCACTTCCACGTGCTGCTGCACAAGCCGGCCGGGGTGATCACGGCGACCGCGGATCCCCGGCAGCGCACGGTCATGGACGTACTGCCGGAAGACCTGCGGCGCCGGGACCTGGTACCCGTGGGCCGGCTGGACAAGGACACCGAGGGGCTCCTCCTGCTCACCACCGACGGGACGCTGGCGCACCGGCTCATGGCGCCGCGGTGGCACCAGCCCAAGCGGTACCTGGCCCGGGTGGACCGGCCCCTGGACCCGGCCGACCAGGAGGCCTTCGCGGCCGGCGTCCCGCTGGCCGACGGGTACGTGACCCTGCCTGCCCGACTGGAGATCCTGTCGCCGCAGGAGGGCATCGTCACGGTCCGCGAGGGCAAGTACCACCAGGTGCGCCGCATGTTCGCCGCCCGGGGCAAGCGGGTGGTCTACCTGAAGCGGCTCTCCATGGGACCGCTCAGCCTGGGCGACCTGCCGCCCGGCGCCGCCCGCCCGCTGACGGCGGCGGAGGTGGACGCGCTGTACCGGTCTGCGTCGCTGCCGAATCCCGACGATCCGGACGTTCCGCTTGCCGGGCCGCCCGGCCTGTGATAGACTAGTCGTTGTCGATGAACCGGCGACTCGGTCTGCCGCTGTCTCCGGCGGTTTACTGGGTCTCCGGCGCTTTCGAGATCAGGAGGAGGTCGAGTTCCATGCCGCTGTCTCAGGAAGAGAAGCAGAGGATCATCAACGAGTTCAAGACCCACGAGACCGATACGGGGTCGCCTGAGGTGCAGATTGCGCTGCTGACCCACCGGATCAACGAGCTCACCGAGCACCTGCGGGTACACAAGAAGGATCACCACTCCCGTCGGGGTCTGCTCAAGATGGTCGGCCAGCGCCGCGCGCTGCTGGTGTATCTGAACAAGATCTCGCCGGAGCGGTACGCGAAGCTGATCGATCGGCTGAACATCCGCACGGTGATCAGGTAGGCGAAACGGAGACCGAACCGGCACGCGGTTCGGTCTCTTTGCCGCTTATACCCGCTTCCCCCGCATCTTCAACCGGTGAACGAACGTTTCGCGCCGGAAGTCCGGTCTCCTAAGTAGAGGTGATGCACGGGTGGCCAGAACCGAAGCCGAGCGCCGGGAGGCCTTTGCCGCCCTGTTCTCCCAGATGGCCCCGCGCCTCTACCGCACGGCGGTGGGCATCCTCGGCAACCCCCACGATGCCGCCGACGCGCTGCAGGAGGCCGGGCTGAAGGCGTACCGGTACTTCGACTCCCTGGCCGACCCCGCGGCGGGCCCGGCCTGGCTCAACCGGATCCTGATCAACACGTGCTACGACGTCGGCCGCAGCCGTTCCCGGGCGGTGCCCACCGGTTTGGAGGTCGTGGAGTGCCCGGAGGGCTACGCCGCGCCGGAGACCGACTGGCAGCTCCTGGAGGCGCTGAAGCTCCTCCCGCCGGAGCAGCGGGCCACCGTCGTGCTGCGTTTCTTCCAGGACCTGACGATCCCGCAGATCGCACAGGTGATGGCGGTGCCCGAGGGGACCGTGAAATCCCGGCTGCACGCGAGCCTCGCGAAGCTGCGCGCGGCCCTCGCCTCGTCGGAAAAGGAGGGTGTGCAGTGAGACCGTACGTGATCGGCGGTGCGTGCGACCGGGTGCGCCAGCGGGTGGAGGAGGCCATGGCCGAAGGGGTGCTGGACCTGCCGGCGAATCTCGTGGCCCACGTGGAGCGCTGCCCTCACTGCAGCGCCGAGGTGCGGGAGGTCGAGATGCTGCTGCACCGACTGCGCAGCCTGCCGGCCAGTCTGGACCTGAGCCCCGTGCCCGCGGCCGTCGACCGGGTGCTGCAGGCCACGGCTTCGAACCTTACAGCGGCCGGTGCCGTGCCCGCCCCGGCCCCGGTAGAGAAGAAGCGGCGGCGCACGCCGCAGTGGCAGTGGGTGCTGGGACAGGTGGCTGCCGTGGCGGCGGTGATCGCGATCGCCGCAGGCGGCCTCACGCTTCTCGGACTGGGCATCCACGGCGCGGTGAGTGGGCAGGAGCCCGGACGGATCGTGGAGCGGTGGGTGGCGCCGCTCCGGGACTGGACGCAGGCGCTTTTCCGGAATGTCCGATAGCCGCAGGCAGAGCCTGCCGGGCCCGCAGCGGGGCCGGCAGGCTCTGCTGTCGCGTGCACAGGACTCATATTTCCCTCCACAGGAAGGAGATGCTACTCAAAGTGTGGAAATCAGATGGGTTAGGAGAAAAAGTGCCAGAGGGAGAAGCCGCTGGGTAGCGGCGACGGGCGGCGCGCGGCGGCACAGGCCCTGCGCGGGTGCCGCCCGGTGCACCAGACGGTCCTGGGCACAGAAGGAGGACCAACGTGACCGCATCGTTTTCGATGGAGCTCGGGGGCCGCACGATGACCCTCGAGACCGGCCGCCTGGCCAAACAGGCCAGCGGGTCGGTATTGGTGAACTACGGGGACAGCGTGGTGCTCTGCACCGCAGTAGGCAGCGCAACCCCAAGGGAAGGTGTGGACTTCTTTCCGCTGACCGTAGACTACGAGGAGCGCATGTACTCCGTGGGCCGGATTCCGGGCAACTGGTTCCGGCGCGAGGGCCGGCCCACGAGCAAGGCGATCCTCTGGGCCCGGCTGACGGACCGGCCCATCCGGCCGCTGTTCCCGGAGGGCTTCCGCAACGACGTGCAGGTGGTCTGCACCGTGCTGTCGGTGGATCCGGACCATCCCGTGGAGATCATGGGCATGATCGGCGCCTCGGCGGCGCTGACCATCTCCGACATCCCCTTCGAGGGGCCCATCGGCGGCGTCATCGTGGGGCTGGTGGACGGCCAGTTCGTCATCAACCCCACGGCTGAGCAGCAGGAGCGCAGCGAGATGCATCTGGTCGTGGCCGGCACCGAGCACGCGGTGCTCATGGTGGAGGCGGGCGCCAAGGAGGTGCCCGAGCAGACCATGCTGGACGCCATCCTGTTCGGCCACGAGGTCATCAAGAACACCATCATCCCGACGATCAAGCAGATGCAGGCCGAGGTGGGCAAGCCCAAGCGGGAGGTGGTGCTCTTCAACCCGCCCCCCGAGCTGGAGCAGGCGGTGCGGGAGGCGGCCACCGTCCGGCTGCGGGAGGCGGTTCGCAATCCGGACAAGCTGGCCCGGGAGGAGGCCGTCGCCGCGGTGGGCGAGGCCGTTCAGGCCGAGCTGGCGGAGCAGTTCCCCGAATCGGAGAAGCACATCGCCTACCTGCTGAAGAAGGTGCTGAAGGAGGAGGTGCGCCGGGCGATCATCGAGGAGGGCATCCGGCCCGACGGGCGCAGCCTCACCGAGATCCGGCCTATCGAGTGCGCCGTGGACCTCCTGCCCCGGCCTCACGGCTCCGGCCTCTTCCAGCGGGGCCAGACCCAGGTGCTCTCGATCTGCACCCTGGGCACCCTGGGCGACATGCAGAAGCTGGATGACCTCACGCTGGAAGAGACCAAGCGGTTCATGCACCACTACAACTTCCCGCCCTACTCCGTCGGCGAGACGCGGCCGCTGCGCGGCCCCGGCCGCCGCGAAATCGGCCACGGCGCGCTGGCCGAGCGGGCTCTGGAGCCCGTCATTCCTCCCGAGGAGGAGTTCCCGTACACCATCCGAGTCGTGTCGGAGGTGCTGGAGTCCAACGGCTCGTCCTCGATGGCCTCGGTCTGCGGCTCCACGCTGGCGCTGATGGCGGCCGGCGTGCCCATCAAGGCGCCGGTGGCCGGCGTGGCCATGGGTCTGGTGGAGGATCCCGAGACCGGCCGCTACGCCGTGCTCACCGACATCCAGGGCATCGAGGACGCCCTGGGCGACATGGACTTCAAGGTGGCCGGCACTAAGAAGGGCGTCACCGCCCTGCAGATGGACATGAAGATCTCCGGCACCAGCCGGGAGATCCTGGAGAAGGCCTTGATGCAGGCGCGCGAGGGCCGCATGTTCATCATGGAGAAGATGCTGGCCTGCATCTCCGAGCCGCGCAAGGAGCTGTCGCCTTGGGCGCCGCGCATCATCACGATGAAGATCTCGCCGGAGAAGATCCGGGACGTCATCGGCAAGGGCGGCTCCACCATCAACAAGATCATCGAGGAGACCAAGGTGGGCCACACCAAGGTGGAGATCGACATCCAGGACGACGGCACGATCTACATCGCCGCCGTGAACCTGGAGGCCGGCGAGCGGGCCCGCCAGATGATCGAGGCGCTGGTGAAGGATCCCGAGCCCGGCATGATCTACACCGGCCGGGTCACGCGGCTCATGCAGTTCGGCGCGTTCGTCGAGATCCTCCCCGGCAAGGAAGGGCTTGTGCACATCAGCGAGCTGTCGGACAAGCGGGTAGCCCGGGTCGAGGACGTGGTCAACATCGGCGACGAGGTGACCGTGAAGGTCACGGAGATCGACCGGCTCGGCCGCATCAACCTCTCCATCAAGGACGCCATGCCGAAGCAGGCGGCCTCCCAGCCGTCAGGGCGGCCGGAGGCCCGCCAGCCCCAGCCGAAGCCCGGCCAGGGCAAGCCCGGTCCGGCCAAGGCCGGGGCCGGCAGGCCGGGTCCCGGCAAGCCGGGTCCGGGCCGACACGGTCGATAGAGCCCGTCGGTCCAGTCGGACGCGAGGGGGGCTGCGGCCCCCCTCTGCGCCTTTGCAGGAGGGTAGGCGAGTGACCTTCTACCGGAAAACGACGCTGCCCAACGGCCTCCGGGTGGTCACCGAGGCGATCGGCCACGTGCGCTCCGCCGCGGTGGGGGTGTACGTGGGCACCGGCAGCCTGTATGAAGCGCCGGCGGAGATGGGTGTCTCCCACCTGATCGAGCACATGCTGTTCAAGGGGACCGAGCGGCGGTCGGCCCTGGAGATCGCCCGCGCGATTGACGGCCGGGGCGGCGCACTGAACGCATACACCGCAAAGGAGTACACCTGCTACTACGCGCGGGTGCTGGACGAGCATCTGCCCCTCGCCCTGGACGTGCTGGCCGACATGATCCTCAACTCCCGATTCGACCCGGACGACCTCGCGCGCGAGAAGGACGTCATCTGCGAGGAGATCCGGATGTACGACGACGTTCCCGACGACCTGGTCCACGACCTGTTCGCCGGGGCGCTTTGGCGCGGCCATGCGCTGGGCCGGCCGATCGTGGGTACGGTGGAACGAGTCCAGGCGATGTCCCGCGCGGACATCCTCGCGTACAAGAACCGCCACTACGTGCCGGCCAACATGGTGGTGGCCGCGGCGGGCCACCTGGAGCACGAGCGCGTGGTGGAGTGGGTGGCAGAGCTGTTCGGCGCCGCGGCAGCGGAGGCGGATGGCCGGCCGGCGCCGGACGCGCCGCCCGTGCCCCGGACCCCGGCCATCGCGGTCCGGCAGAAGGAGATCGAGCAGGCGCACCTGGTGCTGGGCACCACGGCCCTGTCGCTGGACGACCCCAACATCTACGCCCTGCACGTCCTCAACGCGATCGTGGGCGGGTCCAGTTCCAGCCGGCTGTTCCAGGAGGTGCGGGAGAAGCGGGGACTGGCGTATTCCGTGTACTCGTATCACTCTTCGTACCGGAGCGCGGGCGCCTTCGGCGTATATGCAGGCGTCTCGCCCCGCATGGTCGGGGCGACGCTGGACGTGGTCACCGGCGTGCTCAGCGAGCTGGGCCGCAGGGGCGTGACGGAAGAGGAGCTGGCCGAAGCCCGGGAGCAGTTGAAGGGACAGTTGATGCTCGGGCTCGAGTCCACCTCCAGCCGCATGAGCCGGCTGGGGCGGGGGGAACTGATCCGCGGTTTCGTCCACAGCCCCGACGAGGTGATCGCCCGGGTAGAAGCGGTGACCCTGGAGCAGGTGAACGAACTGGCGCACCGGCTCTTCGTGGAGGAGGCGCGGGTGATGGCGGCCGTGGTGCCCCACGCGCTCCAGTACGACTTTGCGCAATACGGGGAGGTTCTGCATGACTGAACGACGGTTTGCGCCCTTGCGCGGCTACGAGGGCCGCGTCCGGCTGCCCCAGCGCAAGACCCGCCTTTCGGCGGGGTACGACCTGGAGGCGGCGGAGGAGGTCACGATTCCGCCCGGTCAGGTCGCGCTGGTGCCCACGGGGCTGAAGGCCTACATGGGGGAGGATGAGGTGTTGCTGCTGGCTGTGCGCTCGAGCCTCGCGGTCAAGCGCCGGCTTGCGCTGGCCAACGGCATCGGGGTCATCGACGCCGACTACGCGGACAACCCCGACAACGAGGGGCACATCCTGGTGGCGCTGGTCAACCTGGGCACCGAGCCGGCGACCATCGCCTGCGGGGAGCGGGTGGCGCAGGGGATCTTCGTGCGCTACCTCACCGTGGCCGGCGACCAGCCCGGGGGCCTGCGCACGGGCGGCATCGGATCGACCGGCACGGCTTAGGGGGGAGCAAGGGTGGACAGCGAGCGGGAGACCCGGGCGCGCATCGAGGAGCTGCGGCAGCGGCTGCACCGGCAGGTGAGCGGCCCTCTCACGCCGCATCAGTTGCAAGGCCTTCTGCCCATCAGCCAGGAGATCGACCGGCTTGCGGTGGACTTCATCCGGCGGCGCTGGCAGCAGACGGCGGTTAAGCAAGCACAGAGAAAGTGATCGGGTCTGCGGCAGGATTTTGCTCTGATGGTGTTGAAGGAAGGCTTACATATTTTAGTCATGGTAATTCTGGTAGTGGAAGGGTAGCGTGAACGGAGGTACGGCCATGAGACGGGGAACGGCGGCGGAACAGAAAGTGGTTGTGTTTGCCATCGGCGGACAGGAGTACGCCCTGCCCATCGCGGGCGTGCGCGAGATCATCACCTGGACGGCGCCAACGCCGGTACCCGATTCCCCACCGTACGTGGAAGGGGTCATCTCCGTGCGCGGCGAGGTGCTGCCGGTGATGGACCTTGGCCGCCGCTTCGGCCTGACCAGCCGGCGGGAGGCGGAGCAGCGCAGGATTATCATCCTGGAGCTTGCCGGGAAGAGCGCAGGGCTGATCGTGGATGACGTGGTGGCGGTGGAGGATGTGGTCGAGGGGAAGCTGGCACCCCCCTCGCCCCTCGTGGCCAACCTCGGCGGAATGCACGAGGCCGTGGTGGAAGGCATCCTGCAGCTCGGGGAAGGGCGCCTTGTGGTAGTGCTGTCCGCGGACCGGCTGCTGGAGACGGCCCTGCAGTAACGGTGCCCGATCAGTGAAGAGGAGGGTTGCAGGTGGTCCAGGAGCAGCGTGAACAGCAATCCATTTTTCAAATCGTTGTCTTTCAAATGGACAACGAGTATTATGGAGCCGACATCGCCGTCGTGCGCGAGGTAGTACCCCTCCAGCGGGTTACCCGCGTGCCCCGGACCCCCGCTTATGTGCTGGGGGTGATCAACCTGCGCGGCCGGGTCATCCCCGTGATCGATCTCCGCCGCCGGCTGCGGCTGTGCACGAGCGCAGCCACCAAGGCCACCCGCATCGCCATCGCCGAGGTGGACGGCGACCAGGTGGGCATGGTGGTGGACTCGGTGGAAGAGGTGGCCCGGGTGCCGGCGGACGCCGTGGAGCCGCCGTCCTCGCTTCTCTCCCGGGTTGACCGCGAGCACGTGCTGGGCGTCGCCAAGGTGGGCGGGCGGCTCGTGACGCTGCTCGACCTGCGGCAGATCCTGGTCCGCGAGGAGCGGAAGACACCCGTGGCCCAGTAGACCGACGACGGAGGGATCGCCACCGATGGGCTCTGGTTTTGACATCTCTGCAGAGGACATCCGAGTCTTCCTCGACGAGGCGGAGGAACTGCTACAGACGATGGAGGCCGGAATTCTCCGGCTGGAGAGCGATGCCGGCGATCCGGACCCGGAGGTCATCCAGGACATTTTCCGGGCAGCGCACACCCTGAAGGGCTCGTCCGCGACCCTCGGCCACCAGCGCATGGCCGAACTGACCCATGCCATGGAGAACGTCCTGGACAGGCTCCGGAAGGGGAAGGCCAGCGTCACGACACCGCTGGTGGACACGCTGTTCCACTGCCTGGACGCGCTGAAGCTGTTCAAGGACGAGATCGCGACGGGCGAGCCGGCACAGGTGAACACCGACGAGCTGATGCGGGAACTGGCCGCCCTGGAGGGGGCTTCTGCGCCTGCGGCGCCTGCCCAGGCCGCCCCGTCGGCGGACGGTGTGGAGTTTCCGCCGCTGACCGCCCAGCAGCAGGCGAAGGTGGACGAAGCGCGGACGAAGGGGCTGAACGTCTACCAGGCCCGGCTGGAGATCGCACCGGACGCGGCGATGCCCGCAGTGCGGGCGTTCCAGGCGCTGCTCGCCGTGGGCGACATCGGCGAGATCGTCCTTTCCGTCCCGACGCAGGAGCAGGTGGAGAACGACCAGGTCGGCTCCGACATGAAGCTGCTCTTTGTGACCAGGGAGAGCCTGCAGAAGGTGCAGGACGTGCTTCGGGAAGTGCCGGAGATGGCGGTCAGGACGCTGGCGGCCTATGAGCCGGTCTCCGCGGCGGCGCCGTCCGGGCCGACGCCGGCCGGCGAGGTCGCCGCTGCGGCCATGGCGCCGGCCGCGCCCAAGGCGGGTCCGGTCCCCGCGGGCGACAACGGCGCAGGCAACGGCGGCGGCGCGCTGCGCACCCCGCGCGGCGGCATGCGGACGGTGCGGGTGGACGTCGAGGTGCTTGACAATCTGATGAACACCGTGGGCGAGCTGGTGATCGAACGGACCCGGCTGCAGCAGGTGCTGAGCCGGCTGGAAGTGGAGCGGGAGGGCGACGAGCTCTCGCAGACCATGTCCTCGGCTCTGGCCCAGCTGGGCCGGCTCACCGGCAACCTGCAGGAGGAGATCCAGCGGGCCCGCATGATCCCGGTCGAGAACCTGTTCCGCAAGTTCCCGCGGATGGTCCGGGACATCGCCCAGAAGTTCGGCAAGGAGATCAACTTCATCATGCGGGGCGAGGAAACGGAGTTGGACCGGTCGGTCATCGAGGAGATCGGCGATCCGCTGATGCACCTGCTGCGCAACGCCGTCGACCACGGCATCGAGCCTCCGGAGGTGCGGGTGGCGGCGGGCAAGCCGGCCGCCGGCACCGTGATCCTGGAGGCGTTCCACGAGGAGAACCACATCATCATCTCCGTGCGCGACGACGGCCGCGGCGTGGATCCGGAGAAGATCCGGGCCAGCGCCGTGCGCAAGGGCATCCTCTCCGAGGAGGCCGCCCGGAGGCTGTCGGATCCCGAGGCGATCAACCTCATCTGGTCGCCGGGCTTCTCCACCGCGGACAAGGTGTCGGACGTGTCCGGCCGCGGCGTGGGCCTCGACGTGGTGCAGAAGAACATCGAGCGGATCAACGGCTCGGTGGAGATCCGCAGCACCGTGGGCCAGGGAACCGAGTTCCGGGTGAAGCTGCCGCTTACGCTGGCCATCATCCGGGCGCTGCAGGTGGAACTGTTGGGCACCATCTACTGCATCCCGCTGGGTTCGGTGGTGGAGACCGACCGCATCCCGGTGAGCGAGATTCAGACCGTGCGCCAGCGGGAGGTGGTCGTGAAGCGGGGCGAGGTCATCCCCCTGCTCCGGCTGGCGGAGGCCTTCGAACTGCAGCGGCCGGAAGGCGCCGAGGAACCCGACGAGATCTTCGTGGTCATCGTCGCCGTGATGGGGCGGCAGATCGGGCTGGTGGTCGACTCGCTCATCGGTGAGGGCGACGTGGTGATCAAGCCCCTGGGCCGGTTCATCGGGGAGATCCCCGGCATCTCGGGCGCCACCATCATGGGCGATGGCGACGTCGCCATCATCCTGGACGTGTCCAGTCTGGTCAACTCCGTTCAGGATGAGGCGGGGCGGCTGGAGATGGTCGCGCACTAGGAGGAGCACAGATGAAGCTGCAGCCCAGCCAGTGGACTGCCCTGGAGCAGATGGTCACCCAGGCGCTGGCCGAAAGTTCACGATCGCTTTCGCAGATGACGACGGGTGAGATCAGGCTCGATGCTCCGCAACTTTCATTCGTACCCCTGAGGGAGCTGCCTGGGGTGGCAGGCGGCCCCGACCACGTCGTGACAGCGGTTTATGTCGGCATCGAGGGAGAGCTGCAGGGCCACGTGATCCTGCTCTTCCAGCCGAAGGAGGCCCGGGCGCTGGTCGACCTCCTCCTCGGCCATCCCGCAGGCACCTGCCGGGAGCTGGACGAGCTGGGCCGCTCGGCCCTGGCCGAGGTGGGAAACATCTGCGGCTCCGCATTCATGAACGCGATTGCGGACCGCTCCGGCCTGGAGGTGAAGCCGACGCCCCCCGTGCTCCTGGAGGACATGGCCGGCGCCATTCTGCAGACAGTCGCCACCGACTTACTGCTCACGGGCGACGAGGCGCTGGTCATCGCCACGGGGTTCAACGGCGCCGTGCCCGGTCACTTCCTGCTGATGCCCAACACGGAATCGATGGCCCGACTGATCACCACCCTCGAGGCGATTCGATGAGCGACCGCCGCCTGGAAGCGGTCGGGCTGGGGGAACTGAAGGTTGCGGACCGGCCTGATCAGGTGCTGGTCTGCTACGGGCTTGGCTCCTGTGTGGGGCTGGCCCTGTACGATCCGGTGGTCCGGATCGGTGCGATGGTTCATGTCGTGCTGCCGGACAGCAGCATGGGGAGGGGACGGGAGGCGCCCCCCGGCAAGTATGCGGATACCGGGGTTGAGGCGGCTGTGGCAGCGCTCGTTGACGCCGGTGCCTCTCGGTCCCGCCTGATCGCCAAGGCAGCGGGGGGGGCCCGCATGCTGCGGCTTGCCGGCTCAAACCCGCAGTTGGACATCGGCGCACGCAATACGGAAGCGGTGCGGGCCGCACTGGCCAGACACCAGATCCGACTCGTGGCCGAGGACATGGGCGGGACCTACGGTCGCACGCTCCAGCTGTTCATCGAGACGGGCAGGGTGCTCGTCAGCACGGTGGGGCGCGGCGAACACGAGTTGTAAAGGGTTGCAAAACGCGCAGGAGGGAACCGAATGCCCAAGATTCTGTTGGTCGACGACGCTGCCTTCATGCGGATGCGTTGTGCGAAGCTGCTCACCGAGCATGGCTTTGAGGTGGCCGAGGCGGAGAACGGCCAGGAGGCCATCGCGATGTACCAGAGCTACCGGCCTGACCTGGTTCTCATGGACATCACCATGCCGGTGATGGACGGCATTACGGCGACCCGGGAGATCAAGAACCTGGATCCCGACGCGAAGGTGGTCATGGTCTCGGCCCTGGGGCAGCAGACGATGGTCATCGAGGCCATCAAGGCAGGCGCGAAGGACTTTGTCGTCAAGCCCTTCGAGCCTGAGAAGATCCTGTCCACGGTCAGGAAGTTCGTGGGCCAGTAGCGCGATGAGTGACCGAGTGCAGCGCCCGATCCGCGTCCTGGTGGTCGACGACTCCGCCTTCATGCGGAAGGTGCTGACCGAGCTCCTGGAGTCCGATCCGCTGATCACGGTGGTCGGCACGGCCCGCGACGGGCAGGACGGACTCGAGAAGGTGCTGCAGCTGCAGCCGGATGTGGTGACGCTGGACATCGAGATGCCCCGGCTGGACGGCTACGGCACCCTCAGGGAGATCATGGCTCGGCGGCCGACGCCGGTGGTGATGGTTTCCAGCCACACCCGGGAAGGGGCGGAGGCCACCATCCGGGCTCTGGCCCTGGGCGCGGTGGACTTTGTGGCCAAGCCGTCGGGATCCATCTCGCTGAACATGCACGTGGCCCGGGACGAACTGGTGGCGAAGGTCAAGGCGGCCGCTGCGGCCACCCCGCGGGTGCGCACCGCGGCGGTGGAACTGGCGCCGGTCTCCCCGCGGGAGAAGATGCAGGCCCTGGCGGGACTGCGCCGCCAGACGGGGTTTGGGGACCGGCTTCCCCGCCGCCTGGTCCTGATCGGCTGTTCCACCGGCGGGCCGGGCGCCCTGCACCAGATCATCCCCCGCCTGCCGGCGGACCTGCCGGCCGGGGTGCTGGTGGTCCAGCACATGCCGCCCGGGTTCACCCGGTCGCTGGCGCAGCGGCTGGACGAGCTCTCCGCCATCTCGGTCCGGGAGGCCCGGGCCGGGGATCCGGTGCGGGCGGGCCAGGTCCTGGTGGCGCCCGGCGGGTATCACATGCTGGTGGACGCGGAGGGGCGGATCGCCCTGGATCAGGGGCCGCCGGTACACGGCGTGCGCCCGGCGGTGGACGTCACCTTCGAGTCGGTGCTGCCCGTCTGGAAGGAGCGGCTGGTGGGGGTGATTCTCACCGGCATGGGCTATGACGGGGCCAAGGGGATGGCCCAGCTGAGGAAGGCGGGCGGCTGGACCATCGCCGAGGACGCTTCCACCTGCGTCGTCTACGGCATGCCGCGGGTCGTCGTGGAACTGGGGGCGGCCAGGGAGGTCCTGCCCGTGCATAGCATCGCCGATGCGATTACGCGTGCTGTAGGAGAGGGTTAATCGTGAATCTGCCGGGCTACCCGGTCTTTCAGCGTACCGTGTTGAAGCTGACCGGGATCGACCTGGACTGTTATAAGGGTACGCAGATGGAGCGGCGGCTCCAGACCATCATGCGCCGTGCCGGCGTCCAAGACTTGGCCGAGTACGCCCGGCTGCTGCAGACGACGCCGGCGCGTGTCAAGGAGTTCCAGGACTTCCTGACGATCAACGTGTCCGAGTGGCTCCGGAACCCGGACAAGTTTGAGGAACTGCAGCAGGTCATCCTCCCGGAGTTGTTGAAAAGGAATCCTGTACTGCGCATCTGGAGCGCCGGGTGCTCGAACGGCGCGGAGCCGTACTCGGTGGCCATGCTGCTCGATGAGATCGACCCGTATGGGCGGCACCAGATCTGGGCAACCGACCTGGATGCCGAGATCCTCAAGGTCGCACGGGCCGGCGTCTATCAGGAGAAGGACATCCGGAACGTGTCCCCCGAGCGCAGGGCGAAGTACTTCACGACCGTGGAGGAAGGCTTCAGAGTCATCGATCGGCTGAAGGCGCGGGTGCGTTTCGAGCAGCACAACCTGCTCTCCGACCCGTTCCCGAGGGATATCGATCTCATCCTCTGCCGGAACGTGGTGATCTATTTCACCGAAGAAGCCAAGGACGAGCTGTACCGCAAGTTCCACGCCGCACTGAAACCAGGAGGCATTCTGTTCGTCGGCGGAACGGAGAGTCTGCTCAAAGCCCGGGAGCTGGGCTTCGCCAGCGCTTCGCCGTTCTTCTACCGGGCTGAGAAGTAAGCGACGAGACCAATCGCGGCGATCAGTGTAGAAGGGAAGGAACGCATACGTGAAGGCAGAATTTGTCAACCCCTTCCTGGTATCGGCCGGTCAGGTTCTGCAGACGGAAACCGGCACGGAGGTCGTGCAGGGCGAGGTGCGCCTTGAGGAGTCTCCCCTCGAGTCGGATGAGGTAACGGTCCTGATTGGCGTCGTCGGCCGCGTCCAGGGCCTGGTGCTGTATGGCATGAGCGAGGAGACCGGGCGCAAGCTCGTCTCCGCCATGACGGGAGAGGAAGTCACCGTGTTCGACGACATGTGTGAGTCCGCGGTGGCGGAGCTCGGCAATGTCATTACCGGCCTCGCCTCCGGCGAGCTCGAGGCCGCGGGGTACCCGTGCAAGATTGCCCCGCCTTCGGTGGTCATGGGCAAGGGCACGGCCATCTCCACGCTGTCCATCAAACGGCTGGTGATCCCCCTCGAGACGAAGCTGGGGTCGATCACCGTCCATGTGGCATTGCGGGAGACTTATTGACAGGGTTCGCCGGCAGCGGTTATTGTAAAACCACTGCACGGGCCGGTCATCATACCGTAGCCAGTGGAGCGGCTCGCGATCAAGCCCCGGTGGGTTTGTTCGCAAGCCGTTTTGTATTACCGGCCAGCCATTCCGATGCAGAGGTGAGTGCGTTGCAACCGATTCGCGTGGTGCTCGCGGGAGCGACGGGCAAGGTCGGCCAGGTGCTGGCCCGGGCCCTGGTGCAGGAGCCGGGGTTTGCCCTGACCGGCGCGATCGCCCGCCAGGGCGGGGGACGAAACCTGGCCGAACTGGTGCCGCTGGGCGGCCGGCCGGGGCCGACGGTCCACGGCTCGCTGGAGGAGTTCCTGGCGGCCGGCGGGGAGGCCGACGTGCTGGTCGACTTCTCCGTCGCCGAGGCGGGCCGCCGCACCATCCCGGCGGCCATCGAGGCGTCCATCGCCCCTGTGGTGGGGACGACGGGGTTCCAGCCCGGGGAGACGGAGACGTGGGCGGCGATGTGCCGAAAACGCGGGCTGGGCGGGGCTTTCATCGCCAACTACGCCGTGGGCATCATGCTCCTCATGCGCTTCGCCGAGGAGGCGCACCGGTTCTTCCCGGACGTGGAGATCATCGAGATGCACCACAAGACGAAGCTGGACGCCCCGTCGGGCACCGCCCTCCGCACCAAGGCCCGCCTGGAGCGCGGGCGGGGCGATCTCGCCGCCGCGGAGGTGCCAGTCCACAGCGTCAGGCTGCCCGGCCTCGTGGCCCACCAGGAGGTCATCTTCGGCGGCCTCGGACAGACGCTGACCATCCGGCACGACGCTCCGTCCCGGGAGGCCTACGTGCCCGGGGTGCTCATGACCTGTCGCTGGGTGCTGCGGGAGAAACGGGTCGCCTTCGACCTGGAGGAGGTCGCCTTCCCCCGCACCTGAAGCCTGCCGCGCCGCCGGTCCCACCGGCGACGCTTCTCCGGCCCGGACGGCGGGGATTCCCGCTTCGCCTGCCCCTCCGCACCCTGCCTGAACCCCATCCATAGAATGGGATGAGGTTCGGTAGGATTGGAGGACTGGCTGGATGAGCGTATACGGCAAGATCATCGCGGTCATCGGCGGGGACCGGCGCATGGCGGAGGCGGTGCACTTCCTGCTCCGGGCCGGTGCCCGTGTCCGGATCGCGGGCCTGGAGTGGGAGGACCGGTTCGCCGGCGTGGAAGTGTGCACCTCCGGTGCCGACGCTCTCACCGGCGCGCAGGTGGTCATTCTGCCGGTGCAGGGGGTCAGCCCGGACGGGACGGTGTACACCGAGGGCGATGTCCCGCCCTGCGTCATCGACCTGGACGGCCTTCGCCGGGTCGCCCGGGGCGCTCCGGTCTTCGTCGGCCTGAGCAACCCGCACCTGAACCGGCTCTGCGAGGAGGCCGGGCTGCCGCTGATCGAGTACCGGGAGGCGGACCACTTCGCGACGTGGAACTCGATCCCCTCGGCGGAGGGCGCCATCCAGATGGCGATGGAGTCCACGCCCTTCACCATCTTCGGCAGCCGCTCCCTGGTGCTGGGCTTCGGCCGGACCGGCCGGGCGATCGCCATGCTGCTGAGGGGCCTGATGAGCGACGTCTCCGTGGCCGCCCGCAGCGAACTGGACCAGGCCCGGATCTGGGCCGCCGGCCACCGCCCGGTGGAGTGGCCGAAGCTGGCGGACGCCGTCGCCGAAGCCGACATCATCTTCAACACGGTGCCGGCCCTCGTGCTGACCCGGGACATCCTCAGCCGGGCGCCCCGCCACGCGGTGATCATCGACGTCGCCTCCGCCCCCGGCGGCACCGACTTCGAGGCCGCCCGGGAGCTGGGGCTCACTGCCAGGCTGGCGCCGGGGCTGCCCGGGATCGTCGCCCCGGTGACGGCAGGGCGGATCATCGCCGAGCTCGTCGTGCGCCACCTCCGTCGCACCGACGCCATGGAGGGGGAGCGATGAGCGTGCAACAGCTTGCCGGGAAGCGCATCGGCGTGGCCATGTCCGCCTCGCACTGCAACCTGGGGCGGGCGATGGCCCAGCTCCGCCGGCTGCGGGACGAGGGCGCGGAGATCATCCCGATCATCTCCACCAATGTGCGCACCACCGAGACCCGGTTCGGGAAACCTGATGACTGGATTACGCAGATCGAGCAGATCACGGGCCGCCTGCCCCTGATGACGATCCCGGAGGTGGAGCCCTTCGGGCCGCAGGTGAAGCTCGACTGCCTCGTGGTCATGCCCTGCACGGGTAACACCATGGCCAAGCTGGCCAACGCCATCAACGACACGCCGGTGTGCATGGCTGCCAAGGCCCAGATGCGCAATCACCGGCCCGTCGTCCTGGCCGTCACCACCAACGACGGCCTCGGCATGAACGCCCGCAACCTTGGCGCCCTGCTGGTGGCCAGGAACATTTACTTCGTGCCCTTCCGCCAGGACGACCCCTTCGGAAAGCCGACGTCGATCGACGCCGACATCGAACACTACCTGGTACCCACCATCCTCGCCGCGATGGAGGGGCGGCAGGTGCAGCCGCTGCTCCTGGGGCCAAAGCAGGCGTAGCCGCAAACCGGGCGGGCCCCCGGCGCGGAGGGCACGGGAAGCGGAGGTATGGAGGATGAGCATGAAGAACGTCGCTGTGGTCGGCGCAACGGGAGCCGTCGGCCAGGAACTCCTCTCCCTGCTGGAGGCCCGCAACTTCCCTGTAGGCCGGCTCCTGCCCCTGGCGAGCAGCCGCAGCGCCGGGTCCACCGTCTCGTTCCGGGGGGAGCGCCTCATGGTTCAGGAGGCGACCCCGGAGGCCTTTGCGGGTATGGACCTGGTCTTCTTCGCTGCGACCGGCTTGCTGTCCCGGGAGCTCGCGCCGGCGGCCGCCCGGGCGGGCGCGGTCGTCATCGACAAGTCGTCCACCTGGCGCATGGACCCCGAGGTGCCCCTGGTGGTGCCGGAGGTGAACCCCGAGGACCTGCGCAGGCACAAGGGCATCATCGCCAGTCCCAACTGCACCACGATCGGCCTGGTGATGGCGCTGAAGCCGCTCCACGACCTGGCGCGCATCACGCGGGTGATCGTCACCACCATGCAGGCCGTGTCGGGTACCGGCAAGGAGGCCATCGAGGAACTGGAGCAGCAGGTGCGGGCCTGGACGGAGGGGCACCGGGGGGAGCTGCCGCATACCGTCTACAAGCGGCAGATCGCGTTCAACGTACTGCCCTACGCCGAGACCTTCACGGAGAACCTCTACACGACCGAGGAGATGAAGCTTTCGGCGGAGACGCGGAAGATCATGGGCCTCCCGGACCTGCCGGTCACCATGACCTGTACGCGTGTGCCGGTCTTCGTCGGGCATTCGGAGTCGGTGCTGGTGGAGTTTGAGCGGAAGGTGACCCCCGCTGAGGCGCGCGAGGCCCTCAGCCGTTTCCCCGGCGTGCGGGTGGTCGACGATCCGCTGCAGTTCGTCTTCCCGACGGCCATCGACGCAGCCGGCACCGACGACACGCTGGTGGGCCGCATTCGCGAGGACCTGACCAACGAGAAGGGGCTCTGGCTCTGGATCGTCAGCGACAACCTGCGCAAGGGCGCGGCCACCAACGCGGTACAGATCGCAGAGAAGCTCCTGGAGATGCAGCTGATCTAGGCTGCGCCCGTGCCGGGTTCGTCGGATACCGGAAAGGAGTGACGGCGGCTCGGCATGCGGATCATCGTCCAGAAGTTCGGCGGCACCTCCGTGGCCACGCCGGAGGGCCGCGAGGCAGTAGTCCGCCGCGTGCGGCAGGCCCTGGACGACGGCTACGCGACGGTGGTCGTCGTCTCGGCCATGGGGCGCCAGGGCGACCCTTACGCCACCGACACGCTGATCCAGCTGGCGCAGTCGGCTGGGCCGGACCTGGCTCCCCGGGAGATGGACCTGCTGCTCTCCTGCGGCGAGATCATCTCCAGCGTACTCATGGCGGCGACGCTCACCGCCGCCGGCATCCCCGCCGTGGCCCTTACGGGCGGCCAGGCGGGCATCCAGACGGATGAGAACTACGGTAACGCGCAGATCGTGAAGGTCGATCCGGCCCCGGTGCTCAGCCGGCTGAAGGAGGGGCTGGTGGTGGTGGTGGCCGGCTTCCAGGGGGTGAACGCCGCCGGGGAGGTCACCACGCTGGGCCGCGGCGGCTCCGACACGACGGCCGCCGCGCTGGGCGGGGCCCTGCGGGCCGAGGTGGTGGAGATCTACACCGACGTCGACGGCGTCAAGACCGCGGACCCGCGCCTCGTCGCCGAGGCCCGGACGCTGTCGGTCACCACCTATGATGAAATCGCCCAGATGGCCCACTACGGCGCCAAGGTGGTCCACCCGCGGGCGGTGGAGATCGCGATGCAGCACCGGGTGCCGATCCGGGTGCGGTCGACCTTCAGCGACAACCCCGGAACGCTCATCACCTACAGCGCCGAGGCCGGCGTCATCTGGAGCGAGCCGTTCTCCGACCGGGTCGTCACCGCCGTGACCCACGTGGTCGGGCTCGCCCAGGTGGTGGTAAAGACCGGGCGCGACTGGGCCACCCCGCGGCTGTTCCGGCGGCTGGCCAACGCCGGCATCTCGGTGGACCTGATCTCAGTTTCCATGGAGTCCAGCGCGTTCTCAATTCCCGAGTCGCGGGCGGCCCAGGCGGAGATGATCCTGACCGAGCTGGGCCTCGTGGACCTGCAGGTGCGGCACGGCTGCGCCAAGGTCACCGTGGTGGGCTCCGGCATGCGCGGCCGCCCCGGCGTCATGGCCACGGTGGCCGAGGCGCTGTACGCGGCGGAGGTGCCGATCTGGCAGACGGCCGACTCCCACGTGACCATCTCCTGCCTGATCCCCGCCGCCGACGTGCAGCGGGCGGTACAGGCCCTCCACGACGCCTTCGAGCTGGGCCGGATCTGATGAGATGCGCTGTGAACGCCCGAATCTGATGAGGAGGGATTTTCGTGCCGACATTTGGACGGCTCCTGACCGCCATGGTGACTCCGATGACCCCCGACGGTGCGGTGGACTACCAGCGGGCGGGGGAGCTCGCGAAACACCTGGTGGCGGCGGGGTCCGAGGGCCTGGTGGTCTCCGGCACCACCGGCGAATCGCCCACGCTGTCGCACGAGGAGAAGCTGCGGCTGTTCGAGACCGTGGTCGACGCGGTGGGCGGCCAGGTGTCGGTCATCGCCGGAACCGGCTCGAACAACACCGCGGAGTCGATCCGCTTCTCGCGGGAGGCGGCGCGCACCGGCGTCCACGGCCTCCTGCTGGTCACGCCCTACTACAACAAGCCCCCGCAGGAGGGGCTCTACCGCCACTTCCGGGCCGTGGCCGAGGCGGTGGACCTTCCGTGCATCCTCTACAACGTGCCGTCGCGCACGTCGGTGAACATGCTGCCGGCCACCACGCTGCGCCTCGCCCGGGACGTGCCCAACATCGTCGGCATCAAGGAGTGTGCCGACGTGGGGCAGCTCGCCGACATTCTGTCCGGGGCGCCCGAAGGCTTCCGGGTCTGGTCGGGGGACGACGCCAACCTGCTCCCGTACCTGACCGTCGGCGCCTACGGCATCATCAGCGTCGCGTCCCACGTGGTCGGCCCGCAGATGCGGGAGCTGATCGACGCCTTCCTCGCCGGCGACACCGCCCGGGCCGCCGCCTGGCACCGGCGGCTCCTGCCGGTCTTCCGCGGGCTGTTCGCCGTCACGAACCCGATCCTGGTGAAGGCGGCCCTGCGGCTCACCGGCTTCCCGGTGGGGCCCGTCCGGCTGCCGCTGGTGGACGCGACGGAGGAGCAGGAGGAGGCCCTGCGGGAGGTGCTGGCGGAGGCGGGGGTGCTCTGAATACGGAAGAGGCCGTGGCCGGCAGGCCACGGCCTCGAATTCGGTGTGCCCGGCATGGGCGCTGACTTGGCGGTGAAAGTCCGCTACGGGCGAGGCAGCACCAGCCCGTTAGCCAAAGGCAAGGGTGTCCGTCGTGAGGCGGAATCTGAAGGAAGCCCGAGGCAAAGCCACGACCCGAGGAACACGAACCCCATAGGAGGCTGTGCCGCTCGGGTGAGCTGGCCGAACACAGCAAAACCCGAAGCTGCCAAAGGGCGGTGCGGTAGATGGGGCGGGTGCGGGGTGAAGGTCAGCGTTCTTACCCGGGGAGATCTGCCGGGAACGCCAGCAACGCTGGTAACCTGCGTCGGGAGACGCAGCTGAACCGGCAGAAGTCAGCAAAGGCCATAGTACCGGCAGGGGGACGCCCCAACCGGGAAGGGCCGAACGTCAGGAAAGGGGTGAACCCGTTGCGTTCGAGCAGCCCGCGACAAACGCAGAAGACCCCGAACGGGACCTGCTCGCCGGAGGTAGCGGTGAAGCCGCAAGGGACGGCGAGAGGGCGGAGTGGGCAGCCGGCACAAGACGGAACGTTACCCCGCGGGGAGCACAGCAACCTGATGGAGCAGGTGGTGGCCAGGGAGAACATGCTGGCCGCCCTGAAACGGGTGGAGCGGAACGGAGGCGCTCCCGGCGTGGACGGTGTCCCCACCGAACGGCTGCGGGACCAGATTCGCGTGGAGTGGAGCCGCATCCGTGAGGGACTGCTCCAGGGGACCTACAGACCGCAGCCAGTCCGCCGGGTCGAAATCCCGAAACCGGGCGGCGGCAAGCGGATGCTGGGGATTCCCACCGTGATGGACCGCCTGATCCAACAGGCACTCCTGCAAGTACTGACGCCGATCTTTGACCCGACATTCTCCGAATCCAGCTACGGCTTTCGGCCGGGGCGGCGGGGTCATGATGCGGTCAGGAAGGCACGTCAGTACGTGGAGGAAGGGTACGACTGGGTCGTGGACATGGACCTGGAGAAGTTCTTCGACCGGGTCAACCACGACGTGCTGATGGCCCGCGTGGCGCGGCGGGTAACGGATAAGCGTGTGCTGCGGCTGATCCGGCGGTACTTACAGGCTGGGGTCATGCTGAACGGGGTAGTCGTGGCGACGGAGGAAGGGACGCCGCAGGGCGGTCCGCTGAGCCCGCTGCTGGCGAACATCCTGCTGGATGACCTCGACAAGGAGCTGGAGCGCCGCGGGCACCACTTCGTCCGGTACGCCGATGACTGCAACATCTACGTCCGCAGCAAGCGGGCGGGAGAACGGGTCTACAGGAGCGTGCGCCACTTCCTGCAGGAGCGGTTACGGCTGAAGGTCAACGAGGAGAAGAGCGCAGTGGACCGGCCGTGGAAGCGGCAGTTCCTCGGGTTTAGTTTCTACAAGCACCGGGGAGTGCGCATCCGGCTGGCCCCGAAGAGCCTGAAGCGCGTGAAGGACAAGCTCCGCACGCTGACGGACCGCAACCGCAGCCAGAGCATGGAGGACCGAATCCGGCGCCTGAATGCTTACTTGCGGGGCTGGGTTGGGTACTATGCGCTCTCCGATGCCAGGTCAGCCTTTGAAAGACTCGAAGGATGGCTGAAGCGTCGGCTGCGAGCATGCGTATGGAAGCAGTGGAAGCGTGTACGCACGCGCTTTCGGGAGTTGCGCGCCCTCGGTTTGCCCGAATGGGTAGTCCACCAACTCGCCAACAGCCGCAAAGGCCCGTGGCGGATGGCAGGTGGCCCACTAAACAGCGCCCTGGGCGACGCCTACTGGCGTGCCCAGGGGCTGATAAGCCTGACCGAATGCTATGAAGCGACTCGTCAATCCTGGCGAACCGCCGGATGCGGACCCGCATGTCCGGTGGTGTGAGAGGACGGGGGCTAGCCGCCCCCTCCTACTCGATTGCGCCCGGCATGGGCGCTGACTTGGCGGTGAGAGTCCGCTGCGGGCGAGGCAGCACGAGCCCGCTAGCCAAAGGCAAGGGTGTCCGTCGCGAGGCGGAATCTGGAGGAAGCCGGAGGCAAAGCCACGACCCGAGGAACACGAACCTCATACGAGGCTGTGCCGCCTGGGTGAGCTGGCGAACCACAGCAAAACCCGAGGCTGCCAAAGGGCGGTGCAGTAGATGGGGCGGGTGCGGGGCGAAGGTCAGCGTCCTTACCCGGGGAGGTCTGCCGGAAAACGCCAGCAACGCTGGTAACCCGGGCCGAGAGGCCCGGCTGAACCGGCAGAAGTCAGCAAAGGCCATAGTACCGGCAGGGGGACGCCCCGACCGGGAAGGGCCGAACGTCAGGAGAGGGGTGAACCCGTTGCGTTCGAGCAGCCCGCGACAAACGCAGAAAACCCCGCACGGGGCCTGCTCGCCGGAGGTAGCGGTGAAGCCGCAAGGGACGGCGGGAGGGCGGAGTGGGCAGCCGGCACAAGGCGGAGCGTCACCCCGCGGGGAGCAAGGCAACCTGATGGAGCAGGTGGTGGCCAGGGAGAACATGCTGGCCGCCCTGAAACGGGTGGAGCGGAACGGAGGCGCCCCAGGCGAGGACGGTGTCCCCACCGAACGGCTGCGGGACCAGATCCGCGCGGCGTGGGAGCGCATCCGTGAGGAACTGCTCCGGGGGACCTACAGACCGCAGCCAGTCCGCCGGGTCGAAATCCCGAAACCGGGCGGCGGCAAGCGGATGTTGGGTATTCCCACCGTGATGGACCGCCTGATCCAGCAGGCACTCCTGCAAGTACTGACACCAATCTTTGACCCGACATTCTCCGAATCCAGCTACGGCTTCCGGCCGGGGCGGCGGGGTCATGACGCGGTCAGGAAGGCACGTCAGTACGTGGAGGAAGGGTACGACTGGGTCGTGGACATGGACCTGGAGAAGTTCTTCGACCGGGTCAACCACGACGTGCTGATGGCCCGCGTGGCACGGCGGGTAACGGATAAGCGTGTGCTGCGGCTGATCCGGCGGTACTTACAGGCTGGGGTCATGCTGAACGGGGTAGTCGTGGCGACGGAGGAAGGGACGCCGCAGGGCGGTCCGCTGAGCCCGCTGCTGGCGAACATCCTGCTGGATGACCTCGACAAGGAGTTGGAGCGCCGCGGGCACCACTTCGTCCGGTACGCCGATGACTGCAACATCTACGTCCGCAGCAAGCGGGCGGGAGAACGGGTCTACAGGAGCGTGCGCCACTTCCTGCAGGAGCGGTTACGGCTGAAGGTCAACGAGGAGAAGAGCGCAGTGGACCGGCCGTGGAAGCGGCAGTTCCTCGGGTTTAGTTTCTACAAGCACCGGGGAGTGCGCATCCGGCTGGCCCCGAAGAGCCTGAAGCGCGTGAAGGACAAGCTCCGCACGCTGACGGACCGCAACCGCAGCCAGAGCATGGAGGACCGAATCCGGCGCCTGAATGCTTACTTGCGGGGCTGGGGTGGGTACTATGCGCTCTCCGATGCCAGGTCAGCCTTTGAAAGACTCGAAGGATGGCTGAAGCGTCGGCTGCGAGCATGCGTATGGAAGCAGTGGAAGCGTGTACGCACGCGCTTTCGGGAGTTGCGCGCCCTCGGTTTGCCCGAATGGGTAGTCCACCAACTCGCCAACAGCCGCAAAGGCCCGTGGCGGATGGCAGGTGGCCCACTAAACAGCGCCCTGGGCAACGCCTACTGGCGTGCCCAGGGGCTGATAAGCCTGACCGAATGTTATGAAGCGACTCGTCAATCCTGGCGAACCGCCGGATGCGGACCCGCATGTCCGGTGGTGTGAGAGGACGGGGGCTAGCCGCCCCCTCCTACTCGATTCTCAGAGCTGTCCCCGGCAGTGCGATCGGCACGAGGGACGGCCCCCGCACGCACGTGCTTCAGGGAGAGACAGGCGAGCGCACGGGACGGGATCAGGGTGCGCGCCGGAAGGTCACCCAGCACGGCGCGGGCCGGAACGGGAACGCCTCCATCTGGATCATTGCCCAGGGGTCGGTGCTGTCGAACTCGCCCTTCAGCGCCGGGAGTCCCCGTCGGTGCGCAGCCAGGACCTGCCTGCGGGTGAGCGCCAGGATCAGGTCGCGCTCGTGCGCCCGGTGGCCTGCCGCGACGCCCCGCCAGGAGAGGATGAGCCCGGCGTCGGGGTCTGGGTGCGCGGCGCTCATAGCGACCGGCCGTCCGTGCCGGAGGGCGATGAAGCTGGCCTCCGGGTCCGGCGGGTCCCGGCGGAGGAGGTCCGTCCACCCGTCCGCGTCCATGGTCCGGGGCGGGTTCGGGCCGTGGGTCGCCGTGTAGACCTCCGCCAGCAGGGGTGCCAGTTGCCGGAGCCCGTCGGACGCAGCCTGCAGGTCAGCCAGCGGGACGATCGCGTAACCCAGCGCGGCGCAGCGGCTCTCGCAGTCCGCGTGGAGGTCCTCCTGCGGGTCCCCCAGCGGCAGCTCGGGCTCCCAGGTGCGCCGCACCTCCGTGAAGCCGTGGCGCCTGGCGAAGCGCATGCCGGATTCGCTGTGCTCCCAGGTGGAGCCCTGCAGGGGGAGACGGCCGGGGCTACGCTGCGCCAGCGCCATCAAGAGCCGCGTGCCCAGCCCCCGGCGCCCGAACCGCGGGTGCACGTTGATCCCCACGTACAGGGCGTGTGGATGAAACGGGTTGGTCCAGGCGGAGCCGAATCCGACAAGCGTTCCGCCTTCGTCGGCCACCAGCGTGCGCAGGAAGCCGCCTTGTGCCGTCGGGGCGCTGGCGCCGAAGCGGTAATACTGCACGGTCCACGTGTCCTGGCCCCAGATCTGCCGAAGGAGGTCCTGCAGGGTGGGGGCGTCCTCGGGTCGGTAGTCGCGAATCTGCGCCACGGCCAGCGCCTCCTTTACTGCTGGTTGACCCTGTGCACCGTGCCGAAGGCAGAGACGAAGAGCACGGTGCGCCGGTGGTGTTCCGGCAGGTCCGCCGGGAGAAGTCCGCAGGCGTACTCAAGCTCCACCCGCCAGCCGAACGGGACGCGCTCAGCCCCCACCGAGCCGCAGCCCTGGCAGTTGATCCCGCAGCCGTCTACCACGCCGGTCCAGCCTGACGTGAAGGAGGCCTCCGCCCGCTGCTGCGCCGCGTCCGCGCTGAGCCACGGCGCCCAGTAGAGCGCCGGGGCGCAGGCCAGCAGGATCAACAGTCCCAGTCCGATCTTCCGCATGGCGGAGCCTCCCTTCGCCATAAAGACGGGCCGTCCGTCCCCGCGGTTCACGGGCGGGGCCGGCATAGGGGCCACCCCGGCGTTACTGCCATCGTGGCCGCGGCACCGTGGGCTGAGGAGCCCGTCGGGCACACGGCCGGCTTTCACGTGGCATCGTCTGGCTGCTCCCCGCCGGGGCGGCCGCCGCAGGGGGGTCGCCGAAGGATGCTCGGCTTTCCGGCGGGAGGACCTGGATCAGGCCCTCTCTGCACGCAGGCTGGTCAAGCCGATGCTGATGCGGTCCACCCTGCACATCGTCAGCGCCTGCGACTACCTGCGCATCCGGCAGGCGCTGCAGCCCGTCCTGTCCCGGGACCAGTTCTATTGTAGCCGTGACGCCCAGCGAGAACAGGATGATCCAAAGCCAGCCCTGTGTGTGCACCTGATGCAGCGCGAAGATCCGGCGCCGTTTCCGACCCTGCATGGGCATATGCGCATCCGGCAGTAGGCAGAGGAGCCGGCCCGTGTTACGGTGACGGTGACTCGGGCGGCGGTCCCGGTCGCCGCAGGGGGCGCTCCCGGACCGCCGCCAGGGCGGGGGAGTGAGGTGACGCGCATGCTCGTCGGGCTGCACCATGTGCTGATCGCCGCACCGCCGGGGTGCGAGGAGGAGGCCAGGGCCTTTTACGGCGGCCTGCTCGGACTGCCGGAGATTCCGAAGCCCGCCGGCCTCCGGGAGCGGGGCGGCGTCTGGTTCCGCTGCGGCGGGCAGGAGGTCCACGTAGGGGTGGAGGAGGACTTCCGCCCGGCGCGCAAGGCGCACCCGGCCTTCCTCGTGCAGGATCTCGACGGGTTGCGGCAGCGCCTTGTCAACCGGGGCATCCCGGTGACCGACGACGTGCCGCTCCCCGGCTGCCGGCGGTTTCACACGCGTGACCCGTTCGGCAACCGGCTGGAGTTCCTGCAGCCGTGTCCGTCCTGAAAGACACCGTGCTGTGAAACAAGCATGGTCCCGGCGATGAGCCCATCGTCTGTTCGGGCCGACTGCCGCTGTCGCGCGGCGGTCGGCTTGTCTGCGATTTATGGCACCTTCGCTTGTAACCGCATAGGCTTTTGGGTATAATCCGAAGGAAGGTCTGTTGAACGGCGAACCGGGAGAAGAGAACGGCGGCCGGCCAGGAGTGCCCCTCGCACCGGGACGGCGGTGGTGCGTTGCGGCCACGGTCGCCTCAACCCCAGCGGTTGCTCTTCCTCCTGCCCCCCGGATCAGTCTCGGCGCGGCGCGCCGCGGTGCGGCCGTTGTGGCCATGATGGCGGGGGCTTGTTTTGCTGTGCAATCATTCTACAAACGACCCCAGAGGGTCTGACAAAGGGGGAACCAGATCGTTTGGCGCGCCACCGCGGAAAGACGGAGAAGCTGTATGTAATTCCTCTGGGAGGACTTGGTGAGATCGGCAAGAACTGCATGGTCGTCCAGTACGGCGACGACATCATCGTCATCGATGCCGGTCTCGCGTTCCCGGAGGAGGAGATGCTCGGCATCGATATCGTGATCCCGGATTTCACCTACCTCCTGGAGAACCGGGAAAAGGTCCGCGGAATCCTGATCACGCATGGTCACGAAGACCATATCGGCGCCGTTGCCTATCTGCTCCGCAACATCAACATCCCGGTCTACGCGACCCGCCTGACGCTCGGCCTCATCGAGGGCAAGCTGGCGGAGATGGGGATGAAGCTGCCCGCCGAGTCGAAGGCGGTCCGGGCCGGGGACCAGGTGAAGCTGGGTCCCTTCACCTGCGAGTTCATCCGGGTCAACCACTCCATTCCCGACGCTTGTGCGATCGCCGTCACCACACCCGTCGGGACGATCCTGCACACCGGCGACTTCAAGTTCGACCAGACCCCCATCGACGGCGAGTTCGCCGACTACCGGCGGCTCACCGAGCTGGGCAAGAGGGGCATCCTCGCCCTGCTGTCCGACTCCACCAACGCCGAGAGGCCGGGCTACACGCCCTCCGAACGGTCCGTCCGCCCGAACATGGAGCGGGTGTTCCGGGAGGCGAAGGGGCGGATCCTCATGGCGACGTTCGCCTCGAACGTGCACCGGATTCAGCAGGCGATCGAGCTGGCGGCCGAGATGGGCAAGAAGGTCGCGGTGGTCGGCCGTTCCATGGAGAACACGGTGCGGATCGCGTTGGAGCTGGGGTACCTCAACGTGCCTGAAGGCACGATGGTCACCGTGGACGAGCTGCGGCGCGTGCCGCTGAACCAGCAGGTCATCCTGACCACCGGTTCCCAGGGCGAGCCGATGGCCGCGCTGAGCCGCATGGCGGTCAACGACCACAAGGCGATCGAGCTTTACCCCGGCGACACGGTGCTGTTCGCGGCCACGGCCATCCCCGGCAACGAGAAGTCCGTCGCCCGTACGGTGAACAACCTCTACCGGCGGGGTGCGGAGGTCATCTACGACCGCAGCGCCGGCGTGCACGTGTCCGGGCACGCGAGCCAGGAAGAGCAGAAGCTCATGATCAACCTGACCCGGCCCAAGTTCTTCGTGCCGATCCACGGCGAGTACCGGATGCTGCTGAAGCACAAGCAGCTCGCGGAGGCGTGCGGCATCCCCAGCGAGAACATCCTGATCGGCGAGAACGGGACGATCTTCGAGTTCACCCGCAACTCGGCGCAGATCACCGGCAAGGTGACCTCGGGGCAGGTGCTGGTGGACGGCCTCGGCGTCGGCGATGTGGGCAACATTGTGCTGCGCGACCGCAAGCAGCTGGCCCAGGAAGGCATCCTGATTGTCGTCGTGGCGGTGGACCGGGAGGAAGGGACGATCGTCGGCGGGCCGGACATGGTCAGCCGGGGCTTCGTCTACGTCCGGGAGTCCGAGGGGCTGCTGGACGAGGCCAAGGAGCGGGTCAAGCGCGCCCTGGCCGACCAGATGCAGCGCGGCCTGCCGGAATGGGCGGTTCTGAAGAGCTCCATCCGCGACGTGCTCTCCAAGTACCTCTACGACAAGACGCACCGCCGGCCGATGATCCTTCCCATCATCATCGAGATCTAGCGGTGGGGCTGTAGTTGACGAAAACCGGGCATTCTATTGGGGCGAGGGCGACCTCGCCCCAACTCGTCGTCCAGGGGGTGTGAACCGCATGCCGAACTTCCGCGAGTGGACCCCGTCGGAGATCATGGCGCAGATGCCGGAGGCCCGCTCCGTCCTGGCCAAGCATTTCGGCAGGGAGGGGATCAGCACGGCATCCGGGTTCCGGCTGCGGGACCTGGCCCGACAGAAGGACGTGGAACTGAGCGACGTCATCCGGGACCTGAACGACGTCGCGCGGGCCACGGGCATGCCCTGGTAAGGCGGCGCGAGAGTGCAGAGGCGGCACGTGCCGCGGCGGATGTTTGCCCGGGCGCGGGCGGATACTACCCCTGAGGAGTGTGACCGCTGGTGTTCAACATGCAAGACGCCCCGCCCCAACCCATCCCCGGCGTGTCGCCGGGGCCGGACCCTGCGATCCCTGCGCAGACCCCGGCGCCTTCCCCGGTGGTGGCCCGTTCCCCCAAGAACGCGCCCCTGGAGAACCTGGAGGCCATCGGCACGACCAGCGTGCCCCAGGTCTCGCCCAACATCCACCTGCTGACCATCATCGGCCAGGTCGAGGGGCACCTGGCCCTGCCACCCCAGAACAAGACGACCAAGTACGAGCACATCATCCCGCAGCTGGTGGCGGTCGAGCAGAGCCCGGAGATTGAGGGGCTGCTCCTGGTGCTCAACACGGTGGGCGGCGACGTGGAAGCGGGGCTGGCCATTGCGGAGATGGTCGCCAGCCTGTCCAAGCCCTCGGTCTCGCTGGTCCTGGGCGGCGGTCACTCCATCGGCGTGCCGATCGCGGTCAGCACCACGTACTCCTTCATCGCCGCCACCGCCACGATGACGATCCACCCGATCCGGCTGACCGGTCTTGTGATCGGGGTGCCGCAGACCTACGAGTACCTGGACAAGATGCAGGACCGGGTCGTCCGCTTCGTGGTGAGCAACTCCCGGATCAGCGAGGAGCGGTTCCGGGAGCTGATGTTCCGCACGGGGGAGCTGGCCCGGGACGTGGGCACGGTCGTGGTCGGGCCCGACGCGGTGCGGGAGGGGCTGATCGATGAGGTGGGCGGCCTCTCCGACGCCGTGGCCAAGCTGAACCAGCTGATTGCGGAGCGGAAGCGGACGAGGCCGGGGGTGATCCAGTGACCGAATGCGGTCCGGTCGTCCTCTGGTCGGTCGTCCCGGTCGAGGTGATCCTGGCCGGCGCGGAGGCCGGCGTTCCGCCGCTCCGGGAGGTGCGGGTGGACGGCCGGCTGGTTCTGGTCGCGGCCGGGGCGGACGGGCGGGGTACCGTGGTGCGGTTGATCTCGGGGCAGGCCCAGGACTACCTGGATGCACGCTTCCAGCCTGGCGCGACGGTGATGCTGGAGCGGGGCTAGACGGCGGAACCGGGTAGACCGGCCTGCTCTTTCGCGCGGGTGCCCCTTGTATTTAGAATGATTCTCGTTTACCATGAGAAATGGATTGGTCGGGAGAAGGAATCCAGCGCTTCTCGCCCGAAGTGTGCAGGGGAAGGGCTGGAGAAAGAGGTGAGCAGAATGGCCCTGATGTTGAAGGACGTTTATACCAGACTGCTGGAGCGCGGCCACAAACTGACGCCCCAGCGCTGGGCGATTATCGCCATCTTCTTGATGAACAGAGGGCGCCACCTCTCCGCCGACGATGTCTTCGCCATGCTGCGGGAGACGCACCCGAGCAACGGGATCGCCACCGTGTACCGCACCCTGGAGCTGCTGGAGGAAATCGAGGTCCTCAAGAAGGTGGACTTCGGCGACGGCCGGGCCAGGTACGAGATCCGCGACGACGACAGCCCGCACCATCACCACCTCGTCTGCCAGAAGTGCGGCAAGATCACCGAGTTCGAGGACGACCTGCTGATCGCCCTGGAGGAGGCCATCCACCGGAAGACGGGGTTCCAGATCACCGAACACGTGGCGAAGTTCTACGGCGTCTGCGCGGAGTGCCAGCAGGCGGCAGAGAGTGCCAGCGGATAAGATAATGTACATGAGGGCCGGTCGCAGCGCTGCGCACCGGCCCTTTCGCGTGTGGTATAATGAAACCATGTTATCCAACCTTTGGCGATTCGGAGGGGTCGAGTGTGGCGCAGCGACGGTCTGCCGGGAAGGCAGGAAAGGAGGGTCCTGGCGGGACGGGACTTCACCAGGAGGTGCGCGGCCTCCTGATCGCCGCCGTTGGGGCGTGGTTCCTGCTGTCGCTGGCCGGCAAGGGCGGGGGCGCTCTGGGCGACCTGCTGAGCCTCGGCCTCAGGGCCCTGGCCGGGGAGGTTGGCGCCTGGGTGCTGTCAGCCCTGCTGGTCTGGCTCGGGCTGTACCTGATCTACCTGCGCTACCACCGGCGCCCGTTTCAGTTGGGGCGGCAGGGCTGGGGCCTCTTGCTGCTCCTGCTCGCCTTCGAGCTGGTCGTGCAGCTGGTGACGCAGGGGCACGTTCCCGGAGGGGGTGACCTGGAGAACGCGCGGAGGGGTCTGGGAGGCGGGCTGATCGGCCTTGGCCTGGCCGTCCCGCTCACGCGCGCGTTCGGCGAGGCGGGGCGGTGGGTCTTTGTCGCGACCGCCGCGCTGATTGGCCTGGTGCTGAACACCGGGCTGTCGCTGGGAGCCGTGCTCGAGTGGCTGAAGGCCCGGTTCATCGCCGGCGCCCGGGGCGCCAGGGAGATGGCCGACGACCTGGTGGAGCTCGTGAAGCCGCAGCCGGGCGAGGCGGAGGCGCTGGCCGACGAGCACCCCCGCCGCCGGCGCCAGGCGGCGACGGAGGAACTGAATACCATCGGCGACCTCCGGCGGCAGCAGGGGCCGGACGCGGGGGAAGAGGGTCCGATCCCGATCATCCGGCAGCCCGGCGGGGCGACCGGCGCCGAGACAGCCGGTGTGCTCGCGGAGGACCTCGCCGACGGCGCCGTCGGCGGCCCCCCGGGCGGGGCACCGGGGGTCTCCGCTGCGGGGCTGGCCTCCGCAGGTCACGGTCCCGGGCAGTTCGCCGCGTCGGGCCGCGAGTCCCCCTCCGGCAGCTGGAGCGGCGGTGACGGAGTTGTCCCTGGCGCCGGCGAAACGGTCGCCGACGCAGGTGGAGCTGACCCTGGCGCCAACGGAACGTGGCTTGGCGCCAACGGAACGTGGCCTGGCGCCGACGGGGCGTTGCCTGGCGCCCCGGGGGCGGACGGCGGCGCTGCGAGCGCGGGCTCGCCCGGGAACCGCCCCCCGGCCGGGCAGACGGCCGCAGGTACGGCAGCTGCGGCCGGCGGGGCTGCCTCGTCAGGCGTGGCGGCGGCCGCAACCCTGGTACAGGGCGACAAGGGGCAGCTGGCCATCGATCCCGAGAAGCTGGGCAGGCCCTATCAGCTACCGCCCATTTCCCTGCTTTCCAAGCCGCAGCACAAGGGTCAGCAGAGCCATGAGGACCACCTGGCGCAGGCACAGCTGTTGGAGCGCACCCTGGCCAGCTTCGGCGTGGAGGCGCGCGTGGTGGAGATCAGCCCGGGCCCTTCGGTGACCCGGTACGAGCTGCAGCCCGGCCCGGGCGTGCGGGTGAACAAGTTCACCTCGCTGTCCGACGACATCGCCCTGGCCCTGGCCGCGGAGGAGGTGCGCATCGAAGCGCCCATCCCGGGCAAATCCGCGGTGGGCATCGAGGTGCCCAACAAGGTGCGGCTCCCGGTTCACCTGCGCGAGGTGATGGAGACGCCGGCCTGGCTCAACGCGGCGTCCAGGCTGTCCGTGGCCTTCGGCAAGGATCAGGCGGGCAACCCGGTGGTCGGGGACCTGGCGAAGATGCCCCACCTGTTGATCGCGGGTTCGACCGGATCCGGCAAGTCGGTCTGCATGAACACCATCATCTGTTCGCTGCTGTTCAAGGCCCGGCCGGACGAGGTCAAGATGATGATGATCGACCCCAAGATGGTCGAGCTGTCGATCTACAACGGCATTCCCCACCTCATGGCGCCGGTGATCACGGACGCAAAGCAGGCCGCGGGCTACCTGAAGGGCGCCGTGAAGGAGATGGAGAGCCGGTACGAGCTCTTCGCCGCCCTGGGCGTGCGGAACATCACCCAGTACAACCAGCTGGTGCGGGACGATCCCGGACCGGACCCAGAGCACCCGCGGCAGCCGCTGCCCTATGTGGTGATCTTCGTGGACGAGCTCGCGGACCTCATGATGGTGGCGCCGGTGGACGTGGAGGACGCCATCTGCCGCCTGGCCCAGATGGCCCGGGCATGCGGCATGCACCTGGTCATAGCCACCCAGTCGCCCCGGGTCGACGTGATCACCGGGCTGATCAAAGCCAACATCCCGTCGCGCATCGCCTTCGCCGTCTCGTCCCAGGTGGACTCCCGCGTGATCCTGGATTACGCCGGCGCCGAGCGGCTTCTGGGCAAGGGCGACATGCTCTACCACCCCGCCGGGCACTCGAAGGCCATGCGGGTGCAGGGGGCCTTCATCCACGAGCGGGAGATCGACCAGATCGTCAAGTTCGTCAAGGCGCAGGGGCAGCCCACGTACACCGCGAAGGAAGTGGAGGTGGAGGCCGCGTCCCGCCGCGGCCACGGCTCGGGCGAGCGGGAGTCGACCTCGGCCCTGGACGAGGCGTTCCCGGAGGCCTGCCGCGTCGTCGTCGAGCACGGCCAGGCATCGGTCTCGCTGCTGCAGCGCCGGCTGCGCTGCAACTACACCAAGGCGGCGCGCCTGATCGACATGATGGAGGAGCGGGGCTTCATCGGCCCCCACCAGGGCTCCAAGCCCCGGGAGGTGTACCTGACCATGCCCCAGTGGCAGGAGCTGTTCGGCAACGCCGCGGCGCGCGAGGAGGTGGCCTCGGCAGGCGAGGAGTAGCCGGTTCTGCCCCGGCTGGCGCACGCCCGCCGTGGACGGATGGGGTGGGCCGGATCGGCCCGGCCGGACAGGCAGCGTTGACTCCTCTCTATCCGGCTCTCGTGACTTCGGAGACCGCCTTGCGGTACGCGGCGGTCTCCTTCTCGAGTAGCTCGTAGAGGTGCGGGGCCGCACACGGTTGGGAGGTTACGGGCACACCGGCTTCCTGCAGCAGTTGGGCCAGCCGCGGGAAGGTGAGGTCCTGCGCCCTTACCTCGATCAGGCGGATGCCCAGTTCGGCGCTCCGCTGCCGTTTCAGATGATCCCTTTCCTGCTGGGCCCGGAACTGCGCCTCATCCGGGTACAGGGCCGTGGGCCCGTCGTGTTGCGGGCCCTGGAACTCGATGGCCACGCGGCTCCTGGGCAGGAGGATGTCGTACTGCAGGCGGGCGCCGGTCCTGGGGTTGACCAGGCCCCACGGTTGGGCGTTGCAGATGATGATGTCCTCCCTGACGATCAGGGAGACCATGTATGTCGCGTACAGCTGGCCGATGGAGTCGCCGATGCGCTTCTCGGCCAGCTTCTTCGCCCTCTGGAACAGGTTCAGGTCCGCCTGTCGGCGCTCATGGTGCGGGTTGGCCGGCTGCACGAGGAAGCGCTTCCTGCGGGCCTCTCGGTGGGCCTTGCCCCGGAGCCAGCCCTTCTGAAGCAGCAGCCTGACGTATTTTGCCACCGTGTTCCGGGAGTAGCGGGTGCAGCGAACCAGCTCGGCATACGAGAAGCCGTCCTTCAGCTGGGTGATCGCACCCCAGACCAGTTTGGCAGCGGCCGGCAGCCCGCGGTCACAGATCAGGTCCACCGGCAGCCGAAATGCCGGCCGCCCGTCCTTCCAGATCGCGTGGCAGGTAAGGGAGTATCGGCCGCGCCGATATTCCAGCCAACCGGTCCGACTTAACTCCCGTAGGTACTTCAGAATGGAGTTCTGGGCGAGACCGGTCCTGGCGCGCAGCTGCTTGAACGATACCGGCTCCTTCCTGACCGTGCGCAGGTAGCACCAGAACATCTTCGCCCCTTCGGACAGATGCCGGGTGCGAATCAGCGCATCCGGCACGCTGATGCCGGGGGAAAACACGCTCGCTCACCTCAGAACATCCATTCGCCGACCGAACAGCAATATCCTCCTTGCCCGGAAGAAAATAGCAGATTGACTCCTGCCATTACGTGACCTGAGGGGGCTGTCCGAGGGGGGGCCGCGGTCCCCGTCAGGGCCGCCTCAGGATCACCTCGTCGCACACGAACTCGTCCACGCTGAGCGGCCTGCACGGGCGGGGGACGTCGATGGTGATCCGCTGCACGTCGTCCGTCGTCCACCGCGCGGCCACTTCAGCCTCCCGCGATGGGGAGCAATGGGCCAAGAACACGACCGCAGTGACGGCAGTCAAGCTGAGGAGGAGCCACTTGCCTCGGGTCCGTTTCCGCACGACTCTGCCTCCTTTCTGCTGACGGCGATTAGGGGAAGCCGCGCAAGGGTGACGCTTCGGCCTCTTTGACGGCTCCGCATACGATCCCGGTGCGACTCCTCTGTGCCGGGTCCGTCGGCTGTTCCGGGCGGGGCATGTCCGGGCCTGCGACGGGATGGCCGCAGAACCGAGCCTGCGGAGGAGGTGGTGCCGGCATCCGGGCACAGGGGTTCGCCGGCTCTGAGGATGGGTACGGGACTGGACCTGCTGCTCAGGATTTGAGACTGGCCGAGAGTTCGGCGGGACAAGCATTCCGCCGTCCGCCCCGCGACCGGGGCGGCGCCCCGGCGGTGTCAAGTTGTGCGCATTTCAGGCGCAGATGATCCGACACCGGTCTCCGGGACTGCGCATGTCCGGTTTGCGTTCACTGTCTGCGACTCGCCGGAGGCTCCGGCGCACCGGAGCTACAGGGTGCGGGCCGCGCTGCGCACGCCCGGTCGGAGGTCTCCATCCGTGAGCAGTTCAGGGCTGAACTGTCTCCGTCCGCGGCTGCCAACCTGTGTCCGGGAACGGACAGCCTGCACCAGCCGCGTTGACGGAGCCCGCCACAGCGACTAAACTGGATGGCGATTTGCGCCAAGGTTCAGATGAGGGGTTGAAGCCGCGTGGCATTTCGCGACCTTCACGAGTTCATCGCCGCCTGTGAACAGAGGGGATGGCTGAAGCGCATCAAGGCGCCGGTGAGCCCGTACCTGGAAATCGCCGAGATCACCGACCGGGTCTCGAAGATGCCGGGCGGGGGTCCGGCGTTGTTGTTCGAGAACGTGGAGGGCTCCCGCTTTCCGGTGCTGACCAACACCCTGGGTTCCATGGAGCGCATCTGCCTGGCCCTGGGCGTGAACCACCTGGACGAAATCGGCCAGCGCATCCGGGACCTGCTCAAACTGCCGACCTCCGGAGGAGGCCTGCTGGACAAGCTGGGGCAGGGCATGAAGTTGCTGGACGTGGCCCGGTCCACGGCCCCCCGGCTCGTCAACCGGGCGCCGTGCCAGGAGGTGGTCCTCACCGGCGACGACGTCGATCTGTACAAGCTTCCGATCCTCACCACGTGGCCGAAGGACGGCGGCCCGTTCATCACCCTGACCAACGTCATCACCCGCGACCCGGTGACCGGCGGCCGCAACATCGGCATGTACCGGATGCAGGTCTACGACCGGCGCACGACCGGGATGCACTGGCACAAGCACAAGGACGGGCAGCGCCACTTCGACGCCTATCAGGGCACCCGCATGCCGGTGGCGGTCGCCCTGGGTGGCGACCCGGCGACCATCTACAGCGGCAGTGCACCGCTGCCCCCGGTGATTCCCGAGCTGATGTTCGCGGGTTTCCTGCGGGGCGAGCCCGTGGAGTTGGTGAAGTGCAAGACCATCGACCTCGAGGTCCCGGCGCACGCCGACTTCATCCTGGAGGGCTACGTGGACACCGCCGAGCCCCTCCGGCCGGAGGGCCCCTTCGGCGACCACACCGGGTTCTACAGCCCCGTGGACCCGTACCCCGTCTTCCATGTCACGGCCATCACCCATCGCAGGGATGCGATCTACCCGGCGACGGTGGTGGGCAAGCCGCCCCAGGAGGACGCGTACCTGGGCAAGGCGACGGAACGCATTTTCCTGCCCCTCTTGCAGCTCTTCATGCCCGAGATCATCGACTACAACATGCCGGTGGAGGGCGGGTTCCACAACTGCGTTCTGGTCAAGATCAAGAAGCGGTATCCGGGCCATGCCCGCAAAGTGGTGCACGGTCTCTGGGGCCTGGGGCTCATGATGCTGTCCAAGTGCATCATCGTCGTGGATGAGCACATCGACCTCAACAACTACAGCGAGGTCTTCTGGTACGTGTCGGGGAACATCGATCCCAAGCGGGACATCTTCTTTGCAGAGGGCCCCGTGGACGACCTCGACCACGCCGCGCCCGTGTGGCGCTACGGGTCGAAGATGGGCATTGATGCCACGCGCAAGTGGCCGGAGGAGGGCCACCCCCGCCCGTGGCCGGAGGAGATCGAGATGTCGCCCGAGGTGAAGGAGCGGGTCACCGCCCGCTGGAAGGAATATGGCTTCTAACGGGATGGCAGCCGATTGCTTGATCCGAGGGAGCCAGGCTGCCTGTTCGGGGAAGGGGCGGCTGATGCCGTGATCACCGTTCTGAAGCGGGTCAAGACGTTCGCCGAGTTGGTCAAGTGCGAGCACACCGTCCTGAACTTGCCCTTCGCGTACCTGGGGGCGTTCCTGGCGGCTGAAGGGTGGCCCACATGGCGGGAGCTGTTCTGGATCACGGTGGCCATGGTTGGGGCCCGGACCGCCGCCATGGGGATGAACCGCCTGTTCGACGAAGAGATCGACCGCAGGACGCCCCGCACCGCCACGCGCCATCTGCCGGCCGGGAAGATCCGCAGAGGCGAGGTGTGGGCCTACGTCGGCGTAGCGCTGGTGCTGCTGCTCCTGGCCGCGGTCAACCTGCACCCCCTGGCGGTCAAACTCTTCCCGTTGGCCGTACTCACGTTCACCATCTACCCGTTCACCAAACGGTTCACCTGGCTGTGTCATGTATGGCTGGGCCTCAGCGTGTCGTGGGGCGCCTTTGGCGCTTTCGTGGCCGTGCGCGGCTCCGTCGGGACCGAGATCCTGATTCTTGTCGGGCTCATCACGCTGTGGAACGCCGGGTTTGACATCATCTACGGCACCCAGGACCTCGAGGCGGACCGCATCAACGGGGTGCACTCCATCCCGGCCCGATTCGGCCTCGCTGCGGCGCTGCGGATCGCAAGGGCACTGCACCTGGGCGTGGTGCTGCTCGCGGGCGCGCTGGGCATCGCGGCCGGGCTGCTCCCGGCCTCACCCTGGCCGGTGACGGCGTGGCCGACCGCCTCGTGGCTGTATCTGGCGGCCTGGGTCCTGGTTGCCGGGTTGCTGCACTACGAGCACAGCATCATCTCGCCGGCGGACATGAGCCGGGTGGACACCGCCTTCTTCAACGTCAACGGATACCTCAGCGTGGCTTTCTCGGTGCTGACCATCGCTGCGCTGGTTCTCCGGTGATGTTCGGGTCCTGACCGGCCGTGGACCCCGGCCCCGCAGGGGCTGCACGCGGATCGTGCCCCGGGCCTGGCCGGGGGCCGGCGAGTGGGGCGTGACCCTACCCGGACCAGGGAACCGGCGTGGAGCGCGTCGCGGGAGCGGCCCCTAGGCCGGCGGCGTGGAGCGATTGCCGGACCGTACCTGGGGCGGGAGAGTGGAGTGCGCCCCGGTGCAGACGCTACCCGGAGGCAGCAGCAAGTCCCCGTCGCGACCGACGGGGACTTGCGCTGTCATTGCGCGGGCTGCTCGAACCAGCGGACGCCGGTCCGTCCTAGGGCAGCCACCAGTCCCAGGGCGATTCCCCCGTCCACGCAATGGTGGATGGCCGTGCCCACCAGGGTGATCAGGGCCATGCTCAGGTTTCCGCCCAGGAGCCAGACCACCGCCGCCTCGACGACGGCGTGGACGGGCAGGGCGATGAGCATCACCAGCCAGAGGGGCATGCCCCGGTTCCAGGCGATGTTGCCCACCCAGGCGAACAGGGCGTGCGACAGGGCTCGTGCGCCGATGGGCGGGCCGACGAAAATGGTGAATCCCAGCGCTGAGCCGATGCCCACTCCGATGGCGGCAAAGGGCCCCATGAGCATCGCCAGCATGCTGGGCACATGTGACATCAAGGTGGCGGTGAAGAACGGCGGAATGGTGATCCGCAGGAAGGTGAACACGATGGGGATCATGAGGGCCAGGGCAGTGAGAATGCCTGTGGCAGCGAGATCCCCGATACCGATGCGGCGCCGCACGGGACCCACCCTTTCTGTACCGTGTCGACCGGGTTCTTATGGACATAGTATTTAGCACTATTAGGCGGTTGTGTCAAAGGGCCGGAGCGACGCTGGGACCCCCTTCCTGCCGGTCGCATAGTATCTAAGCGACACCGGAAAGGAGGGGCTCAGGCTTGTCCTACGTGGTCCGGCCCGGCGACACGCTCTGGGCCATCGCCCGCCGGCTGGGCGTCAGCCTGCCGCAGCTCATCGCTGCGAACCCGGGGCTGCAGAACCCGAACCTGATCTATGCCGGGCAGCGGCTGACGGTCCCGATGGCCGGCCAGTACGTCGTCCAGCAGGGCGATACCTTTTACCGCATCGCCCAGCGCTACCGCATCAGCGTCGAGGCGCTGGCGGCCGCGAACCCCCAGGTCGAGGATCCGAATGTCATCCGGCCGGGGATGGTTCTGTACATCCCCGCACGGCCTCCGCTTCAGTACATCGTCCAGCCGGGCGACACCCTCTGGCAGATCGCCCAGGCTTACGGCACCACGGTGGCGGCGTTGCTGCAGGCGAACCCCGGGGTCAACCCGTACCAGCTGCGCATCGGGCAGCCGCTCACCATTCCGGCGGCGTCCGACGGCGAGACCATCGTCGTGCCCAGGGAGGACTATGGGTACGACGAGATGATGGCCGACCTGGCGCGGTTGCAGCAGCGCTATCCCTTCATAGAAGTCCGTTCGATCGGCCGCAGCGTGCTGGGCCGGGACATCCCCGTCGTGCGACTCGGCACAGGGCCCAAGGAAGTCCACTACAACGCGGCGATCCACGGGGAGGAGTGGATCACCGCTGTGCTGATGATGAAGTTCATCGAGGTATACGCCAGGGCCCGGGAGCGAGGCGAGCGCATCGGGAACTTTGACGTGCCCGCACTGTGGGAGCAGACCTCGCTCTTTGTGGTCCCCATGGTGAACCCGGACGGCGTGGAGATCTCCCAGGAGGGGGTCAGCCGGGACAATCCCTACTATGACCTGCTTCTGCAGGCCAACGGCGGGTCCACCAACTTCCGCACCTGGGCGGCCAACGCCCGGGGGGTTGACCTCAACAACCAGTTCCCGGCCGACTGGGAGAGGGAGGCGGCCCGGGGACCGCGGAGCCCTGCGCCTCGAAACTACTCGGGCACGGGCCCGTTGACCGAGCCCGAGGCCATCGCCCTGGCCGAGTTCACGCGCGCCCACGATTTCCGGCTGGTGATCGCCTGGCACAGCCAGGGCGAGGAGATCTACTGGGGCTACGAGGGGCTGGAGCCACCGGAGTCGGAGCAGATCACCAAGCTGTTCGTGGACATCTCGGGCTACCGGCCCGTCCGCTACCTGCAGAGCTGGGCCGGGTACAAGGACTGGTTCATCCAGGACTGGCGGCGCCCAGGCTTCACCCTTGAGGTGGGGCGCGGGGTGAACCCGCTGCCGATGAGCCAGTTCTGGCCGATCTGGAGCCGTACCATCGGCGTGATGTTGGCAGGGCTGGCGGTATGATCGCCGGCCCTGCGGCGTTGTGGGTGCCTGGAGCGACGCCGGTGCGTGGGTCCACCTGTCCTCACTCGTGGTGGTCCGGGGTGGGGCGGAGGTTCTGCCCACGGGCTGAGACTCGGCCGGAGGTGCATGGGCGAGGGGCTGCGTGGTGCAGCCGGCGTGGTGCCTAGCTTTGCGGCGCTCTCAAACCGTGGGCGGTTCAGGATTGCAAAGTTTGGACTGCACGGGAGGGATAGCGATGCCAGGGCCCGCACCGGGGCCGCGGGGTGGGACGGAGGTTCTGCCCACGGAATGAGACTTGCCAGGAGCTGCACGGGAGAGGGGACGCGTGGCGCAGCCGGCGTGGTGCCTAGCTTTGCGGCGCTCTCAAACCGTGGGCGCTTCAGGATTGCAAAGTTTGGACTGCACGGGAAGGGTAGGAACGCCCGGGCCCGCGCGGGGGGCGCGGGGTGGGGCGGAGGTTCTGCCCACGGGCTGAGACTGGCGGGAGGCGCGTGGGCGAGGGGCTGCGTGGCGCAGCCGGCGTGGTGCCTAGCTTTGCGGCGCTCTCAAACCGTGGGCGGTTGGTCCGTAGCGCACGGACCACCGGCTCTCCCAGACTGCGGGATGTTGTGGAGTCCAGGACCGGGTCAGCGTAGGCGCCAACAAGATCCGCCCTCCCCCGGTTGCGGGCCGGGGGAGGGCGGCGCACAAATTCGGGTTGCCAGGATCACACAACAGGTGGGAGAAGGCTGATTATCCCGGTCGGGTGAGCGAGTCCATGTACCAGTACACGGCCTCGGCGATGCGGGCGATGGCTTCCTCGGCCTGCGCCTCCGTCATCCCCTTGGTGAACACCGAGATGGCGAAAGAGCGGTCCGGGGCATAGACCAGTCCGACGTCGTGGAACTCGTCGTCCCGGCTGCCGATCTTGGTGGCCACCACCGCCGATTCCGGAAGATATCGCGGGATGCGCCTGCGGAAGACCGCCTCTTCCATCCACCGGAGCAGCATGCGGGTCGACGCCGGCGAGAGGCCGGACCGGCCGGAGTCCAGGGCGATCAGCACCTGATTCATGCCGTAGGGGGTGACCGGGGTCTCCAGCGGGTCGTACGCCGGGGCCACGCCCAGGGACAGCATGTAATTGCGGATGGTCCCGCTGCCGATGAACCGCTCCAGCATGTTGCGGGCGATGTTGTCCGAGACCGTGATCGTGAGCTCCAGCAGCCGTCGGACGGAGACCTCGTCTCCGGGCTGGATCGTGGCCTGCAGGATGCCGGTCCCCGCCTGGTAGTCCTCGGGCTGGTAGGCGATGGTCTGGTCCAGGCTGATCCGCCGCCGGTCAGCCAGCCAGAGGACGGCCATGGCGATGGGCACCTTGATGGTGCTCGCAGCGTAGAACTCCGCCATCGGGTTGAGGCCGGCCGAGCGGCCCGTCGCCAGGTCGGTCACGTAGACGCCGATGGTGCCGGGCAGGTCGCTGACGACCCTCTCCAGGATGGCCGTCAGGTCCTCCGGCCGGAACGGTCTGAGTCTCGGCATGCGCTCCATCCCTCCGTCCGCCAGGTCGCGTCACAGCAGTATACGCCGGCGGGGCGGGACGATGGCGGCTACTGGATGGTGAAGTCAGACTCGTCGGTGATCAGGTGCACCCAGGTGAGCCCGGGCGCCAGGAGGGGGCAGCTGGCCGCCTTCCGGCGGGTAGAGGACGAATCCGCCGGGCTCCAGCCGCCACGTGCCCTCGTACCGGTGGCCCGCCACCAGCACGGTCGCCGGGCCCCCGTCCCACAGGTAGAGGGTCCAGCCGAGGTCGACCCCACGGTTGACGCCGCCCACCCCCAGGAAGAGCAGGTTGACCGCCGTGATGGGCCGGCCTTCCTCGTCGGTGTGCAGGACGCCGTCGGTGTAGCGCACGTAGCGCCCGTCCTCCCAGACCCAGCGGGCCTCGTTGAGCCGGTGCCAGAAGACGTCCACGGCCGTGTGATCACCGACCGTGGGTACCGCGGCGGACCGCGCCGTGGTCGGGACGGAGGTCATGTCGATGCCGCGGTCGACGATCGCCTGCCCCAGCAGATCGGTGCTGGTGTAGAGGTTGTGCGGCGGCTCACGGTCCCCGGTGCGGTAGAAGTAACCCCCGGCGGTGTAGATCTCGTCGAGGTTGCGCGGCCCCCACGCCGCCCGGAGCATGGCCAGGGCCTCGGCGCTGCCGCCGGAGTGGGCGAAGGGGGTGTTGTAGGCGTCAGCCATGTCGACGAACCCCTGGCGGGCGCTGCGCACCGGCCCGATTTTGTCGGCGGGCTTGGTCCAGAAGAGCGTGAAGAAGCGGGTGATCTCGGCCTCGGTCAACGTCTCCACCACGAGGTCCGCCTGGTTCACCCCGGCCTGCGGGCGGGCGCCGGGCGAGTTCTCCACCACGACGGAGACCGGCCCGCCCCAGAGCGTGGCAGCGGAGGGCGCCAGCAGGTAGACCGGATCCGTCGTCAGCGTCGGTTCCACCGGCTCCGGCTCGGGTTCGGGCACGTGCACGGACTCGGAGACCGGGGGCTTTTCCGTGCTTTGACCGGGTGTCTCCGGTGTCGTCGGCTCCGTGGGAGTCGCGGTTCGGGTCCCGCATCCGGCCAGCAGCAGCACGATCAGGACGATGGGCAGGTAGCGTCTCATCAAATCACCCCGAGGGGTGATTCAAGGCAGAATGCTCATTCCCCTGCGGGTAGTCGCTGGCATTGACAGTTCAGACTTAGAGTCTCGGGTCGTAGGTGCCGATGAGGACCTGCGGCGCGGGATGGCCGGTGGAGGTGGCGACGGAGCGGTCCTCCGCGGTGATCAGGATGGTATCGCTGCGGTTGAGCGGCAGGCCGTCGGCCTCGAAGCGGAAGTTCTCACCCCAGACGCGCTCGCAGTACCCTGCCGGGGTGCGCATCTGGGTCTTCTGGTTGACCAGCCAGACGCGGTAGGCATTGAAGGGGCGTCCGCTCTTGCCGTCTCGCCCGAGCGCCGTCGGGCTGGGCAGGCCGCGCAGCGAAAGGGTCAGGTGGCCGCGGCGCAGGTTGAGGGTCGCCGTGCCCGTGGCGCGCGGGGTCATCGGATGGCGCTGCACGAGCTGGACCTGCACGGCCAGGGGATTGACGTACCGGGGTGCCGGTTGCGACTGGGACGTGGCCTCCTCCTGAGCGGAGGCGTCAGCGGGCGCCTGGTCCTGGTCCGTCGTGCCGGTTGCGCCGGTCGAGTGCGTCTGGTCTCCTGAAGCGTGTACGCCCTCCTGCGCCGGGACGTCTGCGACAGCGCCCGCGGCCGACTGGGCAGGAGCGGAGCCGCTGTCCGCGACGATGGGAGCGGTTTCCCACGTGTCGGGGTCGCCAGGGGAACCCCGCAGACCGCTTTCACCTTCCGCCGCGAAGGGCTCTGCCCGGGCCGGAACCGATTCGGTGGCGGGCAGACCGGGTGCGTTTCCGACGGATGTGCCGTCGGGCTGATCGGTGAGAGTGGTGGTGCCGGGGGATGGAACGACGTCAGCGGAGGCAGTCGTGCCGGCGGGCGGATCGGCCACGACGGAGACGTGCGTGCCCGCGGGCTCATCGGCTACGGCGGAGGCGGTCGTACCGGCCGGCTGATCCGAGATGAAGGGGCCGGCCGTGCGGCCGGGCTGACCGGTGCCGGAGGCGGAAGAGCTGCCGGCGGTCGACCCTGACGACCAGGCCGGAGCCACAGGCCCCCGCCCGGTCGCCGCCGATGGCCCCGCCGCAGGCTGCGCCCACGGGGTCGCCATTCCAGCCGTCGGTTGCTGCGCAACTATGGTCGGCGCTCCCGTGGCCGGTTGCTGCGCAACCGCGGTCGCCGCTCCCGCGGTGGGCTGCTGCGAAACCGTCGTCGCCATGCCCGTCACAGGCCGCGGCTCGGCGGCTGCGTCCAGCCAGATGAGCCTTCCCTCCAGAACGGCGATGCCCCCGTCGGCCGTGCCGCCGAAGGGCTCCACGGTCACCCGTACCAGTTCCGCCCGCCCGGGCCGGAGGTGCGACGCGGCGACGACGCGGGTGGCGCTGCCCCTGCCGTCCGGGCCCACGTTGAACGCCCCCAGGCTCACCACGCCGGCGGGGCCCACGAGCCAGCCTTCATAGTAGAAGCCCCCTTGGCCGGAGCGGTCGGTCAGGGTGCGGCCGTTCTCCACGAACAGCGTGACCCGGCTGAAGTTTGCATCGCCGGTCACCAGGCAAAACCCTTCCATAGCCTTGCCGTCCTGATGGCGGTGGGACCGGGCCGGTCGGAGTTCGGTCAACCTGGCGACCGCCAGGCCGGATGCCGGAGTGATTGCCATGGCGATTCCCTCCCGTTCACTCACTTCCAGATGACCTTATGCGGACCGGCTCCCGGTCATGTGATGTGACGTTTTTCAGCCGATGGTTCATATTTTGTCACACGCGGCAGGAATCTGTTGTGTGGAATGCGAATAAGCGCACAGTACACACAAAGGGGACGGTTCTGTCGCGTGCAGCGCGTGGGGAAGGAAGGGGCGGAGGGATGAGCCTGAACTTCGACCTGAGCCCGGAGCAGGAGATGATCCGCAGACTGGCCCGCGAGTTTGCCGAGGGCGAGGTCGCCCCCGGTGCGGCCGAACGGGACAAGACCGGGCGGTTCCCGGTGGAACTGGTGCGCAAGATGGGTGAGCTGGGGCTGATGGGGATCCCCTTCCCCGAGAAGTACGGGGGCACCGGCGGAGACACGGTGTCCTACGTCCTGGCGGTCGAGGAGATCAGCCGAGTGGACGGTTCGCTGGGGATCACCCTGGCCGCGCACTGCTCCATCGGCATGGGGCCCGTGTACTCCTTCGGGACGGAAGAACAGAAACGGCGCTGGCTGCCGGGGGCGGCGCGGGGCGAGTACCTGGCGTCCTTCGGGCTGACGGAGCCCGGTGCGGGGTCCGACGCTGCCGCCACCAAGACCACGGCGGTCCGGGACGGCGACGGGTGGGTGCTGAACGGCTCGAAGGTCTTCATCACCAACGCCAACTACTGCGGCTACATCGTCTGTACCGCGGTCACCCGGCCGGGCCAGGGGCATCGGGGCATCAGCGCCTTCATCGTGCCCAACCCGACCCCGGGCTTCACCATCGGACCGGCCTACGAGAAGATGGGGCTGCGGTCGTCCGATACCCGGCCGCTGTTCTTCGACAACGTGAGGCTTCCGGCCGATGCCTTGCTGGGCCGGGAGGGCGAGGGGTTCCGCCAGTTCATGGCGACGCTGGACGGCGGCCGGATCTCGATCGGCGCCATGGCGGTGGGCATCGCCCAGGGGGCCCTGGATGCGGCCCTGGCGTACGCCAAGCAGCGGGTCCAGTTCGGCCAGTCCATCTCCAAGTTCCAGGCGATCCAGTTCAAGCTGGCCGACATGGCGATGGAGATCGAGCTGGCCCGGAACATGGTGCTGAAAGCGGCCTGGCTGAAGGACCAGGGCCGTCCGTTCACCCGGGAGGCGGCGATGGCAAAGCTCTTCGCCTCGGAGACGGCGGTCCGGGCGGCCAACCAGGCGATCCAGATCCACGGCGGGGCCGGTTACATGGAGGATCTGCCGGTTTCCCGCTTCTGGCGGGATGCGAAGCTCACCGAGATCGGCGAGGGCACCAGCGAGATTCAGCGGCTGGTCATCGCCCGGCAGCTGGGGTGCTGAGCCGTGCCTACGCGGCGGAGCGGGCCCGCATTCGAGCCCGGATGGACCGGTGCGCGGAGGAATCCCACGACAAGGAGGAATTGCAATGATCAGGGCAAGCATGGCGGGGACGGTCTGGAAGGTGCTGGTCAAGCCGGGGGATGCGGTGGTCCCCGGCCAGGACGTGGTCATCCTGGAGTCGATGAAGATGGAGATCCCCATCACCGCCGAGGTGGGCGGCACCGTGACGGCGGTGAAGGTGGGCGAAGGTGACTTCGTCAACGAGGGCGACGTGGTGGTGGAACTGGGCTGACGGCGGTGGTCCCTGTCGGAAGGGTCTTCGCAAGGGGCTCCGGCTGGTTGCCGCGCACCCGCGTTCCGGCAGGCCCGGGCAGAGCCGTGGGGAGGGTTGGGCCCCTTGTGATCTGGTTGGTCGTGGGCGGAGTGATCGGGATCGTGCTGATCGCGGTGCCGCAGCCGCTTAACGTGGCCCCGGGTTTCGGCCTCCTGCTCGGCGTGCGGATGCACACCTCCGCCCTGCTGGAGCAACTGCTGGGGCGGGTGGAGGGGAGGCGGCGCGAACCCGTCCGGCCCGATCCCGATACCCTGCTGGAGCGGCTGGCCAGGGCCCGTCTGGCACCGCGGAGGAAGGACCGGATCAGGCGCAAGGCACAGGGGGGGAGATAGCGTGCGCACCGTTCGCATCGGCGCCGGGCAGGGGTTTTACGGGGACTCGCTCCTGCCGGTGCTGGACGTGGCCCGGTACGGCGACGTGAAGTACATCAGCTTCGACACACTGGCCGAGCTGACGCTGGCCATCCTGGAGAAGGGCCGGCGCAAGGATCCGACAGGCGGGTACACCCGGGACGTGGTCCCGATGATGCGCAACCTGCTGCCCATCGCGAAGGAGAAGGGCATCCGGCTGATCACCAACGCCGGCGGCATCAACCCGCGGGGCGCCGCCCGCGCGGTGGCCGAGGTCGCCCGGGAGCTGGGGCTCTCGGTGAGGATTGCGTGCGTCACCGGTGACGACATCTACGACCGGCTGGATGAGCTGGAGGCCCGGGGGGTTACCTTCGCCGACAAGGAGACGGGACAGGCGCTGGGCGACGTGCGGGACCGGGTGCTCTTCGCCTCGGTCTACCTGGGGGCCCGGGTGGTCGCCGACGCCCTGGCCACCGGGGCGGACGTGGTCATCACAGGCCGCACCACCGACACGGCGCAGTTCCTGGGTCCCCTGATCCACGAGTTCGGGTGGGCTCCGGACGACTGGGACCGGCTGGCCCAGGGGATCGTGCTCGGCCACCTGATGGAGTGCTCCGGCCAGGTCACCGGCGGCAACTACCAGGTGGGGTGGGAGGACATCCCGGACCTGCACCGCATCGGGTTTCCCATCGCCGAGGTCAGCGAGGACGGCACGTTCATCCTCACCAAAGCCCCGGGCACCGGCGGCCGGGTGGACCTGAAGAGCGTGAAGGAGCAGTTCCTGTACGAGATCCACGATCCCACCAGCTACGTCACCCCGGACGTGGTCTGCGACCTGACCACCACCCGGCTGGAGCAGGTCGGCGAGAACCGCGTGCGGGTGAGCGGCACGAAAGGCCGTCCCGCGCCGCCCACCCTGAAGGCGCTGCTGGGGTACGCCGACGGCTGGATGGGGGAAGGCTACATCTCGTTCAGCTGGCCCAAGGCGTACAGCAAGGCGAAGCGGGCGGCGCAGATCATCCGGGCGCGGCTGGAGATGCAGGGGGTAAAGCCCGAAGAGATCCACGAGGAGTACATCGGCATCAACTCGCTCTGGGGCGCCCTGGCCCCCGAGCCGGTGGATGAGGACCAGATCAACGAGGTCCGGCTGCGCATTGCCATCCGCACCCGGAACAAGAAGGACTGCGAGATCCTGGCCCGGGAGTTTCCGCCGCTGCTCCTCTCCGGACCGCCCACCGCCTCGGCGGTGGCAGGCACGCCCCAGCCCCGGGAGCTGATGGGGCTCTGGTCGACGCTCATCCCCCGGGAGCTGATCGAACCCTACGTGAAGATCGAGGTCGAGGAGGTGTGACCGGTGGCCAGGCGGATCCGGCTGATCGACATCTGCCACGCCCGCTCGGGCGACAAGGGCGACGCCTCGGACATCTCGCTCTTCGCCAACGACGACGCGGCGTGGGAGATCATCCGCAAACACGTGACGAAGGAGCGGGTCGCCGAGTACTTCAGCCCCGTCGCCACCGGGCCGGTGGAGCGGTGGGAGGTGCCCAACGTCCAGGCGTTGAAATTCGTGGTACACGGCGCCCTGGGCGGTGGCGCCCCGCGGTCGCTGCGCAGCGACAACCTGGGCAAGACCTTTGCCGCCGCCCTGCTGCGCATGGAGATCACGGTAGAGGAGTAATTCTTCGTGGCACTTCCGCAGATCGACGTGGCGCGGGCGAAGGCCTTCGTCATGGCGCACGGTTCCGCAGTGGACGTCACGCGCCTGGAGGGGATCCTGGGCCGGGACCAGCCCGACAGGTCGGTGGTCAGGACCCTGGAAGAACGGCAGAACCCGGACGGCGGGTTCCCGGTGGATGCCCCCGGGGCTTCGTCGGTGGTCGCCACCTGCACCCTGATTCAGTGGCTGCGGGACATCCCGCCCCTGGCCGGCGCGCCGATGGCCGGGCGGGCCGTCTCATTCGTGCGCCGGTCCCAGCAGGTGGACGGGTCCTGGATCGACCCGGGGACGACCGGGGCGGCGGCGCAGGCGTACATGACCGCCCGGGCCGTCTACACCCTCCTGGTGGCGGAGCCCGACCACCCGGACCCCATCGCCCGCGGCGCCCGGTGGCTGCGGGGCGCGCTGGAGGACGGGACCGACCAGGCGGACACGGAGACGCTCATCCTGGCGGCGGCGATCTGGAGCCGGCCGCCGGGGGGCGGTCCGGGGGATGCCCTGGCGGACGCGGCGTACGCGTCCCTGCGGGATCGCGCGCTGTCTCCCCGGGAGCTGGCCCTGTGGCTCACCACCTTCGTCGACCTGGGGCTGGCGGCGCGCCACCTGGGCCTGGCGGTCGGTCTCCTGGACCGGCTGGCCGGCCTGCAGCAGCCCGACGGCGGCTGGCCGGCGGAGGACGGCGGCCGGGTGGACGCCACGCTGGGCGCGCTGCGGGCCTTCCGCGGCTTCGGGCTGATCGGGCCGGCCTTCTGAACGCCCGGCGGCGCCATGGGGAGGCGGGGCGGCAGGGGGTGCCGGTGGGACGTCGCCGACACGGGAGGTCTCCCTGCGTGGACGATCGGGGATGGATGGCCTGGCCCGCACCGAGCTGCGGCTCCGCTACCGGGGAGCGCCGCCACGGGACGGGCGGCAGACCAGGGGGGAATCCTGCGGTGATGGGGAGGAGTCGTTCGGATGGAGAAGGTCATCCTGACCCGTGAGGGCCATGTCGCCTGGCTCGCCCTGAACAACCCCGACCGGCACAACGCGCTGTCGCGCCAGGTGGTCCGGGATCTGCAGGAGGCGGCCCACCAGCTCGCGGTCGACCGGTCGGTGCGGGCGGTGGTCGTGCACGGCGGCGTCTCCAAATCCTTCTGCAGCGGCGCGGACCTGAAGGAGCGGCAGGGGATGGACGAGCCCGCGGTGCTGGACACGGTGCATGCGCTGCGGTCGGCGGTGAACAGCGTCGCCCAGCTGCCCATGCCGGTGATCGCCGCCATCCACGGCATGGCCTTCGGCGGCGGGTTCGAGCTGGCCCTGGCCTGCGATATCCGGATCGCCGCAGAGGACGCCCAGATGGGCCTCACCGAGGTCGGGTGGGGCATCATCCCCGGGGCCGGCGGCTGTGCGCGGCTGCCCGCGCTGATCGGTCCGGCGAGGGCCAAGGAGCTGATCTTCACCGCCCGCCGCCTCGCCGCCGGGGAGGCGCTCGCCCTGGGGCTGGTGAACCGGGTAGTCGGGCGGGAGGAGCTGCTGGACGCCGCCCGGGCCCTCGCGGAAGAGATTGCCCGGCAGGCGCCGCTGGCGGTGCGGGCCGCGAAGCGGGCCATTGATGCCGGCCCTGGCCTCGCCGGAGCGCTGGCCGCCGAGTGGGAGGCGTATCGGTCCATCGTGCCGACCCGGGACCGGCTGGAGGGGCTGCGCGCCTTTGCCGAGCGGCGGCCGCCGGAGTTCCGCGGCGAGTAGCCGGCGGCCAGGGGCGCGGCCGGCCGTCCCCTGGGCGTGGCCGGTCATACCCCGAGTGCGGTCAGTCCGCCAGGGGACGGTTCGTTCCCGGCCCGGACCGAAAAGGGTGTGCGCCCCAGGCTGTGCGGGCGCCCCCGCCGATCGACGCAACGAGATGGTGCAGTACATGCAGAAGCGGAGGGAGCACCGTGTTGCTGACCGACGTCGCCTTGATGGAGCACCGAATCACTCTGGTGGGCGCGCTGGGCGGCCTCCTGGCCCACGCCGGGCGCAGGCTGGAGCCCTGGTACCTGGCGGGCGTCACCGGCCACGCCTTCCGGCTCACGCTGGACCTGGTGATCTCGCCCTCCGCGCCCCACGAACTCAACTTTCACGAGGTCTTCCCGCTCTGGGAGCGGCTGGGCGTCTGGTTCAAGCGGGTCGCCGCTCGCCCCCGCGACCCCGGCTACGCAGACGTGCGGGCCGAGGTCATCGAGCGGGTGGTGCAGGCCGTGCAGCGGGGGCGGCCGGCGATCGTGTACGACCTGCTCGGTTGCGAGGAGTACGGCCTGGTGGTGGGCGTGGAGGGCGACCGGTGGGCCTGCCTGACGCCCGGGGCCCCGACGGAGCCGCAGTGGATGGAGGTGGCCTCCTGGCCGCCGGCTGACCACGCGGCCTTTACCCGGGCGGAGGTCATCGCGCTGCTGGACCTGACCCCCGACTTCGACCGGCGGGCCGCCGAGGTGGCCTCGCTCCGCTTTGCCGTGGACCACTTCTGGGCCCCGGCGTCCCGGGACATGTGGCTGCAGCACGGCCGCCAGGCCTACCAGTTCTGGCGCACGACCCTGGCGGCCACCGGCATGCCGCTGCACGGGCCGGAGCCGGGGCGTGGCCACAGCTACAACCTGGCGGTGCTGCACGCGGCCCGCAGCGACGCTGCCGCCTACCTGGCCGACCTGGCGGGCCGGTACCCGGAGGCGGATGCGCTGCAGCGGGCGGTCGGCGCCTATCGGCGCGTGGCGGACGCCCTGGCGGAGGCATCGGCGCTGGCGCCGTATCCGGGGGCACCGCTGGCGGAGCGCCGCGCAGAGGTGGCGGCTTGCCTGGATCGGGCGCTGGCGGCGGAGACGGAGGGGATCGAAGCCATCGAGCGGGCCCTGCGGGCGCTGCGGTAGAGTGCCGGGGAGATTGCCCCGTACGGGGCCGCATACCCCGGCATCCAGGAGCTGTGTCAGCATAGGGGCAGGACCGAGCCGGGGCGGACAGCCGATCGTTCGGGAGGGCTTCGTCGGGGTGCCGCACCCGCGTTCCGGGCTGGCTTCGTGGCGGCGCGGCACCCGCGTTCCGGGCTGGCTTCGTCGGGGGTGCCGCGCCCGGATGTCGGGTGGGCTGCGCCGGGGCGCGGTACCCGCATTCCGGGTTGGCTTCGTCCAGGCGCTAGCACCCGCATTCCGGGTTGGTTTCGTCCGGTCGCCAGCGCCCGCGTTCCGGGTTGACTTCGCCCAGGCGCTAGCACCCACATTCCGGGTTGGTTTCGTCCGGTCGCCAGCGCCCGCGTTCCGGGTTGACTTCGTCCAGGCGCTGGACCCGCGTTCCGGGTTGACTTCGCCCAGGCGCTAGCACCCACATTCCGGGTTGGCTTCGTCCAGGCGCTAGCACCCGCATTCCGGGTTGGCTTCGCCCAGGCGCTAGCACCCACATTCCGGGTTGGCTTCGCCCAGGCGCTAGCACCCGCATTCCGGGTTGGCTTCGTCCGGTCGCCAGCACCCGCATTCCGGGGTGGCTTCGTCCAGGCGCTAGCACCCACATTCCGGGTTGACCTCGCCCAGGCGCTGGACCCACGTTCAGGGTTAACTTCGTCCGGGCTCTGCACCCGGGTCTCGGATGAGCTGGGGCGCTGCGCCCGCTCGGCGGCGGCGATGAGGCCGGGCGCGACACAGGGGGTTGGCAGGGCTTCGGCCGGGCAGCGTTCCGCTGGGGAGAGGAGAATCGGCAGAGGGGGGAGAGGGCGATGAGCCTGGATGCTGAGCTGAAGGCGCGGGAGGCGCGCATCAAGCAGGGAGGCGCGCCCAAGTACCACGAGCAGGCGCGGGCGAAGGGGAAGCTTTTCGCCCGGGAGCGGATTCGGCTTCTGCTGGACGATGGCTCCTTGGTGGAGGACGGCCTGTTCGCCAACTGTGAGGCCCCGGATCTGCCGGCGGACGGCGTGGTCACCGGGCTGGGGCGGATCGACGGGCGGCCGGTGGCCGTCATGGCCAACGACTCCACCGTGAAGGCGGGTTCGTGGGGGGCCCGCACGGTGGAGAAGATCCTGCGGATCCAGGAGACCGCCGAGCGGCTGCGCATCCCCATCTTCTACCTGGTGGACTCCGCGGGGGCGCGCATCACCGATCAGGTGGAGATGTTCCCCGGCCGCCGCCACGCCGGCCGCATCTTCTACAACGAGGTGCGGCTCAGCGGGCTCGTCCCGCAGATCTGCCTGCTCTTCGGGCCCAGCGCGGCGGGCGGCGCCTACATCCCGGCGTTCTGCGACGTGGTCTTCATGGTCCGGGGCAACGCCTCCATGTACCTGGGTTCGCCCCGCATGGCGGAGATGGTGATCGGCGAGAAGGTGACCCTGGAGGAGATGGGCGGCGCCGAGATGCACACCGCCGTCTCCGGCTGCGGCGACGTGCTCTGCGAGACGGAGGAGGAGGCCATCCAGCTCGCCCGCCGCTACCTGAGCTATTTCCCGCAGCGCACCGGCGAGCGGCCCGCCCCGGCGCCGCCGGCGGAGCCGAAAACCGGCCGGCCGCTGGCGGAGATCGTGCCGGTGAACCAGAACGCCGCCTTCGACATGTATGAGCTCATCGACCGGATCATCGACGAGGGCTCCTGGTTTGAGATCAAGAAGCGGTTCGCCCCGGAACTCATCACCGGGCTGGCCCGGATCGGGGGGCGCGTGGTGGGGATCGTGGCCAACCAGCCCCGGGTGAAGGGCGGCGTGCTCTTCGTGGACTCGGCCGACAAGGCCGCCCGGTTCATCTGGCTCTGCGACGCCTTCGAGATCCCGCTCCTCTTCCTGGCCGACGTGCCGGGCTTCATGATCGGCACCAAGGTGGAGCGGCAGGGCATCATCCGGCACGGCGCCAAGTTCATCGCCGCGGTCAGCGAGGCGTCGGTGCCCAAGATCTGCCTGGTGGTGCGCAAGGCCTACGGCGCCGGCCTCTACGCCATGGCGGGGCCCGCGTTCGAGCCGGACTGCACCCTGGCCCTGCCCACCGCCTCGATCGCGGTCATGGGCCCGGAGGCGGCGGTCAACGCCGTCTACGCGAACAAGATCGCGGAGCTGCCGCCGGAGGAGCGGCCGGCGTACGTGGCACGGCTCCGGGAGGAGTACCAGAAGGACATCGACATCTACCGGCTCGCGTCGGAGCTGATCGTCGACGGGATCATCCCCTTCGAGCGGGTCCGGGAGGAGCTGCTGGCCCGGTTCGCCCTCTACGAGACGAGGCAGCAGAACTGGCCGGCGAAGAAGCGCCCGGTGACGCCGGTGTAGCCGGAAGCGGCAAGAAGCGGAGGCGGTGCGCAGGGGGTGCGCACCGCCTCCGCGTCGGGGAGGGTTCACGCTCCGCATGGATCCGGGAGCGGCCGCGGCGGGCGGGAGTGGAACCGGACCCCTGCGCGGACCGTCTATCGGGCAGGACGCCTGTGCGCACAGAGAGGGGTTGCACCGGATGAACGACAGAAAGAGAACCGTGTGGCTCGCGCTCCTGGTGGTCCTGTCCCTGATCCTGGGCGGCTGCGGCGGCGCTCCCCAGAGTGCGGCCCGGGACAGCGGCGGCCCGGGCGGCCGCAGCGGCAGTGCCAGTTCGCCCAGCCCGGCCCCGGCGGCGGAGGTTCCGGCGGGTACGCCCTGGGCGGGCAGCGTCAGCTTCCTGGATACGGCGGAGAATCCCGGCGACGAGGCCGCTGCCCCGACAGCGGATCGGAAGATCATCCAGAATGCCGAAGTCGAGCTGAGCGTCCGGGACGTGGACGAGGCCCTGACTTCGATCACCGACGCCCTGACGCGGTCGGGGGGCTACGTCCAGGAAAACCGGGTGACGGGCACCCGCGAGCAGGGGCGCCGGGTGGCGATGACGCTGCGGGTGCCGGCCGGCAACTTCGGCCCGTTGCTGGACCTGCTCCGGGAGCTGGGCGAGGTACAGAGCCTCCGCCAGTGGACCAACGACGTCACCGAGGAGTACCTGGACCTGGAGGCGCGCATCGAGACCGGCGAGGCCCACCTGGCGCAGCTCAACAGGCTGTACGAACGGAGCGGCACGATCTCTGAGATGATCGAGCTGGAGCGGGAGATCGCCCGGGTGACCGCCGAGCTGGAGTCGCTGAAGGGCCGGTACAACTTCCTGGCGAACCAGGTGGCGTTCAGCACCGTGAGCGTCTTCATGTACGAGCCTGGCGTGCCGGCGCCGGCCCGCAGCCCGCAGAGCCTGGGCGAGCGGATGCGGGACAGCTTCCTGTTTTCGTGGAACGCCACCATCCACTTCGCGGAGGGGCTCCTGGTAGCCCTCGTCGGCCTGATCCCCGGCCTGCTCTTCCTGGCCGTCCTGGTCGGCATCGTCGGCGGCGTGATCTGGCTGATCGTGCGGGTCCGGCGTGGCCGGGGAGGCCCGCCGGGCGGCGGGAGCCGGGGTGAGCCGGCGGCCCGTCCGCTGTACTCCCCGCCGGGGGCCGACACCGCCGGAGACCGACCCGGCGGCGGAGCGGGCGCGGGCCAGGCGGAAGGGTAAGCGGCCGGGGAGATGAACGGAGGCCGTCTGCCAGGCGGACAGGCCGAGGGCCGGGCGAGTCCCCGGTGTGGATAGGCCTTTGCGCAAATCAGAACCGGCGGCCGCGGGCGCACCGCGGCCGCCGGTGTCTCCTTCCGTCTCATCCGCCGGGAACGGCTAGGGCCCCTCCAGGCTGTTCGTGATGATGACCGGCGTGCCCAGCTCCACCCGCTCGTAGAGCTGCTCGACCTCGCCGTTGCTCATGACAATCGACCCTTCCGAGTTCCACCGGCCCAGGGCCTCGGGGGCGTTGGTGCCGTGGATCGCCCACAGCGATCCGCCGTCGCCTTCGAACACGGTGAAGCCGATCCAGCGGGTGCCCAGCGGGTTGGCGGGGTCGAGGGCGTCGATCCCCTCCTTATAGTACGGCATGCCCGGCACCATGAGGGTCACCGTGAACCGGCCGGTGGGGGTGAGGAGGTTCTCGGTCCAGTTGTCTGGTGATGGGGCGGGGCCGGCGACGTGGCGGCCGGTGGACACCCGGGCGGTCTGGACCAGTTCGCCGTCCTCGTAGTACCAGAGGACGTTGAGCCCCTTGTCCACCACGATCACAGTCGGCTCAGGCGGCGCCACGGGGGCCAGGGCCGCGTAGTAGTCGGCCGGCACCAACCCGTGCTCGGCGTCGAGCGCCCACGCCCGGAAGAAGGGCTCGCCACCGCGGGCCTCCAGGGCAGGCTCGCCGCCGACGGAGACCTCCACGGGCTCCCCCAGGCGGGGAAGGGCGCCGCGCCAGACCAGCAGGCCCTGTGCCCGGGGCAGGTCCATGATCTCCACCGGCCCCTCCGGCATGCTGATCGGCTGCCCCAGGAGCGCGGCATCCGGCCCCCACCCGTCCACCAGGGCCACCTGGAGGCGGCCGTCGTCGGCCGCGGAGACCGCCACCCGCTCGGGTTCGCCGTCGCCCGTGAGGTCGGGGGCCTCCAGGATCCGTTCCGGGGCAAAGGGCAGGGCCGCGGGCGCCTGTTCGACCGGTTCGGTGACGTCCGGGGAGGAAGGGGGCGCCAGGGCGTGCCGGATTCGCATGACCGCCCAGCGGACGCCGAAGCCCAGCCCCACGAGCACGCCAATCAGGGTCAGCAGCGCCAGGGCGCGCCTGCGGGCGTAACGCCTGCGCCGGGCCTCCCGCCGGCGCCACGCGCGCCGGGCCGAGTAGTGCGCGTCCGGTTCGTGCAGGTGGGACATGGGCATCCCTCCTCGGCCGCGTACCGTGGTACGTTGCCTTGATTATAACCTATCTTCTAGTTTCGACTCCAATGATTTATAGCACGCACGGTCTTCCGCCCGCGGCCAATTCATTTTCCATAGGGCGGTTCGCGTGGTATCATTCAGGGGAGACGTTGATCCCATGCAGGAGGAACATCGGTCATGAAATGGGTTACCGTTGATCGCTTGCCGCAGTACGAGGGCCAGACGGTGGAGCTGCGCGGCTGGGTGCAGAACTACCGGAGCTCGGGCAAGATCCAGTTCATCATCTTCCGCGACGGAACGGGCGTCTGCCAGGCCGTGCTTTTCATCAAGGACGTGCCGCCGGAGGTCTTCGAGGCCGGCAAGCGGCTGACGCAGGAGTCGTCGATCATCATCCGCGGGAGCGTCCGCAAGGACGACCGGGCCCCCGGCGGGTACGAGATCGGCGTGCAGGACCTGGAGATCGTGCAGATCGCCGAGGAGTACCCCATTACGAAGAAGGAGCACGGCACGGAGTTCCTGATGGACCACCGGCACCTCTGGATCCGGTCCAACCGCCAGGTGGCGATCCTGCGGATCCGCAACGAGATCACCATGGCGATCCACCAGTTCCTGCAGGAGAACGGCTTCGTCCTGACCGAATCACCCATCCTGATGGGAACGGCGGCCGAAGGGGGAGCCACCCTGTTCGAGACCACGTACGTCAACGATGAGCCGGCCTACCTGAGCCAGTCGGGCCAGCTGCACGTCGAGGCGACGGCAATGGCCCTGGGCCGGGTCTACACCTTCGGCCCGACCTTCCGGGCGGAGAAGTCGAAGACCCGGCGGCACCTGATCGAGTTCTGGATGGTGGAGCCTGAGGCCGCCTACTTCACCCACGAGGACAACATGCGGCTTCAGGAGGAGATGGTCACCTACGTCGTCCGCCGGGTGCTGGAGCGCCGGTCGAAGGAGCTGCAGCTCATCGGCCGCGACACGACCCTGCTGGAGAAGGTGGAGCCGCCCTTCCCCCGCATTACCTACACCGAGGCCGTGGAGATGCTGAAGAAGCTGCACAAACCCGGCGACGAGTGGGAGCCGATCGAGTGGGGCGAGGACTTCGGCGCGCCGCACGAGACGGTGCTGACGCAGCAGTTCGAGAAGCCGGTTTTCGTCGAGAAGTTCCCGGTCAAGGTCAAGGCGTTCTACATGCAGCCCGACCCCGAGAACCCCGACGTGGTGCTCGGCGCGGACCTGCTGGCCCCCGAGGGGTACGGCGAGATCATCGGCGGCTCCCAGCGCATCCACGACCCTGAGCTCCTGAAGCGCCGGTTCGAGGAGCACGGTCTGGACATGAACACCTACGGCTGGTACTATGACCTGCGCCGGTTCGGCTCGGTCCCCCACTCCGGGTTCGGCCTGGGCATCGAGCGGACCGTCGCGTGGATCTGCGGCCTGGAGCACGTGCGCGAGACCATTCCCTTCCCGCGCCTCCTGAACCGGCTGCATCCCTAGAGGGAGAAAGGAGGGCCTCGATGGCCAAGCGAGCGCTTTTCGTGATCGACACCCAGGTCGATTTCAACGATGAGCAGGGCAGCCTGACCAGCTTCCGGCGGTCAGACCCCAAGATGCAGCGCATCGCCGACCTGATGGATGAGGTGCACCGCGAGGGCGGGTTTGTCGTGGCCACCGCGGACACCCACCCGCCGCTCCATCACCCGGAGCACCTGGTGACCTATCGGCGCATGCTGCAGGAGACCATGGGGCCGGACCGCTTCGAGGCCTACATGGACAAGGCCTACGAGGCCTACCGTGAAGAGCTGAAACTGTACCCGCCCCACTGCGAGTACGGCACGCCCGGCTGGCAGCCGACGGCCGTGATCGCGGCCGCCTTCGAGCGGCTGGGCGACGACCTGATCCTCATCCAAAAGCCCACCTACCGCTTGGTGGACGGCTGCGTCATGAAGGGACCCGCCGCCCTGGTGGGCCGCACGGGGGTCCAGGTGCTGGAGTTCCTCAAAGGCCAGGGGGTGGAGGAGGTCATCGTCACCGGGCTGATCACGCCCGTGTGCGTCCTGGCGGCTGTGGAATCGGCGGTGGGCGCGGGATTCCGCGTGACGGTGGACGAGCGGCTGGTGGACTCCTACGACGAGGACAGCCATCGCCAGGGCCTGGAGCGGATCGCCGGGGCGGGCGGCATCGTGGTGCCGGCCGCAGACGGGATGTAGGGGCGCGCAGCGGGGTGCCTCCCGCCTGGCGCCCCTTTTCACAAAGCTGCGACAGGCCGGGAGGGATTTCGCCCGTTCCCGGAGAAGTTGGGTGCAGTTGGAGTCCGCGACTACCACCCGGGGTTGTCTCCGCTACGGGAGGTTGATGATATGGAGGAGATCGGCCGGCGCCTGAAGGCGGCGCGGTTGGCCAAAGGGCTCACGCTGGAGCAAGTGGAGGAAGAGACCCGCATCCGCAAGAAGTACCTGGATGCGCTGGAATCGGGCCGGACGGTGCTCATCCCCGGCGAGGTCTACGTCAAGGGCTTCCTGCGGAGCTACGGCAACTTCCTCGGCCTGGACGGCGAGGGCCTGGTGGAGGAGTACAAGGCGCTCAAAGCCCGCCCGGCGGCCGAGGATGGCGCCGGGAACGGCGGCCCGGCCGAAGCTCCCGCCCGCGAGCCGGAAGCGGCGATCGCAGCCAGCGCCCCCCGTGCGTCCGCGGAGCCCCGGCAGCCGGCGTTCGCCACGCCTCCCCGCCGATCCAGCCGGAGCCGTCCCAAGCGCCGCCGCAACGGACCGGGGCCGGGCGTGTACTTCCTCCGCCGGCTGATGGTCGCGCTGATCCTGATCCTGCCGCTGGCGGCGGCCGGCTGGTGGTTCTGGGGCCGCCAGGCGGCGGCGCCCCCGCCGCAGGAGCCCGGCCAGGTGGCGCAAGAGCCGGGGACGACGGCGCAGCAGCCCGAACCCGAGCCAGAACCCGAGCCGGAGCCCGAACCGGAGCCCGAGCAGCCGCCCGCGTCCGGGCAGCCGGTGCCGGCGAAGCCCGTGATCACGGTCGGCGCCCCCCAGGGAGACGAGGTGGACATCACCATCACCGCCTCGGAGGTCCAGCTGGAGATGGACTTCACCCAGGGCTTCCCGTGGCTCGAGGTGTACAGTGGCGGCGAGACCCTCTACTGGAGCAAGGCCAGCGGTCCGCTGTCGTTCACCGGCAAGGATTTCCGGATTCGCATCGGCTTCGTGGCCGGGTTTCAGCTTGCGCTCAACGGCGAACCAGTGGACCACAAGCTGGAGGGCGGCCCGTACTGGATCAACATCAAGACCCAATGATGACCCATCGGACGGCAAGAACGCAGAGAACGGCGTCCGGCCTTTCGGGGCCGGACGCTCCATCTTCAGGGGACGCAACCGTGAAATGGCGCGGTTAACTGCGCCGCGCCCCGCCGCATAATAGCCCCTGGAGGTGGTGTTTCGTGAACTGCGTCCGCCGGGCCATCGCCGGGATGATCGCCGCACTGCTGCTGATCTCCGGCGCGGAGGCGGCAGCCGCTCCCAGGCCGCTGGTGGACCACTACCGGGACGTGGTGGAGTCGCCTCCCAGCCTGTGGGCCCACGGCGCCATCCTCATGGACGCCGCGACCGGCGACGTTCTCTGGGAGCGGAATGCGCACGTGCGGCTCCATCCGGCCAGCACCACCAAGGTACTGACGGCGCTCATCGCCCTGGAGCGGGGCGACCTGGACGCCCGGGTGACGGTCTCGAAGCGGGCGGCCCAGACCCCCGGAAGCTCCATGTACCTGCGGGAAGGGGAGGTCCACACCCTTCACGACCTGGTGCACGGGCTCCTCATGCTCTCCGGGAACGACGCGGCCGTGGCCATCGCCGAGCATATCGCCGGCTCGGTGGAGGCCTTCGCCGACCTGATGAACGAGCGGGCGGAGCGGCTGGGCGCGCGCAACTCCCACTTCGTGAACCCTCACGGGCTCACCCATCCGGAGCACCTCAGCACCGCTTACGACCTGGCGGTCATCACCCGGGCCGCGCTGCAGAACCCGCTTTTCGCCGAGATCGTCGCCGCCCCGCAGAAGGAGCTGACGTACGAGGAGCTGGGCCGGAAGGTGGTCCTGTACAACACCAACCGGCTGCTGCGGGGAGGACTGCCGGGCGCCGACGGGGTGAAGACGGGCACCACCGGCGCAGCAGGGCCCTGCCTGATCGCCAGCGCGACACGGGACGACCAGAAGCTGATCGCGGTGGTGCTGAACGCCTCCAACCGCTGGCGGGAGTCGGCGGCCCTGCTGGAGTGGGGTTTTCGGAACTTCGCGCTGGCGCGGCTGGGAAGGGCCGGCGAGGTGCTGGTGCACCTGCCGGTGCGGGGCGGCAAGCGGCGCGCGGTGCCGGTCGCCCTCCGGGAGGAGCTGGCGGTGGTGGTGCCCCGGAAGACCGGCGCGGTGCCGGAGGTGCAGGTGGACCTGAAGCGCCCGCTGCGGGCGCCGCTGCGGGCGGGAGAGGTCGTTGGCCGGGCGTGGGTCCCGCTGCCCGGGGACGGGAGGCGCCGGGTGGACCTGATCGCGGCGGAGCCGCTGCCTGCGGCCACGTGGGTGGACCGGGTGTACCAGGGGCTGGTCGCTCTGGTGGACCTGGAAGGACAGTTGAACTTGAATCTTATCACCCGTTAACGGTAACATTTATCTTGTGCATTCTTGTTCTAGAATCAGGCGGATCCTGGCCGGAAGGCCATCCGGTGCGATGGCGGCGGGTGGCCCGCCCGTCTTTTGCTTGGGAGCCCATTCACATAAAGGATGACATTTGACATGGCACCTTGGTATACTGTCTAGGAGGGTCGGTCCTACTTTTGCACCCGTAGGATCCGTTGCGGTGTACCTGGACCGACCTACGTGCCGGGCTTCACAATCTCCTGCGGTTGGTTTTCTTCTTTGCTTATTGTGACCAAAAGGAGGCTGGCGCATGCAATCTTCCTACCTGCCCGTGCTCATCTACCTGCTGGTCGCGCTGCTGTTTGCGGCGGCCATGAGCGTCCTGGGCACCAGTTTCGGGCGCAAGAAGCCGGAACCCTACAAGCTGCAGCCTTATGAATCCGGTTATCCCACGGCTCCGTTCCTCGGCCGCTTCCCGGTGAAGTTCTACCTCGTGGCCATGCTCTTCGTCATCTTCGACGTCGAGGCGGCGTCGTTCTATCCCTGGGCCGTCAACCTGCGCGAGTTGGGCGCCTTCGGCCTGGTGGAGATGATCACCTTCATGGCCGTTCTGGCCATCGGGTACGCCTACGTGTGGAAGAAGGGAGGCTTCGACTGGCGATGAGCGCGGACGGCGTGTTCAGGGACCAGGGGGGGTTCGTGACCACCACGGTCGATTCGTTCCTGCGCTGGGCGCAGTCCAACTCCATCTGGCCGCTCACCTTCGGTCTCGCCTGCTGCGCGATCGAGATGATGAACCTGGCCTCGGGCCCCCGGTATGACATCGCCCGGTTCGGCTCCGAGGCGTTCCGGGCGTCGCCGCGGCAGGCGGACCTGATCTTCATCTCGGGCCGCGTCTCCAACAAGATGGCCCCGGTGATCAAGCGGGTCTACAGCCAGATGCTGGAGCCCAAGTGGGTCGTCGCGTTCGGCGCGTGCGCCTCCTCCGGCGGCATCTTCGACAACTACGCCATCATGCAGGGCGTCGACAACCTGCTCCCGGTGGACATTTACGTCCCGGGGTGCCCGCCGACCCCTGAAGCCGTGATCTACGCGGTGCAGAAGCTGCGCGACCGCATCCGCAAGGAGGACCCGAGGGGAGGCATCATCGTCCGTGGCTAGTGCGATGCATGAGCGGGTGGCCGCCGCCCGCGAGCGTGTCAATCACGAGGTCATCCCCGCCCTGATCGAGGCGTTCCCCGGCAAGGTGGAGCAGATTCCCCCGACCAACGACCTGATCCCCCAGGTCTACGTGGCCAGCGACGTGCACGAGCCGGTGGCCCGCTGGCTGAAAGAGCGGGGATTCCACATGCTGGTGGACATCACCGCGGCGGACTACTGGCCCAAGCGGGAGCCGCGCTTCGAGCTGGTCTACCACCTGCGGGAGATGCCCGAGAAGGACCCCAAGGGCGACAAGGGGCTCGGGATGATCCGGGTGCGGGTGAAGCTGACGGAAAAGGAACCCGTCCAGAGCCTGAGCCACATCTGGGAGATGGCCAACCCGGCGGAGCGGGAGATCTGGGACCAGTTCGGTCTGAACATCGTGGGCCACCCCAACCTGACCCGCATCCTGAACCCCGACGACTGGGAGGGGCACCCGCTGCGCCGCGACTACCCGCTGCGGGGCCCGCGCGCCCTCATCAACCTCGAGCTGCCCGCCGACGAGAACCGGTACCACCCCTTCGTCGAGACGGAGCCCGCCAAGGAAGGAGAGTAGGGTGAGCATGGCAGAAGACCTGCACCTGGAGGAGCAGCGCCCCGAGCGCATGACGCTCTCCATCGGCCCGCATCACCCTGCGACGCACGGGGTCCTGCGGGTCAAGCTGGAGCTCGAGGGCGAGACGGTGGTCAAGGCCGAGCCCGAGACCGGCTTCCTGCACACGGGCATCGAGAAGACGGCCGAGCACCTCACCTGGAACCAGGCCACCACCGTCATGGACCGGATGGACTACCTGTCGCCCATCTCCAACAACACCGGCTACGTGATGGCCGTGGAGAAGCTGCTGGGCATCGAGGACCGCATCCCGGAGAAGGCCCGGGTGACGCGGGTCATCCTGCTGGAGCTGAACCGGGTTGCCTCCCACCTGGTGGGCCTCGGCACCGGCGGCCTTGACTACGGCAACATCGGCACGCCCATCTTCTGGGCGTTTGAGCTGCGCGACCGCATCCTCGACATCTTCGAGCACACCACCGGCCAGCGGATGAACCCCAGCTACATGCGGGTGGGCGGCCTGGCCTACGACCTGCCCCACAACTTCAAGGAGATGGTCGAGGACTTCCTGAAGGTGGCTCCGGGGCGCATCCAGGAGCTGAAGGACGTCATGCTCCACAACCCGATCTTCGTGGACCGGGCCAAGGGCGTGAGCGTGATCACCTACGAGCAGGCGCTGCGCTACGGCCTCACCGGCCGCAACCTGCGGGTGACCGGCTCGGACTACGACGTGCGCAAGTACTACCCGTACCTGGGTTACGAAAACTACGACTTCAAGGTCCCCGTGTATACCGACGGCGACTCCTGGTCCCGGGTGGCGATCACCTTCGACGAGATGTTCGAGTCGCTGAAGATCATCCGCCAGGCCCTGGACAACCTCCCCTGGGACGACCGGTACATCATCGACGACCGGAAGCTGGTCCTGCCGCCCAAGCAGGAAGTGAAGCATTCCATGGAAGCCCTCATCCACCACTTCAAGCTGGTGCACCACGGCTTTGACGTCCCTGCGGGCGAGGTCTACGTGTCCATCGAGTCGCCGCGCGGCGAGATCGGTTTCTACGTGGTGTCCGACGGCGGGAACAAGCCGATGCGGGTCCGGGTGCGTCCCCCCTCGTTCTACGCCGTCTACTCCCTGCCCGTGCTCCTGGAGGGCCACCTGCTCTCCGACATGGTCGGCGCCATCGCCACCATCGATCCCGTGTTTGGGGAGGTGGACCGCTAAATGGCTGAGCACGCAAAGAAGGCGATGATCGAGGAGGTCCACCCGCCCCGCTGGCCGGAGACCTGCAAGGACGAGGTGGAGGCGATCCTCCGCCGCTACCCCGAGGGCCGCGAGCGGTCGGCCATCCTGCCGCTGCTCCACCTGGCCATGCGCGAGCGGGAAGGACGGTACATCGCCCAGTCGGACATCGAGGCGGTGGCCGAGATCTGCGGCGTTGCCCCCTCCTACGTCCAGTCGGTCTGCTCGTTCTACACCATGTTCCGGCGGCAGCCCGTCGGCAAGTACCTGATCACGGTGTGCGGCAACATGGCCTGCCACCTGCTGGCCGGCGGCAGCCAGCTGGTGGAGCACATGGAGAAGACCCTGGGCATCAAGGTGGGCGAGACGACGCCGGACGGCCTGATCACCCTGGAGGTCACCGGCGAGTGCCTGGCGGCCTGCGACCTGGCGCCGGTGATCCACGTGGACACCGAGTACGTGGTGAAGGTGACGCGGGAGAAGTTCGACGCCCTGGTCGCCGCCCTGCGCGCCGGCGAGGGGCCGGACCGGTTCCTGGAGAAGCTGCCGCTGATGAACGGCGAGAGCCAGGACGAGTGGCCGGGGTTCGTTGACGCCGGTACGCCTGCCCCCGCCGCGGCCGGTCCGGCTGCGGAAGGGTCCCCCGACCCGTCTGCCCCCGGTGCCGCTGCGCAGGCTCCTCCGGCCGAGTCCGGCGGAACGGCTCCCCCTTATCAGGTGGTGGACGGCGCCGCCCGGCCGTCCGCGGACGGGTCCGCCCCGGACGCGCCGGCTGACGGGGGCGCGCCGCAGGCCGCCGACGCGGGGTCCGGGCCGGCAGAGGGCGAGTGAAGAGGAGGCAGAGACATGATCCAGTTTGAACCTGTGCTGACGAAAGGCATCGGGAAGGTCGACCTGACCAACATCGATGTGTACGAAGCGCAGGGCGGGTATCAGGCTCTCCGCAAGGCCCTCGCCATGGAGCCCCAGGCGATCGTGGAGGAGGTCAAGAAGGCGAACCTCCGCGGCCGCGGCGGCGCCGGCTTCCCGGCCGGGGTCAAGTGGAGCTTCCTGCCCAACGACGGCCGGCCCCGCTACCTCACGGTGAACGCGGACGAGTCCGAGCCCGGCACCTGCAATAACCGCACCCTGATCTACGCCAATCCCCACCAGCTCATCGAGGGGATCCTCATCACCGCGTATGCCAACCGGATCACGCAGTCGTTCATCTACATCCGCGGCGAGTTCAAGCGGGGCGCCGAGATCCTGATGAAGGCCATCGAGGACGCCCGGCGGAAGGGCTATGTCGGCCAGAACATCCTGGGTACCGGCTTCAGCCAGGAGATCACCGTGCACCGGGGCGCCAGCGCCTACATCTGCGGCGAGGAGTCCGCGCTGCTCAACTCGCTGGAGGGCCGGCGCGGCGAGCCGCGGGTGAAGCCGCCGTTCCCGGCGGTGGTGGGCCTGTACGGCTGCCCGACCATCATCAACAACGTGGAGACCATCTCCAACGTGCCGCACATCATCAAGAACGGCTGGGAGTGGTACACGAAGATCACCGCCAATCCCGACAACCCCAAGTCCTGCGGCCCGAAGATCTTCACGGTGTCGGGCTGCGTGCAGCGCCCCGGCAACTACGAGTTGCCGATGGGCGTGAAGCTGCGGGACGTGATCGAGATCGCCGGCGGCCTCCGGCCCGGTCGCAAGCTGAAGGCGGTGCAGCCCGGCGGCTCGTCGACCCCGATGCTCACGCCTGACCACCTGGACGTGCCCATGGACTTTGAGTCGGTGGCGGCGGCGGGCTCGCTGCTGGGCACCGCGGCGGTGATCGTCTACGACGACACCGTCGACCTGGTGGACGTGGCGCTGTACTGGGCCCGGTTCTACTCCCACGAGTCCTGCGGCCAGTGCACGCCTTGCCGAGAGGGCACCCACTGGCTGGAGCGGGTCTTCACCCGGATCAAGGAAGGCGGCGGCACGGAGGGCGACCTGAAGATGATCGCCGACATGCAGACCCAGATGGCGGGGACCACCATCTGCGTCCTGTCCGACGCCGCGGTCGCCTTCCCGGCCTCGCTGCTGAAGCTGTTCCCCGAGGAGCTCGACCGCTACATCAACCGCGTGAAGGAGGTGCGGCCGGCGTGAGCGAGCAGGAGCTGGTCACCGTAACCATCGATGGTCGCACCGCGCGGGTTCCCAAGGGCACGCTGGTGGTGGAGGCGGCCAAGCAGGTCGGGATCGACATCCCGGTCTTCTGCTACCACCCCAAGCTCGACCCGGTGGGCGTCTGCCGCATGTGCCTGGTCGAAATCGAGAAGATCCCCAAGCCGCAGCCGGCCTGCACCACCCGCGTCAGCGACGGCATGGTGGTGCACACCCAGACCCAGCGGGTGAGCGACCTGCGCCGGGGCGTGCTGGAGTTCCTGCTGCTGAACCACCCGCTGGACTGCCCGGTCTGCGACAAGGGCGGCGAGTGCGACCTGCAGGACCTGACCTTCGCCTACGGGCAGACCACCAGCCGCCTGCTGGATCCCAAGGTCCGCAAGGACAAGGCGGTGGAGCTGGGCAACTTCATCATCCTGGACAACGAGCGGTGCATCCTCTGCCGCCGCTGCGTGCGCTTCGACGACGAGATCGCGGCGGAGGGCACCCTGATCATCGAGGAGCGCGGCCACCTGAACACCATCACGACGATGGACGGCCAGGAGTACAACTCGTACTTCAGCGGCAACACCATCGAGCTGTGCCCGGTGGGCGCGCTGACCTCGGAGCTGTACCGGTTCCGGGCGCGTCCGTGGGACCTTTCCAAGGCCGATGCGATCTGCACCCACTGCCCGGTGGGCTGCAACGTGCGCCTGGAGTACCGGCACGGCGAGCTGCTGCGGGTCACCTCCCGTGAGAACGACGCGATCGACAACGGCTGGCTCTGCGACCGGGGCCGCTTCAACTACAAGTATCTCCAGAACCGGGAGCGGATCACCCGTCCGCTGGTGAAGCGGGACGGGGCCTTCGTGCCCGTCACCTGGACCGAGGCCTTCCGGGTCATCGCCGAACGGTTCCAGGCGGTGGCCGCCGCGAAGGGCGGTGAGGGCTTCGGCGTCATCGGCGGCGGCAAGCTGGCCAACGAGGAGGCGTACCTGCTCTCCAAGTTCGCCCGCCTGGTGCTGAAGACCAACAACGTCGACCACCGGGCGGACGGCCGCATCGCCGCCTCGGTCGGCGCCTATGCGGGGCGGCAGACCGACCTCTCCGCGGCGGACGTCATCCTGATCGTCGACGCCGATCCTGCGGAGACGGCCCCGGTGATGGACCTGCGCATCCGCCGGAAGGCCGACCGCAAGGAGGCCCGGATCGCGCTGATCGGCTCGGTCATGCCCCACTACCGGGGCCGCCACGCCCGGATCCAGCTGAAGCCCGGCGAGACCGCGGGCGTGCTACGGGCCCTGGCCGCCGCGGTGGGCGGCGGGAAGCCCGGCGCTTCGGCCGCGGATCCCGAGGCCGTGCAGCAGATGGCGGCACTGCTCACCGGCGGCAAGCGGGTCGCCGTAGTCTGGGGCGGCGAGGGCGCCGCAGCCGGCCAGGCGCTGCTGGAGCTGGCCGGGGCGCTGAAGGCCGCCGGCCGCCTGGTGTCCGTGCTCGTTTCCGGCGCGCAGCACAACAGCCGCGGCGCTGAGGCCATGGGCCTCCTGCCCGGCTACCTGCCCGGCTTCGCGGGCGTGGCCGAGAAGCGGGGCCGGGAGGCAGTTGCCCAGGTCTGGGCGGCCAAGCAGCTGCCCGCCGAGACCGGTCTGGACACCCGTGGCATCCTCCAGGCGGCCGCCGAGGGCCGGATCGAGGCGCTGCTGATCGCCGGCGCCAACCTGATGAACACCTACCCCGACCGCAGGCTGGTGCAGGCGGCCCTGGAGAAGGCGTTCGTGGTCGCCACCGACCTGTTCATGAACGAGACGGTGCTGCTGGCCGACGTGGTGCTGCCCGCGGCGGCCCTGGGCGAGAAGAGCGGGTCCTTCACCGCGCTGGACGGCACGGTGCAGACCTTCCGGGTCTCCAAGCGGCCCGAGGGCCAGGCGCAGCCCGACGGCGACATCCTGGTCGGCCTCGCCGCGGCCATGGGCGTGAAGCTCTCCGCCTCGCCGGCTCAGACGGCGGCGGAGATTGCCCGGCTGGTGGCGAAGCTGGAGGATGGGACCGTGCTGAAGGGCGCCCCGGTGTCGCTGATCCAGGGCGCGCAGGAGCCCGAGCCGGCGCCCGCGGCCGCGGGGCAGAACGCCCTGTGGCTGGTGCCGGTGGACCGGCTGTACGCCGGCGGCTCCACGGCCCGGTTCGACAGCGAGTTCAACCACGTGCAGCCCCGGCCCGTCGCCTTGCTGAACCCCGCCGACGCCGCCCGCCTGGGGCTCTCCCGGGGCGACATGGTGGAGCTGGCCGCCGGCGAGGCGAAGCTGGCTCTGCCGGTGGAGATCAGCAAGCGGGTGGTCGCCGGCACCGTTCAGGCGATCCGGGGCCTCACCGCCGCACCGGTGAACCTGCTCACCGCGGGCGCCGCCCCGGTGGCCGTGACCGTGGCGAAGCTGGCCGTGGAGGTGGCGGACTGACATGAACATCTGGATGACTGTGCTGGTCCTGGTCGTCAAGGCGGTGGTGCTCGCCCTCTGCGTCACCCTGGCCGTCGCCGTCTTCCTGCTCTTCATGCGGAAGTTCCTGGCCTACTTCGCCTACCGGGTGGGTCCGGTCAAGGTCGGCCCCTGGGGCGTGCTGCAGCCCATCGCCGACGTGATCAAGATGCTCTTCAAGGAAGACATCATGCCCGAGCAGGCGGACCCGCTCATCTACCGGCTGGCCCCGGTCATCGCCTTCTTCTGCGCGCTGGGCGTCTGGGTAGTGATCCCGTGGGCGCCCCGGGGCTCGTGGTGGTCGTCCATGGCCGATCCCAACGCCGGCGTGCTGGTCATCCTGGCCATCGCGGCGATGGGCGTCTACGGCACCGCCCTGGGCGGCTGGGCCTCCCAGAACAAGTACGGCCTGCTGGGCTCCATGCGCGCCACCGCGCAGATGATCTCCTACGAGCTGGCGATGGCGATGTCGCTCCTGGGCGTGATCCTGATGACCGGCTCGGTGAGCATGTACGACATCGTCGACGCCCAGCGGAACATGATCAACCTCTTCCCGCAGTTCCTCGGCTTCCTGGTGTTCTACATCGCGAGCCTGGCCGAGGCGGGCTGGACGCCGTTCGACCTGCCGGAGAGCGAGACCGAGCTGGTGGCCGGCTATCACACCGACTACGGCGGCATGCGGTTCGGCCTCTTCTTCCTGACCGAGCTCACCCATGCGGTCAACTCCGCCGTGCTGAGCACCACGTTCTTCCTCGGCGGCTACAACCCGTGGTTCGGGCTCACGATGATCCCCGGCTTCGTCTGGTTCCTGCTGAAGGTCATCCTGATGGTCTTCGTCCTCTACTGGATCAAGTGCACCTTCCCGCGCTTCCGGTACGACCGGCTGATGGTCTTCGGCTGGAAGGTGCTGCTCCCGGTGGCGGCCCTGAACCTGGTGGGCACGGCCATCTACGTCGCCCTGTGGGCGTAACCCGCGGGCTGGGGGAGGTGTTCTGCAATGAACGGAGTTGCGGCGATCGCCAAGGGCATGGCGACGACCCTGAAGGTCCTCTTCCGCAAGCCGGTGACCGTCGACTACCCGTACGTGAAGCGGCCGCGGGCGCCCCGCTTCCGGGGCCGCCACGAGCTGCGGACCTACGAGAACGGCCTGGAGATGTGCGTCGGCTGCGAGCTCTGCCAGGTGGCCTGCCCGGCCGCGGCCATCACCGTGCAGGCGGCGGAGAACGATCCGGACAACCCGCACAGCCCCGGCGAGCGCTACGGGTACAAGTACCAGGTGGACCTTCTGCGCTGCATCTTCTGCGGCATGTGCGAGGAAGCGTGTCCGACCGACTGCCTGCACCTGACGCAGGAGTTCGAGCTGGCTGACTTCACCCGTGAGTCTCTGATCCTGCAGAAGGAGCAGCTGGTGAACCGGAATCCCTCGGGCTTCAAGGTGCCCATGAACGTATATCCGCCCTTCCGGCGGAAGGCGGTGAACGCATGAACGCGCTGTTTATCATCGCAGGGCTGATGGCCGTCGCCGGCGTCCTCGGGGTGATCCTGGCGAAGCCCCCGGTCTACCAGGTGATGTCGACCGTGTTCGCCTTCCTCGGGCTGGCGGCCCTGTACCTCAGCCTGCAGAGCGAGTTCCTGGCCGTGATTCAGCTCATCGTCTACGGCGGCGCCATCATGATCCTGTTCCTGTTCGTCATCACGCTGCTCACCGCCCGGAGGGATCCCGTGGAGAAGGACGCGGGGCAGCTGACCAGGCCGAAGCTCATCGGTTACGCCGTGGGCGGCGCGCTGCTGGTGATGCTGGCCATCGTCGGCCTCTTCGGCGGCGAGGGCCGGATCGGCTGGACGCAGGTGCCCGCGGATTTCGGCCAGGTGAAGGCCTTCGGCTACGAGTTGCTCACCACCAACGTGTTCCCGTTTGAAATCCTGGCGTTCATCCTGATGGTGGCTGTGATCGGGGTCATGCTCCTCGTCGGCCGCCACCGGGCGTAAGGGAGGGGGAGAGCCACATGCCCGCATTCTCGCTGAATGCCTACGTCGCCCTCTCCGCCGTCCTGTTCGCCCTCGGCGGCATCGGCGTGCTGGTGCGGCGCAGCCCGCTGGCCATCCTGATGTGCATCGAACTGATGCTCAACGCCGCCAACCTGCTGTTCGTCGCCTTCGGACGGGCGCACGGCGGCTACGAGGGACAGATCATGGCCTTCCTCGTGATCACCGTGGCGGCGGCGGAGGTGGCCATCGGCCTGGCGCTGACGGTGCTGCTGTTTCGGCGCCGCGCAGAGGTGGACGTGGACCGCGTGAACGAGCTCAAACTCTAGACCACCCGGGAAGGAAGTGTGACCATGGACCTCGCCTGGATGCTGCCGGCCATCGTCGTCGTCCCGCTCCTGAGCGCGGCGATCGTGGGCTACTTCCGGAACACCTGGTCGAAGAGCCTGGTGTCCTGGGTGGCCTGTGGCTCCGTCGCGATCTCGTTCGCCCTGACGGTGGCCGTCGCGGCGCAGTACTGGGGCGGCGGCGCCGTCGCACCGATCCGGTCGGCCCTCACCTCGTGGGGCAGCCTGCTCGACCTGGGCCTTGTGGCAGACGGACTGTCCCTCTGGTGGGCCCTCGTCGTCACCGGGGCCGGCCTGCTGATCCACATCTACTCCACCGCCTACATGCGGGAGGATGAGTCCTACGGCCGGTTCATGGCCAAGATGAACTTCTTCATCTTCGCCATGACGCTGCTCGTGCTCTCCGACAACTTCGTCGGGCTGGCCATGGGCTGGGGCTGCGTGGGCCTGGCCTCCTACATGCTGATCGGCTTCTACTTCACGCGGCCCGGCGCCCAGAACGCCGCCATCAAGGCCTTCGTGATGAACATCATCGGCGAGGCGGGGCTGTTCGCCGGCATCGCCTTCATCTACGCCAACTTCGGTTCCTTCAAGTTCGATGACGTCTTCGGCGCCATCGCGCAGGGACCGGTGAGCGCCTCCGCGCTGAACCTGATCGGCCTGTTGCTGCTCATCGGCGCGGCGGCCAAGTCGGCGCAGCTGCCGCTGCACACCTGGCTGCCCTACGCGATGGAAGGCCCCACGCCCGTGTCGGCGCTGATCCACGCCGCCACGATGGTGACGGCGGGCGTCTACCTGGTCTCCCGGGCCTACCCGATCTACGAGGTGGCCACGGGCGCGGCGATGGCCGTCGCGTGGATCGGCGGCCTCGGGGCGCTGTTCGGCGCCCTGGTCGCGGCCGGCCAGTTCGACATCAAGCGAGTGCTGGCGTTCTCGACCCTGTCCCAGATCGGGTACATGTTCCTGGCCAACGGTCTCGGGGCGTACGTCGCCGCCGACTTCCACTTCTTCACCCACGCGTTCTTCAAGGCGTGTCTGTTCCTCGCCGCCGGCATCGTGGTGCACCACTACGGCGGCGACCAGGACATCCGCCACATGGGCGGCCTCTGGTACCGGGACCGGTTCGCCGGCCTCACCTTCGGTGCCGCCGCCCTGGCCCTGATCGGCCTGCCGCCCTTCGCCGGGTTCTTCTCCAAGGACGAGATCCTGCTCGCGGCGTACAGCCAGGGGCAGTGGGCCCTGTTCGCCATCGCCATCGTGGCGGCCGGGCTGACCGCCTTCTACAACGTGCGGCTCTTCAGCCTGGTCTTCCTGGGCGACGCCTACGTGCCGCCGGCGAAGCCCGCGGGCAAGAAGCGCAGCCGGGCGCAGGCCGCGGCGGAGGAGGCGGCCCATGCGCATGGGCACAGCCACGGCCATGACCATGCGACGCCCGCGGCCATGAAGTGGCCGGTGGCGATCCTGGCCGTGCTGTCGGTGGTCTCGGGCTGGCTGTTCTTCGACCACGTCCAGCTCACCGCCCTGGAGCCCGCCTTCCCGACGCTGGAGCTGCACCACGAGTCCGTCAACCCGGTGGTCGCCGGCCTGTCCGTGGCCGTGGCCCTGGCGGGCGGCCTCATCTCGTGGTACCTCTACCGGCCCGCGGGCGCGCGGCGAGCGGTGGAGCTCGACCCGCTGCATAAGCCGGGCATCCTCTACAACATGTTCTACGTGGACACGCTGTACGATGTGGCCTTCGTGCAGCCTGCCCGGGCGACGGCGGAGTTCGTGGGCGACCTGTTTGATCCCCGCGGCATCGACGGCGTGGTCAACGGGCTGGGGGCACTGTCCCGGGGGCTCGGCGGACTGCTCCGCCGCTGGCAGAGCGGCCTGGTCCGCTCCTACGTGCTGACGGTCTTCGCCGGCGTCCTGCTGGTGGTCGCGTACTACATGTTCTACGTCTAAGCACCCGGTGGTCATGTAAGGAGGGGCTCGCGTGCCTGTCGATCTCAACTTCACCATTGCGGCGCCGCTCCTGGCGCTGGCCGCCGGGGCGCTGCTGATCCTGCTGCTGGACCTGCTCTTCCGGTACGAGACGATTCAGGGGCCCATGTACGTCGCCGCGGTCGGCGCGGTGCTCGTCGCGGGCTGGTACCTGGTGCCGCTCTGGCGGGGGGCCGCCGAGCCGTTCGGCTTCCACGGCATGCTGGTGATGGACCGGTTCGCCGCGGTCTACGGTCTGGTGCTGCTCGGCGCCGCGCTCCTGGCGATCCTGCTCTCCTTCGGCAGGGTGCGGGAGGACCAGTCCGGCTATCTCGCCCTCCTGCTCTGGGCTGCCATGGGCATGGTGCTGCTGGGCGGCGCCGGGAACCTGATGGTCATCTTCCTCGGCATCGAGCTGCTGTCGCTGGCGCTGTACGTGATGATCGCGTTCGCGCCGAAGCGGATGGCGGCCCGGGAGGCGGCCTTCAAGTACTTCGTGCTGGGTTCGGTGGCCGCCGCGTTCCTGATCTTCGGCTTTGCCCTGATCTACGGCGCCGCCGGTACCATGTCGCTCACCGGCATCGCCGCGGCCGCCCGGTCGTTCACCAGCGAGGGCGCCTGGTCGGTGGGCCTCTACTACAAGGTGGGCGTGGGCCTGGCCATCGTGGGCCTGGCGTTCAAGATGGCGCTGGTGCCGTTCCACATCTGGGCGCCCGACGTCTACCAGGGCGCGCCGACGCCCGTGACGGCGTTTATGGCCATCGGCACCAAGGCGGCGGCCTTCGCCGCCATGGCCCGCCTCCTGGTCGCGGCCGTCCCCCAGGCCTACCAGCCGTCCTTCCTGCTGCCGCTGTCCATCCTGGCCTTCGCCTCGATGATGCTGGGCGCCACGGTGGGTATCTGGCAGAGCGACCTGAAGCGGCTGATGGCTTACTCCGGCATTGCCAACGCCGGTTACCTGATCATGGCGATCCCGGGACTGGGGCTGGACGGGCTGTCTGCCGCCGCCTACTACCTCGCCGCCTACGGCTTCGCGACGATGGGCGTCTTCGCGGTCGTCCGCATCCTGGAGGCGGACGGGGTGGACGGCTCGCAGCTGGCCAACCTGAAGGGGCTCTTCTACCGCAGCCCGTGGGTGGGCGTCTGCCTGGCCGTGCTGTTCTTCGGCCTGATCGGCGTGCCGCCGACGGGCGGGTTCGTGGGCAAGTTCCTGCTGGCCATCGCCGCCGTGCGGGGCGGCGCCTGGATCGTCCTGACCGGTCTGATCCTCTCCACCGGCATTTCCGCCTACGTCTACCTGAAGGTGATCGGTACCGCCTTCACGCGGACGAAGGTGGCCCCGCAGCCCGAGGAGGGCGAGGAGCCGCATCCGCCCACCCGCACCGCCGCCCAGGTGGTGCTGGCCATCGCCACCGCCGGCACGCTGGTGCTGGGCGTGCTGCCCGGGCCGGTGTCCGAGCTCCTGCGGGTGGCACTGGCGGGGATGTGATCCCGGCCATACGGGCATGATCCGGCCCGGGTGAGCGTGGCGCTCATCCGGGCCCTTGCGCGTCCGGCACCGGGCAGGCGATCAGCCGGCCTTGTGTGAGTAAAGTTTTCGTGGGTACAACACATTTTTTCTCCTGAAATAGCAGGACGAGAGATGTGCCCTTCCAAAGTGTTGAGATTGGCCAATACCAACACGAGGAGGGTCATCTCTCGTCATGGAGCAAATTCGTGCTGCGGTGGATTTCTCCTTTCAGGAGATTGAACGTTTGGCTTGGCAACAGACACTCGACTGCTTCCGCGAGGCTTTGGTCGAGGCGCTCTCTGCGATTGACACGGCGCTGTACGAGAGCCGAGACCCGAGTCGGTATGTGTACAAGGAAATGCGGTCCCGAAGCGTCGTCACCAAGTTCGGGCCGATCACGTTCCAGCGCCGCTACTACTGGGACCGCGAGGAAGAGCGTTTCGTGTTCCTGCTGGATGAGGTGTTGGGAATAGCGAAACGGCAGCGGGTGAGTGACTCGGTAAGGGCAGATGCGGTTGAAGCGTCTGTGACAGCTGGATCGTACCGGGGTGCTGCGGCAGAGCTGGAGCGGCGGGATTGCCAGGTGTTTGTCAGCCATGAAGCGATTCGGCAGTGGAACCTGCAGACCGGAAGGGCGCTTGCAGCGGCGGAAAAACAGCAGCAGATGACGTTGGCCGGTACCCGACGTGTGCGGGTCTTGTTCATCGAGGCAGACGGGTTCTGGCCAGCTCGTCAGCGTGGCAAGAAGGCAGAAGTCCGGCTGTTTGTGATTCATGAGGGTTGGATCCAGCGAGGCCCAGGTAGTAAGGAGTACAGCCTGGTGAACCGGCGCGATTTCGTGCCCGAACCGGGCAGGGATAGCTGGGAGCAGTTGAGCGAGCTTCTGGAGAGCGAGTACGACCTAAGCGAGACCTGGGTGATCATCAACGGGGACCGGGCGTTGTGGATCCGGGAGGGCGTGACGTGGTTTCCCAAGGCGCTGTACCAGATCGATCGGTTCCACCTGAAGCGGGAGTTAAACCATGTGCTGCGCCACCGGCCCCAGCGCTTAGAGCAGGCACACGCTGCACTTGAAGCAAACGATGCTGGACGGTTGCTGGCGGTGCTGGATGAAGCGCATAAAGCCGAGACCGACACGGATCGTCGTGGGAAGATGCGCCGGCTGCTGGCCGACCTCAGGACGATGCCGGAGTCAATTCGAGATTACCGTATTCGGCTGCAAGAGCGGGGCGTCAACGTTGAGGGGTTACGCGGCGTGGGCGCCGCGGAAGGGGCGGTGGAGCGGTATTCGGCACGGCTGCGGAAGGTGGGGCGGAGCTGGTCGGAAAGTGGCCTGATGGCAATGCTGCAGGTGATGGCAGCATATTATCGCGGCGCTTTACGGGGGGCCGTACAGTACGTTGAGCGTGCGTTGGGGCTTGAATCTGTGAACGCGGCTGCGGAGAAAGTGCGCCATCGGGTTCGTGAGACCGTAGGCCGGGGAGTCGATGCTGCCCGGCATGCACGCATGCCGATCCTGAACGCCGGTCGCAACAACAGCGGAGGATACTCCAAGACGTTCAGGGGGTTTGCGGGTCTGGTGACCAGGTAAAAAACGAGAACGGTAGTCAGCGTCCGTTCAAGAACCAGATTTATACAGAACACTTTTGGAAGTGAGACGTACCCACTTTGGCTTGACAGGCCCGCCGGCCTTCCTCGACTTGATAATGATAACCGTTATCACATATAATGTGTATGACGTTTGCCCGATGAGGGGAGATGTGGATGTCGGATGGACTCGGCCTCCCGGCCCTGCACTACCTGGGCGAGCAGCGGCTGGCGCTGGGTGCAAGGCGCACGGTGGAGGTGCCGTCTGTCCGTTACGGCCGGTTCGTGTGGAGCGACAGTTGCAGCCTTCTGGCGGTGGGCGAGGGCGTGCGCGGCCGGTGGAGCTGCCGGGTCGCGCAGGGGGAGGTCCTGCTGCTCTGCCCGGACGAGCAGGTGTGGGTCACCAGCCTGAGCGATCACGCCGGGGAACTGCGGATGCTGTACTTCGAGACCCGGGGGGAAGGGCACGGCCACAGCATAGCCAGTTGGGTTCCGCCGGTTCCGGTGCGGCTTCCCGGGGTGGAGCCGGCCCTGCAGGCCAGGGCGGATGCGGCGAACGGCGGGTCTGCGCCCCTGATCGACTTCTTCCGCATCCAGGCACACCTCTACGAGCTGATGGCGGCCTACCTGAGCGGGGCGCGCCGGCGACCCGGGCAGTACTCGCTCCTGAGCTACGCGGAGCAGGTCCGCAGCCAGATGGCCGCCCACAGCGAGCGGGAGTACAGCATCGAGCTGATCGCCCGGAACTCGGGCGTCAGCCCCCACCGGTTCTACGAGGCATTCCGGCTGCTCACCGGCCTCACGCCGCATAAGTACCTCTCGGCGCTCCGGTTGCGGAAGGCCCTGCGGCTACTGGCCGGGGATTTCCGGTCGGTGGCGGAGGTGGCCCACGCCGTGGGCTACGAGGACGAGTTCTACTTCAGCCGGGTGTTCAAGCGGGAACTGGGCCTGGCGCCCAGCGCCTTCGTCCGGCAGATCCGCGCCCGCCCGGACGTGAACGTCCCCTGCGGCGACCTGGCGATCTTCGGGCTGGCCGCCCCGCCGCACGATTCCGCGGAGCCGGTGCCTGAGAGCGCCGCAAGCCCGCCCGCGTGCCCGCGGGAGGAAGAGGAGGCCCCTCCGGGCGCCGCGTGGAGCCGGCGGGTGCGGAAGCTGGGGCAGTTGCTGGGCCTGGAGAGCGTGGCCGCCCACTGGACCGCTATCATGGAACGGCGGCTGTGCCACCTGAAGGGCCTCGTCCGCAGCCGGTTCGGGGACACGCCCTTCCTGGTGGTGGGCGTGGATACGGACGGTTACCGGGTCTTCGGCACCCGCCATCCGGGGCTGGGGGACCTGCTCTACATCTCCGGCGGCTTCACCCCCTGCCGCACCGTGCACGGGCTGCGGGAGGTCCGGGTTGCGTCCCTGGACGAGGTGGCCGCCTTCGGCTGCAGGACGGCCCTGTTTCTGGTCCAGGGTCGGGCTCGGCCCTCGCTCCCGGCGGAGTGGGCCGACGCCGTGGGACCGGAGGGGACCCGCTGCCTGGCGGTGGGCTGGTGCGGGGTGGAGGACGCGGCCCGGTACGAATGGCTGGTGGAACGGCTTACGCTGCACCTGCTGGAACCGGAGTTCGCAGCGGATACGTCAGGGTAAGGAAGTTCCATGTCAAGTTGAGGAAGGTCCATGTCACCGGCCGGTGTGATCCGGTATGATCAGATCGGTGAGAATGATTATCACTATCATCGAGGAGACACGCTGCGATGGATGTGTGTTCACCGTGAAACGATCGCTCCTGATCCCGCTGCTCACCGTTCTTCTCGTCGTCCTCACCGTCGGTTCGCTGTTCATCGGCGTGACGGACATCAGCGTGACGCAGGTGCTCCGGCTGACCGAGGACCAGCGAATGGTGCTCATGACCAGTCGGGTGCCCCGGACCGCCGCGATCATCCTGGCTGGGGTCGGCATGGGGGTATCCGGGCTGATCATGCAGCAGCTCAGCCGCAACAAGTTCGTTTCGCCGACGACGGCCGGCACCGATGACTCCGCCCGTCTGGGCATCCTGGTGGCGATGATCCTCTTCGGTTCGGCCACGATGCTGCAGAAGATGGTCCTCGCCCTGGTGTTCGCCCTGGCCGGCACGTACATCTTCATGGCGATCCTGGAACGGGTCAAGCTGAAGGACGCCGTGTTCATCCCGCTGGTGGGCCTGATGTTCGGCAGCATTGTGAGCTCGATCACGACGTTCTTCGCGTACCGGTACGACCTCCTTCAGGCCGTCACCACCTGGCTCCAGGGCAACTTCGCCCTGGTGATCAAGGGGCGCTACGAGCTGCTCTATTTCTCCGTGCCGGCGGTGATCGCCGCCTACATCTACGCCAACCGGTTCACCATCGCCGGCATGGGGGAGGACTTTGCCACCAACCTCGGCGTGAACTACCGCAGTGTCGTCAACGTCGGGCTGGCCCTGGTCTCCCTGGTCTCCGCGCTGGTGCTTCTCACCGTCGGGATGCTGCCCTTCCTCGGGCTGATCATCCCCAACCTGGTCTCCATCTTCCAGGGCGATCACCTGCGGCGCAACCTGCCGCTCACGGCTCTGGTGGGCGCCGTCTTCCTGCTGGCCTGCGACATCGTGGGGAGGTTGCTCATCTATCCGTACGAGGTGCCGATCGGCCTGACGGTCGGCGTGATCGGCAGCGCCATGTTCCTCTACTTGCTATGGAAGGGACAGCGAACCCGTGAAGCATAAGCGGAACCTCATTATCCTGGGCATCCTCCTCCTGCTGGCCTTGACCGTCGTCGGCCTCTACCTGTTCGTCCCGCTGCGGGGGAACATTCAGTACATCCTGCGGCTGCGCACCCACAAGGTGCTGGCCATGGCGCTTACCGGCACGGCCATCGCCTATGCCACGGTCGTCTTCCAGACCATCACCAACAACCGGATCCTGACCCCGTCGATCATCGGCATGGACTCCGTCTACCAGCTGTTCCAGACCATCATGGTCTTCTTCTGGGGGTCCACGGCGCTGCAGTTCGTCGACCAGCAGATCAACTTCCTCATCACCGTGACGCTGATGATCGGCTTTGCCCTGCTGCTGTACCAGGTGCTGTTCCGCAAGGACGGCACGAACCTCCACTTCCTGCTCCTGATGGGCATCGTGATGGGCACCCTGTTCGGCAGCCTGACCACCTTCCTGCAGGTGCTCATCGACCCCAACGAGTACGCCGGCCTGCAGTCCCGCCTGTTCGCCAGCGTCAGCCGGGTCAACACCAATCTGCTCTTCCTGGGCGGGGGGCTGATGATCCCGGTGATGCTGTACGGGCTGCGGTATGTGCGGACCCTGGACGCCATCGCTCTGGGGCGGGACCACGCCATCAACCTGGGCGTGGACTACGGCCCGGTGCTCAGGCGGATGCTCATCGTCGTGGCCGTGCTCATGGCCGCGGCCACGGCCCTGGTGGGCCCGATCACCTTCCTGGGCCTGCTGGTGGCCAACATCAGCTACCACCTGCTGGACACCTACCGGCGGGGGCCGCTGATCGCCGCGGCGGTGGCGGTGGGCGTGGTCTTCCTGGTGGGGGCGCAGCTCATCATGGAGCGGGTCCTGGCCTACTCCACGCCGGTCAGCGTGATCGTGAACTTCATCGGCGGCATGTACTTCCTCTACCTGGTCTTGAAGGAGAGAACGGCATGGTAAAGGTGAGGGGCGTTTCCAAGTCCTTCGGGCCGAAGCGGGTGCTGCACGACGTCTCGTTGGACATCGAAAAGGGCAAGGTGACGACGCTCATCGGGCCCAACGGCGCGGGCAAGTCGACCCTGCTCTCGCTGATGTCGCGGCTCTTACCCAAGGACTCCGGCCAGATCCTGATCGACGGGCGGGAGATCGGCCAGTACAAGTCGGAGGAGCTGGCCCGCCGGCTGGCGATCCTGAAGCAGACCCACCACCTGAACATCCGGCTGACGGTGCGGGAGCTGGTGGAGTTCGGCCGGTTCCCCTACAGCCACGGGCGGCTGACCAGGGAGGACCGGGAAGTCGTCGACGAGGCTCTCCGCTACCTGGACCTCCACGAGATCGAAGGCAAGTACCTGGATCAGCTGAGCGGCGGCCAGCGGCAGCGGGCGTTCATCGCCATGGTGCTCGCCCAGGACACGGAGTACGTCCTGCTGGACGAGCCGCTGAACAACCTGGACATGAAGCACGCGGTCCAGATCATGCGCATCACGCGCAGTCTGGCGAACGACCTGGGCAAGACGGTCGTGCTGGTCCTGCACGACGTGAACTTCGCCTCGGCCTACTCGGACCACATCGTCGCCCTGAAGGACGGACGGGTGGCCGCCGCGGGGACGCCTGACGAGCTGATCCGTTCCGACGTGCTGGGCGACATCTACGAGATGAAGATTCCCATTGAGACTGTGGGCGGCTGCCGGGTGTGCATCTACTTCACCGGCGAGCAGGCCGCCGCCCTCTAGGCAGAATCAACGAGCAAACATCAACGCATGAGGTGGTCTCTGATGAAGCGCAAGGTTTCCCTGGTCAGCATGCTGCTCGCCCTGGCCCTCGCGGTGGTCGGGTGTGGCGGCGGTACGAGCACGGGTGCCAACAACCTCAGCACCGGGGGCAGCACCAGCCCCGTCCAGACGGCCGAGCCGTCCCCCGCGGCCCAGGACACGATCGTGATCACCCACCAGCTGGGTGAGACCCCCGTTCCGGTGAACCCGCAGAAGGTGGTCGTCTTCGACTTCGGCATCCTGGACACGCTGGACCTGTTGGGCGTCGAAGTGGCGGGCCTGCCCCAGGGGAACGTTCCGCCGTATCTCGCCCAGTACACCCACAGCAAGTACGCCAACGTCGGCACCCTTCAGGAACCCGACTTTGAGGCCCTGAGCGCCCTTGACCCCGACCTGATCATCATCTCGGGCCGCACCTCCACCCACTACGAGGCGCTGTCGGAACTGGCGCCCACCATCTACCTGGCCGTGGACACCAGCAACTACATGGAGTCCTTCAGGAAGAACATGGAGACCATCGGCGCCATCTTCCAGAAGGAGGAGCAGGTGGCGGCGGAGCTGAAGGAGATCGAGGACAAGATCGCCGAGGTCCGCACCAAGGTCGCCGGCGGCAGCGAGAAGGCGCTGATCCTGCTCTCCAACGACAAGTCCATCAGCGCCTACGGCCCGGGCTCCCGGTTCGCCCTGATCCACGACGTGCTGGGCTTCCCCGCCGTCGACCCGACCATCGAGGTGAGCACGCACGGCCAGCAGGTCTCCTTCGAGTACGTGAAGGAGAAGAACCCCGATTACATCTTCGTCATCGACCGGGCGGCGGTGGTCTCCGGCGGCGGCCAGCCGGCCAAGGATACCTTCGACAACGACCTGGTCAAGCAGACCAACGCCTACAAGAACGGCAAGATCATCTACCTGGATCCCAACTACTGGTACCTCTCCGGCGGCGGGCTGGTCTCGGTCTCAGCCATGATCGACGAGGTGGCCGCGGCCATTCAGTAGGGGGGAAGAACAACACCGCCAGGCCTGTGAAACAGGTCTGGCGGTCGTCCTTTTCGCATAGGCTAAGCTGTTGTGAACCAGCCTGAGGCGGAGAGGAGCGTGTGTACCATGACCCGGCCTGGTGCCGTGAGCCACTACTTCGCCGGGGCCAACACCCCGGGCGGGTTCTTCTCCCGGTACGATCAGATTGCACCCGCCGACGCCCGGAAGGTCTTCATCCTGAAGGGCGGGCCGGGTACCGGCAAGTCGACCTTCATGAAGCGCATCGCGGAGGAGCTCCTGGCCCTGGGCCACGACGTGGAGTACTTCCACTGCTCCGCGGACAACGAGGGAATCGACGCCATCTACGTCCCGGCCGCGGACGCCGCGGTGCTGGACGGCACGGCTCCCCACGTGGTGGATCCCAAGTACCCCGGGGCGGTGGAGGAGATCATCAACCTGGGCCAGTTCTGGGACGAGCGGGCCCTGCGGTCGCCGGAGGCGAAGGAGCGGATCATCCGGCTCACCCGGGGTTACAAGTTCTGGTTCCAGCGGGCCAACGAGGCCCGCCGGGCCGCGCAGGCGTGGCTGGACGAATGGGCGGCCTACCACCGGGCTTGCCTGGACGAGGACCGGATGCAAGCCGCCGGCGAGGCCATCCTCGCGGAGCTGTTCCGGGGAGCCCCGGCCGACGGGCAGGACAGCACAGATCCGGCCCCGGGGCGGCCGGGCCGCGCCCGCCGGCTTTTCGCGTCGGCCATCACTCACGGCGGGCCGCGGAGCTTCCTCGGCCCAGTGTTCAACGGCGTGCGGCGGCGGTTCGTCCTGGTCGGGCCCCCGGGCACCGGGAAGAAGACCATCGTCCAGCGGGTGGTCGACGCCGCGCTGGCCCGGGGCCTGGACGCGGACGTCTTCCACTGCACCATGTACCCCGAGCGGCCGGACCACGTGCGGCTGCGGGCCCTGTCCGCGGGGGTGATCAGCTCGTCCTGGGCCCACGAGTATACCCCCGGGCCAGGGGACGAGGTCATCGACACGGGCGCATTCGTGGACCCGGCGAAGCTCGCATCCTACGCGGACGCCGTCGCCGGCGCCGAGGCGGCCTACCGGGCGGCGCTCCGGCGGGAGGTCGAGCACCTGGGCCGGGCGAAGGCGGTGCACGACGAGCTGGAGCAGTGTTACCTGCCGCACATGGACTTTGACGGAATCGAACGGGTGCGGAGGGAGACCCTGGAGCGGATCCTGGCGTGCATCGCCGAAGGGCAGGCCGACACGGGGGCGTAGCGTGTGCGACCGGGGCCGGCAGGGGGCGCTGTCACCCCCCGCCCGCCGCGTCCCGCAGGTGGCGCTCCAGGGCGCGCTCCAGATCGAGCAGGGCGTTGACCATCTCCTCCCGGAGCCAGTGCCGGGTGCGGGACTGGTTGAAGTAGCGGACGGCGAGCAGTGCGGCGCGCGCCGCCGCCACCGGGACTTGCAGCTCGGTGGGGCGAACGGAGTTGGGGATGGCGGCCAGCAGGCCCCGGATCTCCTCGATCTCGGCGTTTGCCAGGTCCATGCGGGCTACCTCCAGCACGACCTCCAGCGACCCCCTGAGCAGAAACGGGTTCCGGACCCTGACGGACAGCGTGGACATGGAAAAACCCTCCCCTTGTAGGAGGGTATGTCCACGCGCCGCCCGTACATGCCACCCGCCCCGGCAGGGGAACGGGGGCGGAGGGGGAACTTCTCTTAGGAACGCCTGCCGGTCCGCGCCGCGTGCCGCAACAGGTTGGTGAGGGCCCGCGCCTCCTCGCGCCGGGGTTGGGCGCGCAGCAGGAGGGCCCTCAGCCGCGCCGCCGCCGAGGAGCGGCGGCCGGGGCTGCCGCCGGGGTAGAGGGCGGAGAGCAGTTCGTCCACCGCCGCGAAAAGGGCTTCCCGCTCGGCACCCGTCGCCAGGGATTCCGTTGCATCCGGTGGGGCGGCGGCCGCGGGGGGGCGATGGGCCGGGCCGTCGTTGGGCTGGGTCCACGCCATCCAGAGCTCGTAGGCGATGACCAGCGCGGCCTGAGCCAGGTTGAGCGAGCGGTTGAAGGGGTGCGTCGGGATCGTGATGACGCCATGGCAGAGGTCCAGCGCGGCGTTGGGCAGGCCGTCCCGCTCCGGTCCGAACAGGATCGCCACCCGCTGCGTCCGGGCCTGGTCCAGGATCATCGGTGCAGCCGCGCGGGGCGGCAGCACCTGCCGTTCGGTCTCCCTGGGCCGGCCGGTGGTGCCCAGCGTGAGGCCGCAGTCGGCGAGCGCGGCCTCCAGCGTGGGGAAGCGGCGCGTGCGGGCGATGAGGGGCTCGGTGTGGTGGGCGATGCCGGCGATGCGGTGGGGGTCGAACGCGGCCGGCTCCACCAGCCGCAGGTCGGAGAGGCCGAAGTTGGACATGACCCGGATGATGGCGGCCACGTTGACCACGTCCTGCGGCTGGTAGAGCACCAGGGCGACCCTGTCCAGAGGCGAAGGCTGCATGGGCATGTTCCTCTCTCCTGGTGATCCATATCATTGCCCATTTCGCCGGGCGGCGTCTCCCAGCCTGCCGAACCTTTCCGGGCGCGGCGGAATCTAACTGTCAGGAGTGACGCATAATGAACTACCTGGTCGTCATCGTGCTCGCGCTGACCGCTGTCGTGGTCGTCTCCGTGATCCGCACCCGCCGGGATCGGGAGTTGCTGGCGGACGAGGTGCGCCGCCGCGGCGGCGAGGTGATCCGCCTGATCCGGGCACGGCGGGGCAGCCCTTTTCCGGATACCGGCCGGGGCTGGTGGGCCTGGAAGGTGGAGTGGCGGGACGCCGGGGGCGAGCGGACCTCCTGGGCCCTGACGACCAGAGACGGCCTCGGGGAGTGGAGGGATTAGCGTGCTGCGGGCCACTGGGGTGACCCTGACCCTGACCGTGACCGACGTGGAGGAGGCCCTGGCGGGCTTCGCCGCCGGGGCCGTGCAGGACCTGCGGGTGGGACTGGAGAGCGGCGCCATCCTCGTCCGGCTGCGGGTGCCGGTCGAACCCGTCCGCATGCTGGTGCCGGTGGAGCTGCGCTTCACCGTGATGGCCGCCGCGGGAAACCTGGTCAAGCTGGGCGTGGCGTGGACCAACATGGGCCTCCTGCCGGCCTTCGTCAAGGAGAAGGCCCTGCAGAAGGCCTTCGAGGCGCTGCCGGGCGAGTACCAGGACGGCGTCTGGCGGCTGGACCTGGGCGAAGTGCTGGAGCACGTGCCCGTCAGCTTCCGGCTGAAAGGGGTGCACGTGGACCGGGACGGCATCGTCGTCGAGCTGGCCGACGTGATGGCCTTTCCCATCGACACGTCCGCGCTGGGGGCGCTCTCACCCGGTGCCCTGGTCCCCGTTCCCAGCGCCGGGGAGCAGACCATCCCGGAGCACCAGGGCTTCTACGACAAGCTGAGGGAGCGGGTGCGGCGCTACGCGGCCGAGAAGGCCCCGCAGTGGGCCCAGCCGCTGATCCCGTGGCTGATGGCGGTGCCCGATTTCTTCGTCCTGCTGGTGCGGCTCGCCCGGGATCCCCGCGTGCCGCCGGCGGCCAAAGTGATCGCCGGCGCCACGGTGGCCTACTTCGTCTCGCCGATCGACCTGATTCCCGACCCGATTCCCCTCATCGGCGAGGTCGATGACCTGGGGCTTGCGTTGCTGGCGGTGGAGCAGATCGCCAGGCTGGTGCCGCACGACGTGGTGCAGGAGGCCTGGCCGGGGGAGGGCGACGTGCTCCAGCTGGTGCGCGAGGGCACCAACCTGATCACCCGGGTCCTGCCGAACCGGGTGCTGACCGCCCTGAAGAAGGTCTTGGAGCAGCCGGCCTGATCCGGCTGCTCCTTCGCGCGCCATCGGCGGCCTCCGGCCGGGGGCCCCGGCGGTTTCCCTGTTGAGCCTGCTTGCCGGGCGGTGGTATAGGCCGGAGGCAGGGATGGAATGGTAGCGAGGGCGAATCATGAACGGTACGCGACGACTGAAGGAGGCTTCCAGGATGGATCGCCCTGATCAGGCACAACTGCTCAACGAAGGCGTGGTTGCCAAGTTCCTGCGGTACGTTCAGGTGGACTCGCCGTCTGGCGAGGGAGAAGGGGTGCCCAGCACGCCGGAGCAGTGGGACATGGCCCGGTTGCTGGAGGCCGAACTGAAGGCCCTGGGGCTGGAGGAGGTGAGGGTCGACGAGCACGCGATCGTCACCGCCACCTTGCCCGGCAACCGGCCGGGGGCGCCGGCGATCGGGCTGCTGGCTCACTTTGACACCTTCCCCGGGACGCCGGGGCACAACGTCAAGCCGCTGGTGCACCGGAATTACGACGGCGGCGAGATCCGGCTGCCCGCCGGGCCGGTGATCCGGCCCGAGGAGCACCCGGCCCTGCGCCGCTGCATCGGCCACGACATCATCACGTCCGACGGGTCCACGCTCCTGGGCGCGGACGACAAGGCGGGGGTGGCGATCATCATGGAGATCGTCAGCCGGCTCATCCGCAACCCGGACGCCCCCCGCGGCCCGATCCGCATCGGTTTCACCCCCGACGAGGAGACCGGCAGGGGGATTCGGCTGTTCGATGTCGCGGCCTTCGACGCCACCGCTGCCTACACCTTCGACGGCAGCGCCCTGGGCGAGGTGGAGGCGGAGAACTTCAACGCCCGGAACCTGGAGGTCACGATCACCGGTAAGAGCGCGCACACCGGTACCGCCAAGGGGCAGATGATCAACGCCGTCGCCCTCGCGGCGGAGTTCTGCATGGCCATCCCGGCCACCATGCGGCCGGAGAGCACGCAGGGGTACGAGGGGTTCATCCACGTGGACGCCATCAACGGCTCCGTCGAGGAAGTGACCATGAAGATCCTGCTCCGGGACTTCACGGACGAGGGGCTGGCGCACAAGCAGGCCATCGTCGAGGGGCTGCTGGCCGGCCTGGAGCAGCGCCACCCCGGGGCGCGCACCGCCCTGCGCCAGACCGGCGGTTACCGGAACATGAAGGCGGGGGTCGCCAGGGACCCCCGCGTGCTGGACCTGGCCCTGGAGGCCGTGCGCGACGCCGGCCTGGAGCCGGTGCTGAAGCCGATCCGGGGCGGGACGGACGGCGCCGTGCTCACTGAGATGGGCCTGCCGTGCCCGAACCTGTTCACGGGCGGCATGAACTACCACAGCCGGACGGAGTGGGCGTCGGCCCAGTGGATGGAGAAGGCGGTGGAGGTGGGCCTGAACCTGGTGCGGCGCTGGGCGGAGGAACGGGCCTGAGCCCTCGTGCCCGGGCCCTCACGCGCCGCGCTTCTTGGGCTTCTCGCCGCCCACCAGCGTCGAGGGGAACTCCTGCCCGGTGGCCAGCCGCAGCACGGCCGGGTCGCCGGGCAGCACCTCTCCGCGAATCCCCAGCCAGCGCAGGGCCTCCCGGACGGCCTGCTGATCCTCCGGCGTCTCCACGTAGAAGGCGAGGACCTCGCCGGTGGCGGCGCTGGCCGCCAGGAGCAGCTTCCAGCCGTTGCGGTCACGGCGGCACAGGCGGTAGGTCTGGGGCGGGGCATCCGGATTCGGGTGGCGGAAGGCCCAGTAAAGCCCCTTGGGGCTGGATCCCGTGAAGCGTGCGGCGTCCAGGGCCTTGTGGACGAGCGATGCCATCGGCGCATACCTCCTGTCGGTGTATAAACAGGTTGACATTATCACTTTAGCAAAAGAAGTCGCACGGGGAAAGCCCGGCGGCGCGAAGGAGTTGAGGGCCCGTGGGAGTGCACGATCACAAGGAGGAGGCGGCCCGGGCGGTCGGCCAGCTTACGGCCGGCATCGTGACGGTGAGCGACACCCGGACCGCGGAGACGGACGAGTCCGGCCAGTTGCTGCGGGAATTGCTGACCGGAGCCGGTCACCGGGTGGAGGCGTACGCCATCGTGCCGGACGAGGTGGAGGCCATCCGGAGCGCGGTGGTGCGCTTCGCGGAGCGGGTGGACTTTGTCGTGGTGAACGGCGGTACGGGCATGACTCCCCGCGACGTCACCATCGAGGCCTGCCGTCCGCTCTTTTCGAAGGAGCTGGAGGGCTTCGGCGAGCTGTTCCGCATGCTGTCCTATCAGGAGATCGGCTCCGCGGCGGTGATGTCCCGGGCGGCCGCGGGGGCGGTGGGGCGCGTGATGCTGTTCTGCCTGCCCGGGTCCAAGGGCGCCGTGCGCCTGGCGACGGAGCGGCTGATCCTGCCGGAGATCCGGCACCTGGTCAGCCACATCCGCAAGCGCTGACGGGGACCGGGGCCGCATCGCCAACCCGCCGCTGGCCCCAGGGGTTGGCGGAGACGTGACATGCTGGATTGGTTTTGATAGAATATATCCGTGCATAGAACCAAAGCGTTGCAACTCGGGAACCGACCCCGTGGTTGGTGGATCAGAGGAGGATGGGAATGAATCGTGGCGATTGGCTGATCGAGGAACAGACCCCCAGCTACCAGACCCGGTGGCGGGTCCGGGAGGTGCTCCACGAGGAGCAGACGCCGTACCAGAAGCTGCAGGTGCTCGAGCTGGAGGATTTCGGCCGGGCGCTGGTGCTGGACGACGCGGTGCAGACCACCGTGGGCGATGAGTTCATCTACCATGAGATGATCGCCCACGTACCCCTGTTCACGCATCCGCACCCCGAGCGGGTCCTGATCATCGGCGGCGGCGACGGGGGCACGGCCCGCGAGGTCTGCCGCCATGAGTCGGTGCAGAAGGTGGACATGGTGGAGATCGATCGGGCGGTCATCGAGGCGTGCCGGAAGCACCTGCCCGAAATCGCCTGCGGCATGGATCACCCCAAGGTCAACCTGGTGGTGGGCGACGGCATCGCCTGGGTCGCCGACCACGCCGACGAGTACGACGTGATCATCGTCGATTCGTCCGATCCCGTGGGGCCCGCCAAGGGGCTGTTCAACCAGGCGTTCTACAAGAACGTGTTCCGGGCCCTGAAGGCAGACGGGCTGTTCGTCTGCCAGGTGCTCTCGCCGTTCTTCCATCAGTCCCTGATCCGCGACGTGTACGGCGTGGTGTCCGCGATCTTCCCGATCACCATGCCCTACCTGGCGGTGGTGCCCACGTATCCCAGCGGACTGCACTGCTTCATGCTGGGCTCCAAGCGGCACAGCCCCTTGCGGGAGGGGGTCCGTACCCCCGCCTGGCCCACCCGCTGGTATACACCGGCCGTCCATCGGGCCGCCTTCCAGCTGCCACCGGTCGTCGCACAGCTGCTGGAACCGTCGGGCTCGCAGGCCGGCCAGTAGCGGATCGGAGATCCGTGGGTCAACCCACCGAAGCGATAGGATGAGAGGCGGCGCGCCCGCTGATGCGGGGCGTGCCGCCTTTGCGCGTCTGCACTGGCCGTGGGGCCGCAGGGCGCCCACCGGCGCGGGTCAGTTCCCATCCGAAAAGCCACTTCACCTCAAAACATCTGTACATGGTGAAAGGAGTTTGGCCTCCTGCGGAGAATAAGGGCTCCTCAATACCTAACTGTCCGGGTGACGTAATATCGAGAACATTAATAATCGACCACCCGGCGCAGATTGAGGAGGGGCAACACACGTGAAACGGATCCTGGCGGGTTTCCTGGTGGCTTCGCTGTTTGCGCTTGCGGCTTGCGGTGGCAGATCCCCCGCCGGCCGATCCGGAGCGGGCGCCGAGACCGTGAAGATCGGCTGGATCGGACCGCTCTCCGGAGCCAACAAGACCTACGGTGAGTCGGCCAAGCGCGGCGTGGAACTGGCACTGGAAGAGGCGGGCTACAAGGTCGGCGACCTGACCGTGGAGCTGATCGCCGGTGACGACCGCAGCGACTCCACCGAGGCGGTCAACCTGGCCACGAAGATGATGACCCAGGACCGCGTCGCGGCCATCATCGGCCCGGTGACCTCGGGGTCGGCCATCGCGGTGAGCGCGATCGCGGAGACGTACAAGGTCCCGATGATCACGGCCACCGCCACGGCGCCCAAGGTGACCGTGAACGACGACGGCAAGCGGAAGCCGTTCGTGTTTCGGGCCTGCTTCATCGACCCGTTCCAGGGACAGGCGGCCGCGAACTTCGCCAGCCGGGAGCTGGGCCTGAAGCGGGCTGCGGTCTTCTACGACAAGGGCAACGACTACACCATCGGGCTGGCCGAGGCCTTCCGGGAGACCTTTGAAGCCAACGGCGGCGAGGTCGTCGCCTGGCAGTCTTACAGCAGCGAGGACACCGACTTCTCCGCCATCATGACCAACGTCGCCGCGCTGAAGCCGGATGTGCTCTATCTGCCGGACTACTACGGCCGGGTCTCGCTGATCGCCAAGGCGGCCAAGGACAAGGGCATCAACGTGCCGATGCTGGGCGGCGACGGCTGGGACTCCCCCGACCTGGACTCCGCCACGCTGGCCGGCGGCTACGTCACCGCCCACTACTCGGAGCAGGACCAGCGTGAGGCCGTGCAGCAGTTCGCCACCAGGTTCCAGGAGCGCTACGGCGAGCGGCCCGATTCCTTCGCCGCCCTGGGCTACGATGCAGCCAAGCTGCTCCTGGGCGCCATCGAGCGGGCCGGCAGCACCGACGGGGAAGCCCTTCGCGCGGCCCTGCAGTCCACCCAGGACTTCCCTGCCGTGGGCGGCCAGCTCTCCTTCGACGAGTGGGGCAATCCGATCAAGTCCGCCGCGCTGCTGCAAGTGCAGGCCGACGGCAGCTACAAGTACATCACCAACGTGGACTAGCCTTCGCGGGGCCAGGGCCAGTCTCTGACGGCTGGCCCTGGTCACGTCTTCCGGCAAGGGGGCGAGCGAACCGATGGAACACCTGTTGGAACAGACGCTGAACGGGCTGCAGCTGGGCTTTGTCTACGCCCTCATCGCCGTCGGCTACACGATGGTCTACGGCATCATCAAGCTCATCAACTTCGCTCACGGCGACGTCTTCATGGTCGGCGCGTTCCTGGCCTACTTCGGGTTCACGTCCTGGGGACTGCCCTGGCCGGTCGCGGTGCTGGTTTCCATGGCCGGCTGTGCCGTGCTCGGCGTGGGCATCGAGCGGCTGGCCTACCGGCCCCTCCGTGCACGGGGCGCGCCCCGCATCGCGGCCCTGATCACGGCCATCGGCGTTTCGCTGTTCATCGAGTACTTCACCAGCCTCAACTTCGTCTTCGGCTCGGACTACCGGAACGTTCCCCGGGTACTGCCCGACCGCCGCTGGGAGCTGGGCGGGATCACGGTCACCAACGTGCAGCTCCTGGTGCTGGTCACCGTGCTGGTGCTGGTGGCCTCCCTGCAGTTCGTGGTCTACCGCACCCGGGTGGGCAAGGCCATGCGGGCCGTTGCCCAGGACACGGACGCTGCCCGGCTGATGGGCATCGACGTGGACCGGATCATCGCCTGCACCTTCGCGCTGGGCTCGGCGCTGGCGGCAGCAGCCGGGGCCCTGTTCGCCGTGGCCTATCCGCAGATCCACCCGTTCATGGGGATCATGCCCGGCCTCAAGGCGTTCACCGCGGCCGTGCTCGGCGGCATCGGCTCGATCCCCGGCGCGCTGCTCGGGGCGCTCGTCATGGGGCAGGTGGAGGTGCTGACGGCGGCCTACGTCACCACCGACTTCCGGGACGCCATCGCCTTCGCGCTGCTGATTCTGGTCTTGCTGCTCCGTCCCACCGGTCTGCTGGGCAAGACCGCCCCGGAAAAGGTGTAGGGAGGTGGCACCCGTGCGCAAACAGGCATTTGCTCCCGCGGCCGCGGCGGCGGTCCTCTACCTGGGGCTGGCCTGGCTCCGGCAGGCGGGGTTCATCGGCATCTACTGGGGCCAGATCATGGACCTGGCCCTCATCACCACCATCCAGGCGGTGGGCCTCAGCCTCATCTACGGCTTTGCCGGCCAGTTCTCCCTGGGCCACGCCGCATTCTATGGCCTCGGCGCCTACGTTGCGGCCTTTGTCACCCGCGCCTTCGGGGGGAACACGCTGACCTTCGCCCTGGCCCTGGCCGCCGGTGCGGCGACGGCCGGCCTGGTTGCCCTGTTGATCGGCCTGCCGATCCTGCGGCTGCGGTCGGATTACCTCGGCATCGCGACGTTGGGCTTCGGCATCATCGTGAAGGTCCTCCTGGACAACGCCGACAAGCTGTCGCCCGTCCTGGGCGGCGCGCGGGGGATGGCCGGGATCCCGCGGCTCACCACGTTCCACTGGGTCTTCTGGCTCGCCGTGCTCAGCGTCTGGCTCGCCCGGAACCTCGTCCGCTCGAGCCATGGACGGAGCTGCATCGCGGTGCGGGAGGACGAGGTCGCGGCAGACATCATGGGCTTGGACACCACGCAGTTCAAGACGCTGGCCTTCGTCGTGGGCTGTGCGATGGCCGGGCTGGCCGGCGGGCTCTACGCTCATCTTTACAGCTTCCTGCACCCCAGCAGCTTCGACTTCCTGAAGTCCTTCGACGTGCTGCTGGTGGTGGTGCTGGGCGGGCTCGGGTCGCTGACGGGCACCGTCGTGACGGCGATTGGCTGGGTTTTCCTGCTGGAGGCGCTGCGCGGCGTGCTCGGCCAGCAGTTCCTGGACTGGCGGGGAGTCGTCTACGCTCTGGTGCTGATCGTCCTGATGATCCTGCGGCCCCAGGGGCTCATGGGCGGCCGGGAGATCAGCCTGGACGGCGTCCTGGGGCGTGCGGCCGCGAGAGGGGGTGCGGGCCGTGGCGCTGCTTGAGTGCCGGAACGTCTCCCGCCACTTCGGCGGCCTGCGGGCGCTGGGCCACCTGGACCTGGTGCTGGAGCCGGGCGAGGTGGTGGGGCTGATCGGTCCCAACGGAGCCGGCAAGACCACGGTGTTCAACGTCATCACGGGCGTCTTCCCACCCACCGAGGGCGAGGTTCTGCTGGAGGGCCGGGTCTTGAACGGGCTGCGCCCCTGGCGCATCACGCAGCTGGGCATCGCCCGCACCTTCCAGAACATCCGGCTGTTCCGGGAGATGTCTGTGCTGGACAACGTGCTGGCGGCGATGCATCCGCGCTGCGGCTACGGCCTCCTGGACGCCCTGCTGCACACGCCGCGCTTCGCCGGGAGGGAGCAGGCCATGCGGGACGAGGCCCTGGCGCTGCTGGAGCGGATGAACCTGGCCGACCGGCGCCATGACCGGGCTGGATCGCTTCCGTACGGCGCCCAGCGGCGGCTGGAAATCGCCCGGGCCCTCGCCACCCACCCGAAGGTTCTGCTCCTGGACGAGCCCGCCGCCGGCATGAACCCGACGGAGGTGGACGCTCTGGTGGAGCTGATCCGGGGGGTTGCGGCGGAGTTTGGTCTGACCGTGCTGCTGATCGAGCACCAGATGGGGCTGGTGATGAACCTCTGCCAGCGACTGGTGGTGCTGGACTTCGGCGAGGTCATCGCCCGGGGCAAGCCGACGGAGATCCAGCAGAACCCGCGGGTGCTGGAGGCCTACCTGGGCAGGGGGGTGGTGTAATGCTGGAGGTCCGGGACCTGCGGGTCGCCTACGGGAACATCGAGGCCCTGCACGGCATCTCGCTCACGGTGGCGGAAGGGGAGATCGTCACCCTGATCGGCGCCAACGGCGCCGGCAAGTCGACTACCCTGCGGGCGGTCTCGGGACTGGTGCGGGCCCGATCGGGGCAAATCCTGTTTGAGGGGCACGACATCACCCGAATCCCGGCGCATCGGATCGTCGCGCTGGGCATCGGCCACGTGCCCGAGGGACGGAAGATCTTCACGGACATGACCGTGCAGGAGAACCTGGAGCTGGGCGCCTATATCGCCGATCCCAGGCGGTTCCGGGAGGACCTGGAGGCGGTGTTCGAGCGGTTCCCGCGGCTGCGGGAGCGACGGCGGCAGTCCGCGGCGACGCTCTCCGGCGGGGAGCAGCAGATGCTGGCCCTGGGGCGTGCGCTCATGCTCCGGCCCAGGCTGCTGCTCCTGGATGAGCCCTCGATGGGCCTTTCCCCGCGCCTGGTGGAGGAGATCTTCGCCATCATCGTCGCGCTGAACCGGGCGGGCACGACGGTTCTGCTGGTGGAGCAGAACGCCGCCATGGCCCTGTCGATCGCCCATCGGGCGTATGTGCTGGAGACGGGTCGGGTGGTGCTGGAAGGGCCGGCGAAGGAGCTGCGGAACCATCCCGCCGTGAAGGAGGCTTACCTGGGCGGCGGTGGATCCGTGCAGCGGTGAAGCGCGCCGCCGCCGGCCCGAGGTATCGCCTGCCCCGAAGTCTTGGCGCCGCGGAACTGTGGTCTCGATGGCTTCCCGGGCTCTCTTGCACACGGTTTGAGACTGCCCCGAAGGCGCCTGCGACGGGCACCTGCCCGTGGAATCCGGCTCGCGCAAGGGCTCGCGCCACGCGCAGACCGTGCGCGCTTTATGATGGGACGGTTACGAATAGCCCCTTCGCCCCATGAAACTCTGTACCGTTGGCGGGTACGGAGCATGCCAATATACATTAGAATGTTTGTGTAGGGCAGTCCGGGGGGTGGGCCGCATGCCAGGTGCCAGGAGCGAGGGGCCGTACGCCGGCACAGCGCCGGTGGCCGTCGAGGAGAAGCCACAGTCCGGAGCCAGGCCCCGCCGCGTCGTCTGGGAGTTGACCCGGGCCTGCAACCTCACGTGCCGGCACTGCCGCACGGTGACCTGTCCTGCGCCGACCGGGAAGGACCTGTCCACCGATCAGGTGGTCCGGGTGATCGAGGACATCGCCTCCGTGGCCCGGCCGACGTTCGTCTTCACGGGCGGGGAGCCGCTGAAGCGGCCGGATCTGTTCACCATCGCCGCCCACGCCAGCCGGCACGGCGCTGTCGTTGTGCTGGAGACCAACGCGACCATGATCACGGCCGAGGCGGCCGCGTTCCTGAGGACGTGTGGCGTGGCCGCGGTCCACGTGGCGCTGGACGGCGCAACGGCGGAGACCCACGACGAATTCCGGGGCATCCCGGGCGCCTGGGCCGCCGCGTGGCGCGGCATCGCCCACCTGAAGGCGGTTGGCCTGCCGTTTCACCTGAAGTTCACCATCGGCGTCCACAACCGGGACCAGGTTCCGGCGATGCTGCGGCTGGCCGAGCAGGAGGGGGCCGCCGGTGTCCACCTCTGCGCGCGGATGCCCGCAGGCTGCGGGATCCGGCTGGAGAGGGACGAGCGGCTGTCGCCGGAGGAGATGGAGGCGTTGCTGGGCTGGCTGAGCGCCAGCTTCGAGCGGACCACGGTGGCGGTGCAGGCGACGTGCGCCCCACAGTTCCACCGGGTGCTGCGGCAGCAGGGCGGGGCGGCGGTGGTGGAGCGGCAGCGGGAGCAGGCGCACGCGGTGGTCGGCGGCGGGTGTTCGGCGGCGACCCAGGGCTGCTTCATCGCACACGACGGGCAGGTCCAGCCGTGCCGCCACCTGCCCCTGCCGGTGGGCCACGTGCTTCAGCAACGGTTCCAGGAGATCTGGGAGCACGCCCTCCTGCTGCGGCAGCTGCGCGACCGGGACCTCCTGGGGGGAAAGTGCGGCGAGTGCGGGTACCGGGGCGCCTGCGGCGGCTGTCGGGCCCGCGCCTACGAGGCCTATGGCTTCCCCCTGGCGCAGGATCCGTCGTGCCCGTACGAGCCCGGCGACTAGTCGGGCACGATAGATCCCCGAGACTGCCGACCTCAGCCTTTCATGCACGTCATGCTTTGACCGCGCCCCTTGCAGAAGGGCGCGGTCTTGTGTACGGTGAATTCTGGTCATGACACCGGGCCCGCCCACGGGCCCGCCCGGAAGGGGGATGGGGATGCGCAGTCTGCTGGCCGTCATCGCCGTGGCCGTCGGCATTTTCCTGCTGGTGACCGTCGTGCTGCCGTTCGTGGGGATCCTTCTGGCCGCGGTCCTGGCCCTGGCGGGCCTGGGCGTGGTGGCCTACCTCGCGGCCCCGGTGCTGGCGCGCCTGCCGTGGTTCCGGGATCGCATACACGTGGAGGAGCACCCGTTGGGCCGCACCATCCGCTTTGGCGCTGTGCGGGTGCACCAGCGGGCTCATGCACGAAGGGCCGACGACTTCATCGACGTGGAAGGCCGAACCATCGACGTCGAGGAGGACCTGCTGCCGCCAGGTGACGGAAGGGATTAGGCGCAGGGCCTACCCGTCGTCCGCAGGCACCAGGTCGGAAATCCGGACCAGCTTGAAGCCCCGCCGCTGCAGCCCCTCGAGGATGCGCGGCAGCGCCTCCGCCGTCTCGGTGACGAAGTCGGAGGCCGTCAGCCGGATGATGTCGCCCCGCTGGGCCTTCCGCACCACCCGCCGGACGATCTGGTCGGCCGTCAGCCCGAGGTGGTCCTGGCCATCCAGGGCGTAAGTGACCGTGACCAGCCTGGCCTGGTGGGCAGCGCGCAGCACCTCCGGCGGGGCCTTGCCGCTCGGCGGGCGGAAGTACCGTACGGGGCCGCCCAGGATCTTGGCCAGGGCGGACTGGCTGCCCAGCAGGTTGGAGACGATTTCGTTTTCCGGCATCCCCGAGAGGTCACGGATCTGCTGGCCCAGCGTGCCGACCTCGTGGCCGCGGCGGGCGATTTCCTTGACCATGTCCGGATACAGCTGCAGGAACGTGCCGCCCACGAAGAAGGTGGCCTTCACCCCGGCCTGGTCCAGGATGTCCAGGATCTTGGCGAGCTCCTGTTTCTGCCACGTGACGTCGAAGGTCAGGGCCACCCGGTCGTCGGGCGAGTCGGCCCGTGTGAGCGGCCGGTCGGCCTGCCAGGCCGTTGCCGCAGTCGGTTGGAATGCGGGGCTCCGCAGAAACGAGATCGTGAACAGCGCCAGGCAGAGCGTGGCCACCACGACGGCCCGGCGCACCAGCCATGCGCGGTCGATGAAGAGCATGGTACAACCCCCCGGACAAGAGTATGTCCGGGGGGCCCTGCGTTATGAAGACTGGCCCGTGCGCTTGCGGCGAAGCCGCCGGAGCCGGTGTTGCACCTCCTGGTACTCGCGCTGGGCTCCGGCACCGCCCAGCGACCGGCGCCGGTCGACCACCTCCAGCGCCCGGACGGTCAGGCTCTCCGCCAGATCGTACCGGCGGGTGACGTGCTCGTGGTACTTGGCCAGTTCGATGTACGGAAAGAGCGTCAGACCGCCGGAGGCGATCATCTGCTCCCAGATGGCCACCGCCTGCGGGTGCGCCCGGGCCCGCTTGTACGCGAAGGAGAGGCGGCGGAGCAGGGCGGTCTCGGAGACCGCCGCGATGCCCCGTTGCCGGGCAGCCTCGTAACACGTGAGGGCCTCGGCCAGCTGTCCCCGCGCCTCAAACAGGCGCCCCAGGTGATAGAGGTCGTCTCCGCAGAGCAGTTCGCCGTCGGGCGTGGGCCCCAGCGGGTCAGCGGCCATCTGGCCCATCCAGCCCGCCAGCGAGGCCAGGGAGAGGATGTCCAACCGGTTGTGTTCCACCACCTGGACCAGGGCGGAGGCGTCGCCGGAACGCAGGTAATCGAAATAGAGGGCCGGAATGCGGGAACCCGGCACGTCCCCTGTGCGGACGACGCCCAGGATGGCCCGCTCCAGGTCCTGCAACGTACATCCGTCGAGCCGGGCGCTCCAGAGCCGCCGGGCCGGGTGGAGCAGGTCGAGGTGCGGCGCCCCGCCGAGCGGCGGCCTGCGGCGGGCCAGGCGGAACCGGGTCTCCAGCAGCGGCCAGTCAAAGGACTTGCCGTTGAAGGAGACCAGGCACGTGCACGGCGCGAGGTCGGCGGCGATGGCGGCGAGCATGGCCTCCTCCTCGGGGAAGTCCCGCAGGAAGTACTGCCGCACGACGAACTCGTCCCCCTGGTAGAAGCCCACCCCGACCAGGAAGGCGTAGGTGCCGGTGCCGCCGGCCAGCCCCGTGGTCTCGGTGTCGACGAAGGCGGCGCGCCGCGGGTCGAAGGCAGGCGGCACCCGCCCCACCAGCGGCCAGACCGTGGCGGGCAGCTGCAGCGGCCATCCCAGGGGCAGCGGCCCCCGGCGGAAATCCAGGGGATAGCGCCGTTCCAGCCGGAACGCAGGCCCGGCTTCCGTGGCCACCAGGTGGCCCTCCAGCCCGGGGCAGAGCGAAGCCGGCTGGAGGGCGGAGGGCGCCCCGGCCGGGGCCCGGGTGGGGTCACCGGAGCTCGCCTGTGACGCGGGAGCCGCCGGAGAGGCCGCCCTTTCCGCGGCGGCCCGGGCGGCCCCGGCCGCCTTCAGCAGCCGCAGCCGCTCGCGCACGTTCACTCCGCATTCCTCCCGTGTGATCAGGACCGGATCAACTGCTGCACCTCGCCCGGTTCGGGGAACCGGCGCAGCCGTTTCTTGGAAAAGACCAGCCTCCCGTCCGCCACGATCTCGAACACGCCTCCCCTGGAGGGGACGAGTTCGACGGCCGCATCCGGGAACTGGGTGCGCAGTTCCGCCGCCAGCCTGGCGGCCCGCTCATCAAACCGTCATACCGTGCAGTACTCGATGGTCACCCGCTGGACCGTCATGGCTGTCGCCTCCAGGGTGGCGGTGTGGAGTTGCGGGAATCCGCGGCGGGCGCCTGTATGCCGCCTGCGGTGACCGGGCGGTGGTGTCCGGAGGCGCGGCAGCCGTCCGCCGCAGGGGGAATCACTGCAGGTTGCGGTGCGCCAGGGCCCGCTCCAGGATCCTGATCACCCCGGCCTTGGCGCCTGTGAGGTTGCCCGTCTCCGCCGCGGGGCCGACGCAGGCGGGGCAGCCGCGCTCGCAGCCGCAGGCGCGGACCCGCTCATAGGCGGTGGCGAGGAGCTCGGCATGCAGGTCGTAGCACTTCTCCCCGAGGCCGATTCCCGCCGGGTAGGCGTCGTAGAGGTAGATGGTCGGCGCCTCCTCGAAGGGGGAGCGCACCTGGATCACCGACCGCAGGTCGGCCGGGTCGCACATCAGGAACAGCGGCGCCAGCCCCCGGAGGAGATGGCCGAGGCCGGCGAGGGCCGACTGCAGTTCGTCCTGCGTGAACCCCTCGCACATGGACTCGGGCAGCGAAAGCCAGTAGGCCGCAGTGTGCATCTGGTACTCGGGCAGGTGGATCTCACCCCAGCCCAGGTTCTCGTGGGTGTGCAGCCGGATCTTTTTAAAGATCGTCGCCTTCGCGGCCGTCATCACCTCGCCGAAGCGGACCCGCAGGCCGAGTTCCTCCTTTTCCTTCAGCACGTCCAGCGGCTTGATGGTGACGGCCAGGTTGGCGTCGGTGTAGTACTCCACGTCGACCTTGTGCACGTATGCCTTCTTCTCGTCCCAGTCCAGCCGGTCCACGTGATACTGTTCCGCCTGGTGCAGGTAGATCGCGTTGGTGTGGACCATGGTCATCGCACCCAACTGATCGATCTCGCCGAGAACGCGAGTCTGGCCCGGCACGGACTGGTCGATGATGACCACGTTCTCCGCGTCGACGCTGCGCAGGCTGATGCTTTCCGCCGGGAAGTTCTCGGCAGACCAGTGGTACTTGCCGCCGACCTTGCGGAGGATTCCTTCCTCCTCCAGGTAGTCCAGGATCTCCCCGGTGGTCTCCACCCCGAACTTCTCGCCTTCCAGGAAGGGCAGCTCGAAGGCGGCGCACTTCAGGTGGCTGACGAGGATCAGGAGGTTGTCGGGGTTGATCAGGGCCTGCTCCGGGGCACGCTCAAAGAAGAACTCGGGGTGTTCCATGATGTACTGGTCCAGCGGGGAGGCCGATCCCACCAGCACCGTGAGGGAGGTGGAGGCCCGCCGCCCGGCCCGGCCCGCCTGCTGCCAGGCCGACGCCACCGTGCCGGGGTAGCCCGTCATCACGCAGGCCTCCAGCTGGCCGATGTCGATGCCCAGCTCCAACGCATTCGTGGAGACGACGCCGAGGATCCTGCCCTCCCGCAGACCGGCCTCGATCTGGCGCCGCTCCAGGGGCCGGTAGCCGCCCCGGTAGCCCATCACCCGGTGGGCCTTGTTGGGGCCGACCCGCTCCTTCAGGTAGGTGGTGAGCACCTCCACGTTGTTCCGGCTCCGGGCGAAGACGATGGTCTGGATGTCGTTCTGCAGCAGCTTGCCCGCCACCCGGGCGGAGGCCTTGACCACCGGCTCCCGGACGCCGTCCCGGCCGACCGCCGGCGGGTTGAGGAAGATGAAGTGCTTCTCGCCGCGGGGCGCGCCGTTCTGGTCGATCAGCCGGACGGGCTGCTCGATGAGCCGCTCGGCCAGCTCCTGCGGGTTGGCGATGGTGGCGGAGGAACAGAGGAAGACGGGCCGGCTGCCGTAGAAATCACAGATGCGGCGCAGCCGGCGCATCAGGTTGGCGAGGTGCGAGCCGAAGACCCCGCGGTACTGGTGCAGTTCGTCGATGACCACGTACCGCAGGTTCTCGAAGAGCTTCACCCACTTGGTGTGGTGCGGCAGTACCCCGGTGTGCAGCATGTCGGGGTTGGTGATGACGATATGGCCCGCCTGGCGGCAGACCTGGCGCACCTGGGGCGGGGTGTCGCCGTCGTACACGTAGGACTTGATCTCCGCCCCCAGCCGGTCGGCCAGCGACTTCACCTCCGCCACCTGGTCCTGAGCCAGGGCCTTGGTGGGGAAGAGGTACAGCGCCCGGGCTGCGGGCTCGTGCAGGATCGTGTTGAGCACCGGCAGGTTGTAGCACATGGACTTGCCGGAGGCGGTGGGGGTCACCACCACCGTGTTCTGGCCGGCCAGGGCGGCCGCGATGGCCTCTGCCTGGTGGGTGTACAGCCGGTGGATGCCCCGCTCCTTCAGGGCGGCGACGAGGCGCGGATCGAGCGCCGCCGGCCAGTCCGCGTATTGGGCGGGAGCCGGCGGCAGCGTCTGCCAGTGGACGATGTTGGGCCCGATGGCCGGGTCGCTGCGAAGCTGATCGAGGAACTGTTCGAGGTTCATGCAGAGACCTCCCGGATATCCTCCGCGGAGTCGTACGCCTACATATTTCAGCGGTGCGGGGGTCAAACCCTGCAGCCCGCTCATCCCGCCGTGAATCGGAGGCGTGGCGCATGCGCATCGGTATCGTCTGTTATCCCAGCGTGGGCGGCAGCGGCATCGTGGCCACGGAGCTGGCGGCGCAGCTGGCCCGCCGCGGCCACGAGGTCCACCTGGTCTCCTCGGCCGTTCCCTTCCGGCTGAACCGGTTTGAGGAGCGCATCCGCTTTCACCAGGTGGAGACCCCGACCTATCCCCTCTTCCAGGAGCCGCCCTACGTGCTGACCCTGGCCAACAAGCTGGTGGAGGTGCATCGGATCGCGGGGCTGGACGTCATCCACGCCCATTATGCCGTGCCCCACGCGACGGCGGCCTATCTGGCGCGGGAGATCATCGGAGCCGGCGGCCCCAGGGTGGTCACGACGCTGCACGGCACGGACATCACGCTCATGGGCGCGGACCCGTCCTTCACGGAGATCATCGCCTTCTCCATCAACCGCTCGGATGAGGTGACGGCCGTGTCCGAGTCCCTGCGGACGGACACGGTCACGCTGCTGCCCGTCGACCGGCCGGTGCGGGTCATCCCCAACTTCCTGGACTGCGCCCGGTGGAGGCGGCAGGAGGCCGGGGAGCTCCGCCGGCGGCTGGCGCCGGAAGGGGAGCGGCTGCTGATGCACATGTCCAACTTCCGCCGGGTCAAGCGGCCCTGGGATGTGGTCGAGGTCTTCGCCCGGGTGGCGCGCCGGCTGCCCAGCCGGCTGATCCTGGTGGGGGAGGGGCCCGAACTGGCGCCCACGCTCAGCCTGGCGGCGCGGCTGGGGGTCCGGGACCGCGTCCTGGTGCTGGGCAACCAGGAGGAGGTGGCGCCGCTGCTGTCGGCGGCGGACCTGTTCCTGCTGCCCAGCGAGCAGGAGTCCTTCGGCCTCGCGGCGCTGGAGGCCATGGCCTGCGGCGTACCTGTGGTGGTCAGCCGCACCGGCGGCCTGCCGGAGGTGGTGGCGGAGGGGGAGACCGGGTTTCTCTGCCGGGTGGGCGACGTGGAGACCATGGCGGAGCGGGCGCTGCAGATCCTGGAGGACGGGCGGCTGCACGCGCGCCTCAGCGCGGCCGCGGTGGAGTGGGTGCGGACGCACTTCTGCGCCGAGCGGGTCGTGCCCCAGTATGAGGCGCTGTACCGCACAGTGACAGGCCAGGCGGCGGAAGACGGTGACGGAGAGGGCCGGCGGCCCGGCTGACGGGGGGTATACCCGGACGGGCCTCTGCAGCCCCCTGACGACGCGTGCCGGCGGAAATGGCGACAAACCGCGAAGATGAGCGCCTGCATCGCCCGGGGGATGCAGGCGCTCTGCTATCGCCAGAACGAATCAGATCGCGCGGCGGGGAGAGGACGGCTGTTTCAGCACCCGCGTGGCGTTGAGGATCGCGAGCAGCGCGACCCCCACGTCGGCGAAGACGGCCGCCCACATGTTGGCCAGCCCCAGGGCGCCCAGCAGCATCACCACCGCCTTCACCCCGATGGCAAAGGCGATGTTCTGGTGGACGATCTGCCGGGTGCGCCGGCCCACGGAGACGCCTGTGGCCAGCTTGGCCGGGTCGTCGTCCATGATGACCACGTCCGCGGCCTCGATGGCGGCGTCGGTGCCCAGGGCGCCCATGGCCACCCCCACATCCGCCCGGGCGAGCACCGGCGCGTCGTTGATGCCGTCGCCGACGAAGGCGAGCGCCCCGGTGCGGCCGGCCGTCCGGCGGGCGGCGTCGATCTCCTCAACCGCGGCCACCTTCTCCTCGGGCAGCAGGTTGGCCCTCACCTCATCCAGCCCCAGGCTCCGGCCCACTGCCTCCGCGACCCGGTGGTCGTCGCCGGAGAGCATCACCTGGCGGCTGACCCCCAGGGTGCGCAGCCGCTCCACCGCCTGGCCGGCGGTAGGCTTGGCCTGGTCGGCGACGGCGATGCGCCCCAGCCACGCCCCGTCGGCGGCGACGTGGACCACGGTGGACGCCCCGTCGTCCCCCGGCGGCACCGGGATGCCCTCCGCAGCCAGCAGCCGGGCGTTGCCGGCCAGCACCACCCTGCCGTCGATCCGGGCGCGCACGCCGTGGCCGGCGATCTCCGCGTAGTCGTCGACGATCCCGGCGTCGACGGGCCGGCCGTAGGCCTCCCGCACCGCCGCCGCGATGGGGTGAGCCGAGTGGGCCTCCGCGTGGGCGGCGAGGCGGAGGACGTCGCCGGCGTCCACGCCGTCCGCGGCGGCCACCGACGATACGGTGAACCGGCCCTGCGTCAGCGTCCCGGTCTTGTCCCAGACCACGGTGTCCAGCCGGGCCAGGGCGTCCAGGTAATTGCCGCCCTTGACCAGGATGCCGGCCCGGGACGCCGCGCCGATCCCGCCGAAGTAGGTGAGCGGCACGGAGACCACAAGGGCGCAGGGGCACGAGATCACCAGCAGCACCAGCGCCCGGTGGAGCCAGTCGGCGAAGGTCGCGCCCGGCAGCAGGAGGGGGGGCAACAGGGCGACCAGGGCGGCGATCCCCACCACCGCCGGGGTGTACCACCGGGCGAAGGCGGTGATGGCCCGCTCGGTGGGCGCCTTGCGGGCCGCGGCCTCCTCCACCAGCTGGAGCACCCGGGCGATGGAGGACTCGCCGAAGGGACGGGTAACCCGGACCGCGATAAGCCCCTGCAGGTTCACCGTGCCCGCCAGCACCGCGTCGCCGACGCCGGCCGGCCGGGGCGCCGACTCGCCGGTGAGGGCGGAGGTGTCCACGTAGGTGGAGCCCTCGATCACCTCGCCGTCCAGGGGGATGCGCTCCCCCGGCCGCACGAGGATCTCCTCGCCCACGGCCACCGACTCCGGGCTCACCTGGATCAGCCGGTCGCCCCGGCGGACGGTGGCGTGGTCGGGCCGCACGGCCAGCAGCGCCCGGATGGAGCGGCGGGAACCTGCGACGGCCCGGTCCTGGAAGTACTCGCCCACCGCGTAGAAGAGCATCACCGCCACGGCCTCGGGCAGCTCGTGGATGGCAAACGCCCCGAGGGTCGCGACGGTCATGAGGAAGTTCTCATCGAACAGCTGGCCCCGCCCCAGGTTTCGCAGGGCGGCCAGCAGGACGTTCCGCCCCACCAGGAGGTAGGCGGGCACGAACACCGCGTACTCCGCCCACGGCGAGGCGTGGAGGGCGTCGTGGAAGACGGCCCCGGCCACCAGGAGCGCGGCGGCCGCGGCCATCTCGGCGATGCGGCGCCAGGTGGGTATGCCGTCATCATCCTCCTCGTCAGGCCCTGCCTGTTCCGTCGGGTCCAGGACGGTCACCTTGGGGTCCACCTCCCGGATCACCGCGCGCGCCCGGTCCAGCTGTTCCGCGGGCAGGAGCAGCTGGCCGGTGGCGAAGCTGACCACCGCCTCGCTCATCCCCTGCCGGTGGAGCGCGTCCTGGATCCGGGCAGCGCAGTCGGCGCAGTCGAGCCCCTGCAGGTTGTAGCTGACCTTTGTGGCCATCTGGCTTACTCCTCCTGATAGTGTTCCTGCGCGGTCTGGATGAGCTGCAGCACGTGGTCGTCGGAGAGGGAGTAGTAGACGTGCTTGCCCTCTCGCCGGCTCTTCACAAGCCGCATCAGCCGCATCAGCCGCAGGTGGTGGGAGATGGTGGGAAGCGTGAGGTCGAGGATCCGCGCCAGATCGTGGACGCAGAGCTCCTCGGCGGCGAGCAGGTAGAGGATCTTGGTGCGGGTCTCGTCCGCCAGCACCCGGAACAGCTCCGAGAGGCCGGCCACATCCAGCAGCCGCTCCCGCAGGCTCTCGATCCGCGCCTCGTCGGCATCCGGACGGGGACAGACGTCGTCCATCTGGTGGTCACCGCGCCGTTCCACGCCCCGACACCCCCTCGATAAGACAATTAGATAGCTGTCTAATGGAAGCATACGCCTGCCGCCGGTGTTCTGTCAATAAGGGATGGCGCAAGTTGCGCACCGCCGACCGGCGCTGGGCCCCGGCCGTCCGTTGTTGCACGGGACGCCTGGGGTGTTGGAATGATCGTCATGCCAAGATGGAATTCGTGCCCGCGTTGAACTACTACCCCTGTCGTATATACTGGGCGTAGAGAGGTGACGCACTTGACGGGGACCACCGGATTCGACCTGGGCCCGCTGGAGGCCGACATCATGCGGCTGGTCTGGGAAAAGGGCGAGGTGCAGGTGGACGATATCCACCAGGCCCTGCTGCGGGACCGTGAGATCGCCTACACCACCGTCATGACGGTGATGTCCCGCCTGGCGGCCAAGGGGCTGTTGACCCGGCGCAAGCACGGCCGGGCGTACCTGTACCGCGCGGCCCTCCCCCGGGAGGAGATGGCCGAGTCCACCCTGCACGAATGGAGCCGGCGCTTCTTCGGAGGCCGCATCCTGCCGGCGGTCAGCTTCCTGCTGGGCAGCGAGCGGCTGACGCCGGAGGAGGTGGCGGAGCTCCGGCGGTTGGTGGAGCGGCTGGAGAAGGGGGACGACGGCGGATGGACCTGATGGTTTCGCTGGGGATCTGGCTGTTGGTGGTGACGCTGTTCCTGGTGGACACCGAGATCACCCTCCGGTTTGTCGGCCGCTACGCCGACCCGCACCTGCGGCTGGGCTGGTGGACCGCGCTGCTGCTGGTGCCTTGGGTGACCCTGCTGCTGTCGCCCCTGCGCACCTGGGCTGCGGCGGGGCTCGCGCTGGCGGCCGCCTGGGGGCTGGTGCGCCACGCGGCGGCGTACCAGGTCCTGCGCCGCCGGCTCCCGGGGGCGCCCGAGGGCGTCGTGGAGCGCGTTCGCGCGCTGGCACGGGAGTTCGGGGTGCGGCAGCTTCCGGAGATCCTCTACGACCCCAGCGACCGGATGGAGCCGGCCGCGGTCGGCCTTTTCCGGCCGGCCCTGGTGCTCACGCCGTCGGCGCTCGACCTGCCCGAGCAGGACTTCCGGGCGGTGGTGGCCCATGAGCTGGCCCACGCCCTCCGGCGGGATCCGCTCCGGCTATGGGCCGGCGGCATCACCGGGGCGGTGCTCGGCTGGCACCCGCTGATCCGGCGGGCGTGCCGGCTGTTCACCCTGGAGGTGGAGATGGCCGCCGACTGGCAGGCCGCCGCCTGGGCCGGCGACCGCCGGGCGTACGCCCTCGCCCTGGGCCGGTGGGGGCTGCGCCGTCACGGGGACCACGGTTCACCGGTCGGCGCCGCCTTCGCCACCGCCCCGGCTCACCTGCTGCCGCGGCTCCACTACCTGCTGGACCCGACCGCGGCCGCGCCCCATCTACGGCCGCCGCTGGGGCTGCGGGATCCCGGTCCCGGTCGCCGGGGATCCGGTGCGGCCCGCTGGGCCCACCTGGCGTTGGCGGCGGCCTACACCGCGCTCAGCGCTGTCATGACCCGCGTGTTCTGAGGCGGGTTTCGCTCTGGCCAAACTACTATAAGTGTAGTACAGGAGGTTGCGCGCGATGGAGCGGTTCACCTACACCCGCACCGGGCAGGCCCTGAAGAACAAGTACAGTTCTCTCATCCTGCTCAGCCTTGCGGACCTGGTCGCCTGGGTCATCCCCCCGCTGCTCATGCCGCGGCCTGCAGGGCTGTGGGTTGGTGCGGGAGGACTGGTCGCCACACTGGCCGTCTACTGGTGGCTGACCGCCAGCCTGCGCACCTGTCACGTGCTGGACGGGGACCGGCTGATTCTGCGCATGGGGCGGAGCGCCCTCGCGGTAGACCTGGCGGACGTGGAGTCGGCCCGGATGGCGGGGCACGGGCTGCGGGTCCCGGGCGAGGCCGGGGTCATGTACGCGCCTCGCACCGACACGCTCTTCATGGTGGCCGACCACCGGCAGCTCGTGTCGGTGGACCTGTCCCGCCCGTACGCCATGAAGGTCCCCGGGCAGGGGATCTGCCAGTTCACCCGCATCGTGCTCAGCCTGGACGAGCCTGAACGGTTTCTCCAGGCGGTGGCGGGCCGCCGGGGACAGGTGCACCTGGACAGGCCGCAGCCCGCCGCCGGGGGGGAAGGGCGGCCGGGGGCCACGTCACCCGCACCGCCGGTGGTGTCAGAGGGGCCTGCGCCCGGCGGGGCGGCCCTGGCGCTGGAAGGGCTGGTGAAGCGGTTCGGCGGCTTCACCGCAGTGGCCGGCGTCGACCTGGCGGTGCGTTACGGGGAGATCGTGGCCTTCCTCGGCTCCAACGGCGCAGGCAAGTCCACCACCATCCGCATGGCCACCGGGCTGGTGCGCCCCAGCGCCGGGCGGGTGCTGGTGGAGGGGCGGGACCTTTGGGCCGAAGGGGCTCCCGTGCGCCGGCTCCTGGGCTACGTTCCGGACACGCCCCTTCTCTACGAGTCCCTGACGGCCCGGGAGTTCCTCTGGCTGATGGCCGGCCTGTACGGGCTGTCACGGGTGGAAGGACGCCGCCGCGCCGACGAGCTGCTCAGGCAAGTGGGGATGGAGCGCTGGGCCGACTACCCGATCCGGGCCTTTTCGCTGGGCATGAAGCGCAAGATGGCCATCGCCGCGGCCCTGGTGCACCGACCCCGGGTGCTGCTCCTGGACGAGGTGACCAACGGCCTGGACCCGCGGGCGGCGCGGGAGGTGAAGGATTTCATCCGGCAGGCGGCCGGAGAGGGCGCCGCGGTGCTGCTCACGACCCACGCCCTGGACGTGGCCCGGGAACTGGCGGACCGCATCGCCATCCTCCACGGCGGCCGGCTGCGGGCCGTGGGCGACCTGGAGGCGCTCCGGTCCGCGGCGGGATTGCCCGGCGCAGGGCTGGAAGAGCTGTTCCTGGCCTTGACGGCGGAAGCAGAGGGGGTGTCCGCATGAACGGCGCGCAAACGACGGGTGCGCTGCGGGCGCTGGCGGCGGCCGCGTGGCGGGCGGCCTACAACGACGGCTGGCGCTTCAGCCGGACCAAGGCGGGCCTGTGGACCCTGCTGGCGCAGGCTGCGGTGGCCGGCCTGGCCGCCTGGCGGGTGGCGGCCCATCCCCCGGCGGTCCCCGCGGGCGAGGGACTGTGGCTGGGGTTTGCGGAGGGCTGGCTCGTCGGGCTGCTCATGGCGCTCCTGCGGGGGCGGGAGCGGCTCTTCACCGGGCCGCTGGTGACCCTCGTACACCTCTCCCCGGCCCCGGCCCGGACGCTGGTGCTGCTGCACGTCCTGCGCAGCCTGCCCGGGCGGGCGTGGTTCGCGCTGCTCTTCTGCGCCGCCCTCGTTCCCGCCCTGGGCGCCGGCGGGGTCACCGGCGGCCCCCTGGCGGTCCGGGCGGCCGCGGTGTGGCTGTCCACCGCAGCGGGCGGCGTCCTCGGCCACCTGACGGGAACCGGTGCCCTGGTCGGCGTGGTTCGCCGGTGGCCGGCGGCGCTGGCGGCGATTCCGGCGCTGGCGATGGTGCTCTTCCTGGGGCTGGTGGGCCTGACCCTCTACGTGTTCACGGCAGGCCTCTGGCAGCTGGGCGCGGCCCCCGCCGGCCCGCCTGCTCCCGCCGGGCGTCCCGGCCCGGGCCTGCCGGCGGCGTCTGCGGTCCTGTTCGCGCTCGTGGGTCTGGTGGCCCTGGCCGCGCTGGTGCGGCCGGCGGTACGCAGGTCCGGGACGCCGACCCCGGACGCGCACCGGGAGGCCTGGCTGGCCGTTCGGGAGGCGCTGGACCGGGGGAGCCGCCCGGTGCGGTCCCGGTGGCCGGCCGCGGCGGGCGGCCCACCAGGCGCCCTTCAGGCCCTGGCGTGGCTGCTGGCGGTCCGCAACTGGTTCAGCCTCGTCCGCCTGGGGCTGTGGGCCGCGGTCCTGGCCATGCCGTTCGTCCTCGGACCCGCCCCGTCCCGGATGGAGCCGTTCCGGGCAGCTGCCCTGTGCATCGGCATGGGGCTGGTGGCCGCCCTGTTCAACTACGGCGAACAGGCGGCGGCCCTCTTCTCCGTGGACGGGGAGCGGGCCGCCATCGGGGTGCTCGCGGGGATACGCCCGGCACAGCTGGTGCTGGGCAAGTGGCTGGCGGCGCTGCCCCTGGTGGCCGTGGCCGCGCTGACGACCCTGGTCTGGGCTGCGGCCGCCGGTTGCGGTCCTGCGGATGTGGCCCGGCTGACCGCGGCCTGCGGGGCGATCGCCCTGGCGGCGACCACCTGGCTGGTGGGGGCGGCCGCCTTCGACGCGGCGCCCAGGCCGGGCGGGGCGGCGCCGGCAGGAGAGGTCCTTGCCGCCGCGTTTGAGCAGGTGCCGACCCGGCCGGGCGGCATCGTCGGGCTGGCCGGCGCCGCCGTGCTGGCGGCAGCCGGCGTGTGGCTGTACCTGCGGGAGCCGCGGGCGCTGGCGGCGCTGGCGGTGCCTGCCCTGGCCGCTGCACTGGCCGGGTGGCGGTGGGTGGACCGGGTGTGGCGGCGGGGCGCACTGGGGTGAGGGGAAGGGTTCGCGGCCCCGGGCGCAGAAAAGGTGCCAGGACCCGCCGCGGGCGCGCTCCGGGGGGCCGCCGTGCCTTCCGGGCGGAGGACGCGCCCGGACAGGGGCGGTGAAGGAGGCGGGTGGCTTGCGACGGATACTGCGCACCGGGGCGGCCGCAGCGGTGCTGCTTCTGCTGAGCGGCGCCGCCGGGGCGGCCTCCGGCACCCTGGAGAACGTCTGGATCCTCCGCAACGGCTTCACCCTGACGGTGAACGGCAGGGCGGTGGAGGCGGACAACCTGCTGCTGGAAGACCGGGCCTACGTGCCGCTGCGGGAGGCGGCAGCGGCGATGGGCATGGCGGTCGCCTGGGACCCGGCGACCCGCACCGCCTCCGTCTCGCCGCGATCGGCTGCGCTCCGGCTCGCCGCGCCCGTGGATCCCTTCAACCCCGTCGTTGACCTGGCGAGCCTGGGCGTCCGGGCGGAGGACGTGGAGGCGATCGGGCTGGAGACGGCCGGGGCGTCTTACGTGGCCGTGCGGTTTGCGCTGGAGTGGGACCAGCTGCACATGACGGACGACCAGGCGGCGGCGGAAGGGCGGCCCGTTCTGGCGCTGCACACGGACTACGTCCTGAAGCTCTTCACCCGCACCGGCGGGATGCTGCGGGTCGGCTTCACCACCGGAGGGCTGCCCGAGCTTACGCCTACGGGGCGCCGGCAGATCGTCCTGGTGCCGCCGTCCCCGGAGCAGGGCTTCCACTGGCCCTACTTCCTGGTGCTCCCCAGCGACGGGCACCGCCAGGCCAATGCGGGGCACAGGCGGTACCTGATCGTGGACATCAACAACACCGGGCCCAGCAACAGCGTCGCCGACACCGTGGCCCGAACCCGGGTGGAGCTGGAGCGCGGGCAGTTGCCCTCCGCCCGGCTGGCCGAGGAGCTGTGGGCGCCCATGCTCATGCCGGCGATCCCCCGCCCGGTGATCACGTACCGGTACGGCGGCCAGCAGAACACGTTTCTCACCCACGCCCTGGACCGGGACACGGCGACCCTGCATCTGATGATGCAGGAGCCGGGGCTCGCCGCCTTGCTGGAGCGGCAGTTCCGGCAGGCGGGTGTCACGGTGGATAGCCTGATGCACCTGGACCGGCAGGTGGCGGCGATGATCCAGCACGCCGTCGGCTACCTGAACGAGCATGGCTTCGGCGTGGAGGAGCAGGCCTTCCTGGTGGGGTTCTCGGCCTCGGGGACGTTCGTCGACCGGCTGGCGGCCCTGCACCCGGACCAGGTGAAGGCGGTGGTCGCTGGCGCGGCCCTCGACAACATGCTGCTGCCGCTGGCAGAGCACGGGGGCGAGAGGCTGATCTACCCGATCGGCGTCGCCGACTATGAGGCCATCACCGGCCGGGCCTTCGACCTGGAGGCCCACAACCGCGTGGCCCGGCTGGTGTACATGGGGGAGAACGACGACAGCAACACGGTGCTTTACCAGGATTCTTACGGGGACGAGGAGCGGCGCATCATCACGACGCTCTGGGGCGAGGAGGTCCTGCCGCGCGCCCGCGCCCTGACCGCCCTCTACGGCGAGTCCGGCGGACACGGGATGTTCATCCTGGACCGGGGCGTGGGGCACGAGTACTCGGAGGTCATGTACCAGTACATGAAGGCGTTCCTGCAGGCGAACCGCGACGCGGATGCGCCGGCCTATCCGCTCCCCGACGACCCTGAGCAGTTGCCGTTCACCCTCTATGCGCCGTGACGGCAATCTGACGGCCCGGATATCACGGCGGCGCCGGCGCGCCGGCGCCGTATGGGAGGCGTAAACCCGTGTCACGAGCCCAGGCGATCGTCGTCCGCGGACAGGAGGTCCTCATGGTCAGACACCGCCAAGGGGAGGCAGAGTGGTGGTGTCTGCCCGGCGGAGCAGTCCTGGACGGGGAAACGCCGGCGGAGGCTGCTCTCCGGGAGTTGGAAGAGGAGTGCCGGGTGCGCGGAAGGGTAGTCCGCGAGACCAGCGTGGTCACCTATGGCCCGGACGACCGGCACTACACGTACCTGGTGGACATCGGCCGGCAGGAGCCGGCGCTGGGCTGCGATCCGGAGCACGCCGCGGACAGCCAGGTCCTCCAGGAGGTGCGGTGGATGCGGCTGGACGCGCTCTCCGAGCGGGACCGCGCCTTCCTGTGGACCGCGGGGCTGCTCAGTGTGCCGCCCTTCGGAGGACTGGTCCTGGGGTGGGGCGATGCCGTGAGCTACCCGTGCAGCAACGCCCTGGGGTCTGCCGGTCACATCGCAACCGGCCGGTACGGGCAGGAAGCTGGGTCGCTGGGGTCTTCGTCCCCTTCGCTGCGGGGCAATGGGGATGCCGGAGGGACGGCGCTGCGGATCATCGAGCACCGGCGGCACACGATGCGCGCCAAGCCCGGCCGGCACCTGTCCCAGCCGGGGGTGGACCTGGCCCGCAGGGTAGGGGAAGGCCTGGGGCCGTTTCACCGGGTGGTGACGAGCAGCCTCCCCCGCGCTTTCGAGACCGCCCTCGCCATGGGGTTCGCCGTGGACGAGCAGGTTTCGTTGCTTGCGAGCCTGCCTGACGGTTTTGAGGACGAGGTGCCGTGGGACGCCGGCATCGGCCGGATCGCCTCGGCGGTGCGGCGCCGTCCCGACGGGACAGTTGCACGGTTCGCACACCAGCTGGCCGCCTTCCACCGGGATCTGGCTGCCAGGCTTCCCGACGGCGGCCGGGCCCTGGTGATCTCCCACGGGGGGATCGTGGAGGCCAGCGCGGTCGGGTGCAAGCCGGACGGGGACTACGCGGGGTGGGGGCCAGCGTTCGGCTACTGCGAAGGCGTGCGGATGTACTTCCACGGCACGCGGTGCGAGCGGATCGAACCGCTCCGGGTCGCGGCTGCAGCCGATCCTGGCGGGCAGGATGGTGCAGCCGGCGGGACGGGTGACCCCGCGCGCGGCGTGTAGACAACCCCCGCCCGCGTCTGTAAAATAGGAACGTCACGGCGACCGATTCCGGAGGCCACCGCATCCCACCGGCGGCCTCTTTCACATAGGAGGCGACACGACTTGACCGACCGCCCGACGACCGCCCTGCCCGGCGCCCAGATCGCCGGCCGCCCGGTGAAGGTGGGGTTCATCTCCCTCGGCTGCGCCAAGAACCTGGTGGACACCGAGTCGATGATCGGCCTGCTCCGGAACACCGGCTACCAGATCACCAACCGCGCCGAGGAGGCCGACGTCCTCGTCGTCAACACCTGCGGGTTCATCGACGCGGCCAAGCAGGAGAGCGTCGACGCGATCCTGGAGGCGGCCCAGCACAAGACCCGCGGCAGGTGTCAGGCGCTGGTGGTGGCGGGCTGCATGGTGCCCCGGTACGGCGAGGAGCTCGCCCGGGAGATCCCGGAGATCGACGCGCTGGTGGGCACCGCCGACTACCCCCGCATCGGCGAGGTGGTGGCGGGGATCCTGGCCGGACAGCGGGTGCAGCAGATCTCCGACCCCGATTCCATCACCGACTGGAACTTCGAGCGGGTCCTGGCCACGCCCGGCTACACCGCCTACCTCAAGATCGCCGAGGGTTGCGACTGCGCCTGCGCCTTCTGCTCGATCCCGCTGATGCGCGGCCGCCACCGGTCCCGCCCGATCGAGTCCATCGTGGACGAGGCCCGGCGGCTGGCCGGGATGGGCGTGCGGGAGCTGGTGGTCATCTCCCAGGACACCACCTACTACGGGCTGGACCTGTACCGGAAGCCGATGCTGGCCAGGCTGCTCCGGGAGCTGGCGCAGGTGGACGGCATCCGGTGGATCCGCATCCACTACTCCTACCCGACCCGGATCACCGACGAGCTGATCGAGGTCATCGTCACGGAGCCCAAGGTCCTGAACTACCTGGACCTGCCGCTGCAGCACGGGTCCAACCGGGTGCTGCGGATCATGAACCGGCCCGCCAACGCGGAGGGGTACCTGCGGCTGGTGCAGAAGCTGCGGGAGCGGGTGCCGGACATCTGCCTGCGCTCCACCTTCATCGCCGGCCACCCGGGCGAGACGGAGGAGGACTTTGAACTGCTGCTGGACTTCCTCCGGGCCTGCGAGTTCGATCACGTGGGCGTCTTCGCGTACTCCCAGGAGGAGGGCACGAAGGCCGGGCAGATGGAGCAGCTGCCCGAGGAGGTGCGGCTGGCCCGGCGAGACCGGGCGATGGAGGTGCAGCAGGAGATCGCCCGCCGTCGGAACCAGCTGCAGGTGGGCCGGGAGCTGGAGGTGCTGGTGGAGGGCCGGTCCCCCCAGGGCCGCGGCTGGTTTGTGGGCCGCTGCTACGGGCAGTCGCCGGGGATCGACGGGGTCGTCCTGTTCCGGGCGCCCGCCGGGGCGGAGCTGAAGCCCGGCGACATGGTGCAGGTCCGGATCACCGGCGTGCAGGACTACGACCTGCTGGGCGAGGCCACCGAGCCGCTGACCGTCGACGGAATCGCCCAGGAGCAGGACCTGATCCTGCCCGTCTTCCACCTGACGCGCCATCAATAGCTGAAAACCGTGGCCCGGCGCGCGGCGCGCCGGGCCTCGCCCTTCTGCCAGAGGAGGAGACCGCAGTGAAGACCATCGCCGCCCGCATGCTCGACCAGATGAAGATCCCCTACGAGATCCGGACGTATGAGTGGAGCGAGGAGGAGATGGACGCCGTCTCGGTTGCCCGCAAGATCGGCCTGCCGCCCGAGCAGGTCTTCAAGACCCTGGTCGTCCGGGGCGACCGGACCGGCGTGTTGGTGGCGTCGATCCCCGGTAACGCCGAACTGGACCTGAAGCGGCTGGCCGCCGTCAGCGGCAACAAGAAGGTCGAGATGGTGCATGTGCGGGAACTCCAGGGGCTCACCGGGTACATCCGGGGCGGCGTGTCGCCCCTGGGGATGAAAAAGCCGTATCCCTACTACCTCGACGAGACGGCCCAGATCATCGAACAGCTGGCCGTGAGCGCGGGGCAGCGGGGGCTGCAGCTGATCCTGAGCGGGCCGGACCTGATCCGCGCGACCGGAGCGAAGCTGGCGGACATCGCCCGGTAGACCCTGCGCGAGAGGAGAGTCGCCGCGCCGCATCGAAAGTGTCGGCCAGCGGAGCGGCGCGGAGAGTCCCCGCCCGGGCGACGGAGATGGGGGGCGGCCGTGAAAGGAGATGGCGACGTGAACGGTGCATGGACGTACCTGGAGCGGCTCACCCGGTATCCCCACCGGGGCGTGGGTAGCCCGGAGGAGGCCGCCGCGGCGGAGGAGGCGGCGGGCTGGCTGCGGGACATGGGCTACGACGTGGAGATCCAGCGCTTCCGCGCGCCCCGGGACACGCTGTACATCGGCCCCGCGGTGATCATGCTCGGCTACCTGGCCGCCGGGGCAATCGCAGCCTGGTGGCAGCCCTGGGCCGGGCTGGTGCTCGCCGTGCTGCTGCTGATTCCGCTGGTGGGTGAGATGTCCGGCAGGGGCCTGGATCTGGATCTCTACACCCCCAAGGTGACCTCGCAGAACGTCATCGCCCGACGTCCGGAGCGGGGCGGCGAGCGGCTGACGGTGGTGGTCTCGGGCCACCTGGACACCCAGCACGCCACATGGCTCTTCCATCCCCGGATGGCCCGCCACGTGCAGACCTACCTGAACGTGGCCTACGGGTCGCTGGGCCTCATGTTCCTGGGGCTCCTGCTGCGCGCCGTGCTGCCGGCGGCCGGCTGGCCGTTGTGGATCCTCGCGGCGGGGGCGGTGCTGCTCGCGCTGCACATCGCCTTCCTGCTTTCCTGCGCCTTCGGCGGCGGCTACATCAACGGCGCCAACGACAACACCACCGGCGCCGCGCTGACCCTCGCGCTGGCGGAGCACTTCGCAGCCCACCCGCTGCCGGGGGTTCGCTTCCACTTCGTGCTCACCGGCGCGGAAGAGGTGGGCACACGGGGGATGAAGGCGTTCCTCCGCGCCCACCGTTATGACCCGGATTCGACCTACTTCATCAACCTGGACAACCTGGGCGGCGGCACCCTGACCTACCTGGAGGGCGAGGGCATGACGCTTTATCACCGGTTCGGGAAGGACCTGGTGGAGATGGCCCGGATCATGGCGGCCGAGCGGCCGGGACGGGTGAAGGCGCGCCCCAACCTGCTGCTTCCCACGGACGCCATGATCCCCGCCGCCCACGGCTATCAGGCCATCAGCTTCCTGGCCTTCCTGGAGGACGGGTCGCTGCCCAACTACCACTGGTACAGCGACACCCTGGAGAAGGTGGACCGGGAGCTCCTGGCCTTCACGGAGGCGTTCCTGAAGGAGTACATCCAGCGGCTGGCGGTGTCCCGCATCGCTCTGTGACTCAGAGGGCGCCGGACGGCGAGACGAAAACGGCGAGCGGACAGCCGCTCGCCGCCTTTTCTGTCGATGGAGGGGCGGGGCTACCGCTTGGCCGGCAACCCCTGTGCCATGGACCTCAGGAGCAGCGCCCGTTCGTCCCTGGCGGCAGGTGCGCCGATGTTGAAGCGGTCCAGCAGGGCCCGGATCTCGTCCAGGCTCTCCCGGCGCCCGATGAGGACCTGCACCAGGAGGCTCAGGCAGCTGCCCCGCGACATGGGCAGGCCCCGCCGCCGGTCGTCCCGGTAGATCTGCCGCGCCAGCGACCGGACCCGTTCCTGCGACTGCTCGAGGGCATCCGCCAGGTCCTTCAGGTTGGTGATGCCCAGGTGCTCCAGCTCCTCCACACGGGCCTCCAGCACCGCCTTGGTCGGTCCCATCAGGGGCCGGCCCCGCATCTCGGAGATCTCCTCATCCAGGGCCTGGACGAGGTCGGAGCGCCGGATGAAGGTCTCCAGCGAGATCGGGTCCAGCGCCACGCTCTCCGGGTGATCGTGCATCTGGGCCACCACCCGGGTCGAGTACAGGCTAAGCTCATCGCGCAACCGCATGAACTGGTCGTCGGCCAGCTCCAGCAGGCCGGCCAGCATGGAGAACCGGCGCCGCAGGCTGCTGGGGATGCCTCCCGCGACCTTGTACCCCAGGTCGTGCTCGATCTCCGCCCAGGCGTGCTGGAGAATCGAGCGAACCTGGATCTCGCAGCGCAGCCCGGCAAAGCGAGCGTACTCGGGCCTGGCCAGCACCGCCGGGGGCAGGAGGCAGACCCGGTGGACCGAGGAGTAGCCGAACCAGTGCGGGTCGTGGGGGCGTTTGTCCTCGGAATGGTCCAGATCCACCTCGAAGTGGCGGTCGATCACCCGCACGACCCGGTCGACGTCGTCGGCGAAGTTGGTGACGACCCGCACGCCCACCAGGTCCGTCACCTCGATGAGGGACTCGTAGTCCTTGCCCGGGCGAGTCAGCTTCTCCGCCAGCGCGTCGACGCTCTTGACCCGGTAGGTGATGCCGTTGATCGGGATGTTGGCCTCGTCCAGCAGGTGGCTGAGGAGTTGCTGCACACACTGGCCGAAGGCCTGGTACAGAGCCTGCTGCGACCGGAACGTCTCTACCCACTCACGCTGCTTGCCGTTCATGAGCTGCATCACCTCGTTTGCGCAGCCGATGTGCACCGGCCCATTCCTTCCCTGACGGCGACGGAATCTCCTGCGCGCAAAAAGGGAGCGGTCCCGGATGGACCGCGAGGGTAGAGGGAAAGACACAGAGGGGGGTTCAACACACTTTCAGTATACAGCGGGAATGTTACAACGTTGTAACAAGTCCGCAACGGCCAGGAGGAGACCAGGGAAACGATCCAGCCGTTGCACAGCGCCGCAGAATGTACCAGCCGTGCGCCGGCCCTTTGCATGCTATACTGGAGATACTCCGTTACATTAAAGATTTTGCGTTAAAGATCAGGCGGCCACGAAGCACGTCTTCGTGGCGTCGCTTTGTCCGGGCGCGTGCAGGGGGGATGCGTTGTGAATCTGCGGCAGCTGCGGTGGCCGGTCGTGCTGGTGACGCTGGCGGTGACCCTGGCAGGGCTGTTCGGGGCGGGGCAGCTGGTGCGCAGTCAGACGATCGATCAGCCGCTGGTGACTGCCCTTGCGGGCGTGGACGGGCTGGCCGCCTATCACCTCGCAGCGGTGGGCGGGGTTTCGGAGATCACCATCGAGCCGGCTCCGGGCGCAAGCCTGCGGAAGGTCTATGGGGAGGTGGACCGCCGGGTCCGCCAGATACTGAAGGACGGACAGTATGTGATCGCCGTCGCCGGGAGCGGGGCCGGGGAGCTGGAGCCGCTGGTCGAGCGGCTGAACCTGTTCGTGCAGGAGGCGGTGGCCACGGGCGCGTTCACCGGGATGGCCGACCGGATCGCCGCCGAGGCCGCTGCGGCCGGGGCCCGGGCGCACATGGCGGTGGACGACCGGCGGGTGTACCTGACCGTGTGGCAGGCCGACGCCTACGCTTACAGGGTCGTCGAACGGCCGGCCTGGCCACCGGCCGCACCGCAGGGAGGGGGGACCGGCCTGTGAAGAGCTTTCCCCTCAAGGAGGTCCTCCTGGGCGCTTCAGCCGCGGTGCTGGCGTACCTCGCCATCACCGGGGTGAACGTGCTGCCGGTGGTGTTCCTCGCCGGTCTCGTCTGGCTGATGTACCAGTCGTCCGTCCTGCGCGGCCCCTCGGCGGCTGCGGTCAGGAGCCCGGCCACCACGGCCGTCCCTCAGGTGCGGTTCGAGGACATCGGCGGACAGGCGGCGGCAAAGAAGGAGCTGCTGGAGGCCATCGAGTTCATCGCCAACCGGGAGCAGATCGCCCGCATGGGCATCCGGCCCCTGAAGGGCATCCTGCTCACCGGGCCGCCCGGCACCGGCAAGACGCTCCTGGCCAAGGCGGCGGCCCATCACACCGACTCCGTGTTCCTGGCGGCGGCGGGATCGGAGTTCGTCGAGATGTACGCCGGCGTCGGCGCACAGCGGGTTCGGGAGCTGTTCCGGCGGGCCCGGGAGCTCGCCCGGAAGGAGCGGAAGCGGTCCGCGATCATCTTCATCGACGAGATCGAGGTGCTCGGCGCCCGGCGGGGGTCGCACAGCACCCATATGGAGTACGACCAGACCCTCAACCAGCTGCTCACCGAGATGGACGGCATCGCGGTGGACGAGGAGATCCAGGTGCTGGTCATGGCCGCCACCAACCGGGCCGACATGATGGACCCGGCGCTGCTGCGCCCGGGCCGGTTCGACCGCATGGTGAACGTGGACCTCCCGGACAAGGAGGCGCGGCTGGCCATCCTCCGCCTGCACACCCGGCAGAAGCCCCTGGGCGACGACGTGGATCTGGAGGCCATCGCCCGCCAGACCTTCGGCTTTTCCGGGGCGCACCTGGAGTCGCTGGCCAACGAGGCCGCGATCCTCGCGCTTCGGGAGGGGCTGAGCGAGGTGCGGCAGCGCCACCTGGTCGAGGCCGTGGACAAGGTGATGCTGGGGGAGCGGCTGGACCGGAAGCCGACGGAGGAAGAGAAGCGCCGGGTCGCGGTCCACGAGGCGGGCCACGCCCTGGTCGGCGAGTGGGTGGATCCGGGGTCGGTGGCGACGGTGACCGTCACGCCGCGCGGGCGGGCGATGGGGTACGTGCGCACGAGCCCGTCCGATGACCAGTACCTCTACACCCGGTCCCAGTTGGAGGCCCGCATCCAGGTGGCCCTGGCCGGCTTCCTGGCGGAGGAGCTGTTCTTCGGCGAGGCGTCCACGGGCGCGGCGGGCGACTTTGAGCAGGCGACCGCCTTGGCCCGCCACATCGTCCACGCCGGCCTCAGCCCGCTGGGCATTGTGGATCCCGCCAACCTCGACAAGGGGCTGGAGGCCGCCATGGTGCAGCGGATCATCGCCGATCAGCGGGAGATGGTGGCCTGGTTCCTGGCCGAGCGGCGGCCGCTGCTGCAGCGCGTGGCCGACGTCCTCGTCGACACCGAGGCGATCGACGGCGAGGCGATCCGGCGCATGCTGGCGGACGCACCGCCGCTGCCGCCCGTGCAGGGCCCCCCCTTGCCGGAAACCGCATAGCCAACACTGCGAAAGCGGCGCCTGCGGGCGCCGCTTCTGCGCGCGGCCGGCGCTACACCGGGGGCTGCCAGGGCGACCAGCCCGGCTCGGACGCGGGCTCCGGCGGCTCCCAGGGCGGCGGCGGGTCGGAGGAGAGTGGCGGCCGGGGCCGCCGCGGGCCCGGCGCGCCCGGGCTCGGCGGCTGGGCGCCCCGGGGACCGCCTGTCGCCCCGGCGGACGGCGCCTGGGGCTGTTGCGGCCGGCCGTGTCCCGGTGCCTGCGGCGGCTGCGGCTCTCCGTGCCCCTGCGGCTGCTGCAGGTGCCCCTGTGCCGGCGGTTGCCCCTGTGCCTGCGGCTGCTGCAACTGCTGCGGCTGTTGCATCTGCCCCCATGCCTGCGGCTGGCGCGCCTGCGGCTGCTGCTGCCGTTGGGGCTGCTGGTCCTGGCCGTGGCCGCCGGCGCGCTGCTGCAGGCCGATCTCCGCGCGCGCCTCCATGAGCACCGCCTCCATCTGCTTCTGGATGCGGTGGGTCTCCTCCAGCACTGCCTTCAGCTGCTTCAGGTTAGCCTCCAGTTCCTGCACCAGCTGCTGCTTGGCGGCGCGCAGGGCGGTCAGCATCGATGCAGCCGTCTCCCCGTTCAGCGAGGGCAGCCAGGGCGGCTGCTGTGCCCCCTGCGGCTCCAGGTACGCCTGGTCGCGGCCCTGCGGGGGTGCGTCCTGGGGACCGCCGGGCTGCTGAGCCGGGGCCTGCGACCCGGCGGGATTCTGCTGCGGGCCGCCGGCGCTTCGGAAGGACCTGGCCAGGCGGCGCACCGGCCGCGGACGAGGGTTGTTCTGCACGTGACCGCCTCCTCAGACTCCGAGATTCGCTTTTCAGGATGAGATGTCGGGCGGCCTGTACTGCCTTTCCCGGATCCACGAGGCCGCCAGGAGCAGGGCTGGAACTCCCAGCCCCAGGCAGAGGGAAAACGGGGTCCAGACCGTGGTGGAGAAGGCGAACAGCCAGGGCAGGTTCGGGATGCTCAGCATCCAGAGGACGGCCGCGAGGCCGAGAGCGGGCAGCAGCGGCCGCTGGTTGCGCAGACCCAGCGCGAACTGGGCCGCGTCCACCGCCAGCCACAGGTGAGTGGCCGTCTTCACTATCATGCCCAGGAGACAGATCGTGATCAGGATGACGTCGAGCCGCTCCACGAACTCGCCGATGGTAATCTGCTGGAAGAGGGCATGGATCGGGAAGGCGAAGTGGGCGACCAGCGAGTGACCGAAGATGCCGATGGACAACGCGGTGCAGCTCATCAGGTGAACCGCCGCGATCAGCGCCCCTGCGATGAGGCCCCTTCCCGCGTACTGCGGCCGATCGACCATGGCCGCCAGAGGAAGGAACGTCCACGACTCCGCGTACCATCCCGTGGTGGGCCACGCGGCGGCGACGAGTTGCAGGGGCGACTGGTCCCACAGGGGCAAGAGGTGCAGCGCGCGGACGAGTCTCAGCAGGGTGACCACGACCAGCGAGAAGAGGGACACGGCGATGACCATGAAGAAAAAGGCCAGCCGGGCGAGCACCTCGGCTCCGCAGTAAGCGCCGTACCCGGCGACCAGGAGGAAAGGCAGGGCCACGGCGAGGGTCGGGGTAACCGGCAGGATCGCCACCGGGATGGCCTCCACCATATCGCGGAGGCAGAGGGCCGTCAGCCCTACGTTGAACAGCGTTGTGAGCAACATGAGCAGACGGGCCGGCAACCGACCGAGCAGGTGGTGTGACAGCGCCCCCAGCCCCAGGTGCGGGTGGCGGCGGACCAGAAGGCCCAGCATCAGCGCCACCGGAACGGCCGAAAGGAAGAAGGAGACCAGAGGCGCCATCCAGCCCCCGCTCTTTCCCGTCTCGGCCAGGCTGGAGGGCAGGAGGAGCTCCGTGGCGGAGAAGTGCAGCGTGTAGACCAGGAACATGAGCTGTTGGTGGCTGATGAGGACCCGGTGCCCCACGGACATCCCCCTTCTCAGCTCCGCAGCGGATTGCGCATGAGCCCCGTGGTGTGCAGGCGCAAGTCCACGGACACGGTGACGGGAACCTCACGCCAGGTTTCGCCCCAACGCTCTTCGCCGACGGTGCGCCACAGGCCCGGCCGGAGGGCGCGCACGTGCTCGCCGAAGAACACGGGGTCCACCCCGGCCTCCTGCAGGTTGGCGATGACCTGCTCCATCAGGTCCCGCAGCTCGGCCTCGGCCCGTTGCACCAGTTGCTCGTGGACTTGCGGTTCCACGAGAGGCCGGGGGCACTGCATCTCCGTCACCCGCAGCCGGCCCCGCAGGGCCACCGCAAACGCCGGCTTGCCGCCGCGGTGCAGGCGAACCCGGTGCCCGGCCTGGACGACGCGGAACGACACGCTCTCCGGCCCCGGCTCGTCACCGCAGGGAACCGTGATGACCCCGTCCCGCCCGCGGCCCCGCAGCCACTTGATCGCCCGTACCTCCCGGGCGTCCAGGTACAGGGCGACCCGGTCGCCCCGCAGCACCGCGGCCCCGCCCAGCCGGGCGGCGTACCGCTGCCCTTTCGCCCCCGTGTCGGGGCTCTCCATGAGCTCGATCACCGGCAGCAGCGGGGCGCGGTACGTGGTCGCCCGGGCTGAGAAGAACTCCCAGAGCCGGACCTCCAGGCCGATGTGGGCCTTTGCGATCTCGGTGAGCGCCTTGGTCTGGAGGTTCTCCATCAGCGGTTCCGTCTCCAGCAGCGTCCGCACGGGACCGCCGCGCACCATGACGATCAGCCCCTGCAGGCGGAACTCGGGCGCCCGCAGGACGAAGTCAAGCGCGTCGCCGAGACCGTGCTCCGCCAGTCGCTCGCCGATGAACACCACCAGGGTGTGGGTGAGATTGATGCGGCGGGGCAGACGCAGTTCGATCTCCCGCAGGACCCCGGCGAAGCTGCGGCCGCGCTGGGTGACGACGATCCGGCTGGGAATCCCGGCGTCCCCCTGCGGCGCATTCTTCATGTGGGACACCGGCGGTCCGGCGATGCCGAAGGTGAACTCGTACAGGCCGTTGTCCGCCAGGTCGACGCCCAGGGCGATGACCAGCGCGAGGTCGGCCAGCTCCAGCCGGCCCCAGCAACCCGTGAGCAGCGGCAGCAGCAACAGCAGGGCGGCGACCCGCCTCATCGCCGTGCTCCCGCGCGCCGCACCGGCCCGGGACCGGGTTTCATCCCATGGCCTGCCCGGACGGGATCGGTCTGTTCCACCGCGGCGGGGCGCTTCTGCCGCGCCCAGAGCGGGGACCGGACGACGGTGTCGCGCAGGTCGGACGGCAGGAGGGGGCCGAAGGGCGCCATGTAGGGCGTGCCGAAGGACCGCAGGCTGAGCAGGTGAATGAGCAGCGCGGTCGCCCCCAGGATCAGGCCGTACGCCCCGTAGGTCCCGGCCAGGATCAGCAAGGGGAACCGCAGCATCCGGAGGGCCAGCGCGGTCGAGTAATCGGGAAGCATGAGGTTGGCCAGCGCGGTGACCGCGACGGTGATGATCATGGGGGCCGAGACGATACCGGCCTGGATGGCCGACTCGCCCAGAATCAGGGCGCCCACGATGGAGACCGATTGTCCCAGCTGGGACGGCATGCGCACGCCGGCCTCCCGGATGATCTCGAAGCCGAGTTCCATCATGAATGCCTCCATCGCGGCCGGGAAGGGGATCCCTTCGCGGGCCGCCATGATCGTGAGCAGGAGATTGGTGGGGATCGTCTCCCGATGGAAGGTCGTCAGGGCGACGTAGATGGAGGGGCCGAAGAGCGCGACCGCGGCGAACAGCACCCGGAGGATCCGCACCAGCACGACGGCGGGGAAACGCTCGAAGTAGTCCTCCGGTGAGTGGATCAGGTCCATGAAGGTCGAGGGCGCCACGAGCACCCAGGGGCTTCCGTCGACGACGATGGCGAAGCGGCCTTCCAGGAGCCCGCCCACCACCGCGTCCGGCCGCTCGGTGGCCCGGACCAGCGGGAAGACGGTCCAGGGCGTGTCCTCGATCAACTCCATCAGCTGGCCGCTGTCCAGCATGCCGTCCACCTTCACCCGGCGGATGCGCCGCATTGCCTCATCGATCAGTGACTGCTTGCAGACGGTGGCCAGGTAGCAGACGGCCACCCGGGTGCGGGTCAACTCGCCGACGGTGAGCATGTCGACCCGCAGCCGGGGGTCCCGGACGCGGCGGCGGATCAGGGTGAGGTTGACGTGAATCGACTCGATGAAGCCCTCCCGGGGGCCCCGGACCACCCGCTGGGTCTTGGACTCGCTGATGGCCCGCTGCGGGCCGCCGGTGACGTCGAAGGCCAGGGCGCATCCCGACCCCTCGACGAAGAGCACCGCCATGCCCTCGGAGACGGCGAAGGCCGCCTGCCGGATCTGGACGACCTCACTGGTATCCGGAGCGCTGACCTGGTGGTGCCGGATCCAGCCCACTACATCCCGGGCCGCGGGCGGCCGCTCCGCCGCCGAGGCCGGCTGCAGCAGCGAGTGGAGGCTCTGGTCCAGCCGCGGTTCGTCCACCATCGTGGGCAGGTAGACGATCATCGCCGGCACCGCCCCCGGTTCCAGCGAGATGTGGCGGACCGTCAGGTCCTGGCTGTGTCCGAAGTACAGGTCCATCAGGGCCTCGGCCTGCCCGAGACGGGCGGGGACGGGAAGCGCCGGGTTGCGGTGAACGAGTTCGAACAGCCGGGTCTCGGACCGGGGCGATACGGCCATCCGGCGCGCCAGATCGGCTTCCCGGGCCAGGCCCAGGGACCGGAAGTAGGCCTCGAGCTGGAGCGACTGGCCGGCCAGCCGGTGCACCCGGAGCCGGTGCGGCGTGCTGCCGCTTCGGGTTGACACGCGGTAGCGCAAGTTCTGCACCCCCCGGCCGAGGCTGCCGATAGTATGCGCCCGCCGGAACGATCCGCATGCCTGGCGCAGGACTGGGGCCGGGGCGCGGCGAAACCTCCCCCGGCGAAACCGGCGGCGGAGGAGGGCAAACAGGTGATCGCTGAGCTGGTCTTCGTGGGCACCGAGTTGCTCCTGGGAGAGATCCTGAACACCAACGCCCAGTACCTGAGCCGGCAGCTGGCCCAGCTGGGCGTGGACGTCTATCACCAGGTGGTGGTCGGCGACAACGCCGCGCGCCTCAGAGCGGTTCTCAGCCAGGCCCTGAGCCGGTCCGACCTCGTGATCGCCAGCGGCGGGCTGGGGCCGACCGATGATGACATCACCCGCGAGGTGGCGGCCGAGGTGACCGGGCGGCCGCTGGAGCTGGATCCGCAGCTGCTCGCGCAGCTCGAGATCTGGTTTGCCCGCCGCGGACGGCGCATGGCGGAGAACAACCGGCGGCAGTGCATGGTGCCCCGCGGGGCCCGGGTGCTGCCCAACGACCGGGGGACCGCGCCGGGGTTGATGATCCCCGCGGACGGGGACAAGGTCGTCATCCTGCTGCCCGGCCCGCCGGGCGAGCTGCGGCCGATGTTTGAGGCCCACGTGGCGCCCTACCTCGCCGCGCGGAGCGGCGGCCGGCCGCTCAGGTTGGTCACCCGGACGCTGCGGTTCGTGGGCATCGGCGAATCCGCCCTGGCCGACGGGCTGCGGGATCTGATGGCGACTCAGACGGACCCCACCATCGCGCCGTACGCCAAGGTGGCTGAGGTCCACCTGCGGCTGGCCACCCGCGCGGCGGACGAGGCCGAGGGCTACGCCCGCATCGCCCCCCTGGAGGCGGAGATCCGGTCCCGCTTCGGCCGGTTCCTCTACGGCTCGGACGAGGAGACCCTGCCGCAGGCGGTGGGCCGGCTGCTCGCCGAACGGGGGATGACGCTCAGCACGGCGGAGTCGTGCACCGGCGGCCTGGTGGCGAAGTGGATCACGGACGTTCCCGGTTCGTCCCGCTACTTCGGCACGGGTTTCGTCACCTATGCCAACGAGGCGAAGGTGAGCCTGCTGGGGGTCCCGGAGGAGTTGCTGTCCGCCCACGGAGCGGTAAGCGAGCCCGTGGCCCGGGCAATGGCGGAAGGGGCCCTGCAGCGGTCGGGGGCGGACGTGGCCGTGGCCGTCTCCGGGATCGCCGGCCCGGACGGGGGCACCCCGGAGAAGCCGGTGGGCACGGTCTGCTTCGCCCTGGCCGGGCGGGGGCGGCAGGGCGGCGGGCCGCTCCCGGCCGGCACCTGGGCCGAGACACTGTGGCTGCACGGCGACCGGGACGGCGTCCGCGAGCGGGCCGCGGTGCACGCCCTGGCCATGGTGCGGCGGTACCTGCTGGGCTACCTGGACTGAAGGGCGGCGGGCGGCCGTGAGGAGAGAGGGTTTTCGTTCTTTGTTAACCCGCTTTATGAACACTCTTGACGCAACCGGCAGATTGCGGCAAAATAGGGTTAGAAGCCGCTGGTCAGCGGCTCTTCCTCAGCAGACTTCGTTAACCGTCTTTACGAAAGGGTGAAGTGCCGTGTTGGTTGGGCCGGAGTTGATTCGGGCCATCAACAAGCAGCGGGTGCTTCGGCTGGTTCGCTCTGCCGGCGCCATGTCGCGGGCGGACCTGGCTGAGCGCACGGGCCTCACCCGGCCGACCGTCTCCGCTGTGGTCGCCGAATTGCTGGAGGAAGGCTGGGTGGAGGAGATCGGCACAGGCGAGTCGTCGGGCGGGCGACCGCCCATCCTGCTCCGGTTCAACCCCCGGGCCCGCTGGGTGATCGGCGCCGAGCTCGGCGCGGGACACGTGCGGGCGGTGCTGGCCGACCTGGCGGGGAACGTGTTTCACCGCTTCAAGCAGCGGGTGGAATCCCGGGACCCGCTGATCGAGGTGGACCAGCTGGAGCGGGCCGTCCGCTATCTGCTGGACCAGACGCCCCGGTACGGCCCGCCGACGCCGGTGGCCGGCGTGGGCATCGGCATTACGGGCGTCATCGATCCCGAAGAGGGCGTCTGGCGGTACTCTCCGCACTACCAGGTGCGCGACCTGCCCGTGGCGCCCATGCTGCAGGAGCGCCTGTCGCTGCCGGTGTGGATCGAGAACGACGCCCGGGCCATGGCCTGGGGCGAGCGTTCCTTCGGCGCGGCCCAGGGCGTGGACAACCTGGCCTTCATCCGGGTGGGCGTGGGCCTCGGCGCCGGTATCATTATCGACGGCCGGCTGTACGGCGGCGCGCACCAGGGCGCCGGCGAGATCGGCCACATCATGGTGAAGGAGCGGGGCCTGCGGTGCCGCTGCGGCAGCGACGGCTGCCTGGAGACGGTGGGCAGCGCCATCGCCATCGCCCGGCGGGCGGTGCAGCGCATGGCCCAGGGCGAGGAAACGCTGATCCGCGAGCTCTGCGGCGGCGACCCGTCGAAGGTCATCGCCACCACGGTGATCGAGGCGGCCGATGCAGGCGACCGCGTCGCACAGGAGATACTATCCGAGGCCGGCCGCTTCCTGGGGATCGGCATCGGCGCCATGATCAACCTGCTGAATCCCGCGATGGTCATCATCGGCGGCGGCACCAGCCGTGCCGGTGACTACCTGATCGAGCCGCTGCGCCAGGCCGCCCTGGAGCGGACGCTCCCGGCCCTTCGGGAGCGGGTGAAGATCGTCCGCACCGAGCTGGGGGAGGACGCGGGGCCCCTGGGGGGCGCCGCCCTGGTCATAGAGGAGCTTTTCCGCACACCCACGCTGAAATAGGAGACCAGTCAAGAAGGAGGAGCACCGGTATGACGATTCGCATTGGCATTAATGGTTTCGGTTCCATCGGTCGGCGCGTGTTCCGCATCGCTCTCTCCCGGCCCGATATCGAGATCGTGGCCATCAACGACCTCACCCCGCCGGCCACGTCGGCCCACCTGCTGAAGTACGACTCCAACTACGGCATCCTGGACGCGGAGGTCTCCGCCACCGAGAACAGCATTATCGTCAACGGCAAGGAGATCCGGGTCTACGCCGAGAAGGATCCCGCGCAGATCCCCTGGAAGGAGCACGGCGTGGACATCGTGATGGAGTGCACCGGCCGCTTCACCGACAAGCAGCAGGCCGAGGTGCACATCACCTCGGGCGGCGCGAAGAAGGTCATCATCTCGGCGCCGGCGAAGAACGAGGACATCACCATCGTGATGGGCGTCAACCACGAGCAGTACGATCCGGCCAACCACCACGTCATCTCCAACGCCTCCTGCACCACCAACTGCCTGGCGCCGGTGGTCAAGGTCCTGCACGACAAGTTCGGCGTGGTGAAGGGCATGATGAACACGATCCACTCCTACACCAACGACCAGGTCATCCTGGACTACCCGCACAAGGACCTGCGCCGCGCCCGGGCCGGTGCGCTCTCCATCATCCCGACCACGACCGGCGCTGCGAAGGCCGTCGCCCTGGTCATCCCCGAGCTGAAGGGCAAGCTGACCGGCTTCGCGATGCGGGTGCCCACGCCGGTGGTCTCCGTGGTGGACTTCACCGCTGAGCTGGCCACGCCGACCACCAAGGAGGAGATCAACGCCGCACTGAAGGCCGCGGCCGAGGGTCCGATGAAGGGCATCCTGGCCTTCGAGGAGGCGCCGCTGGTGTCCGTCGACTTCAAGGGCAACCCCAACTCCTCCATCGTCGACGGCCCGTCCACCCTGGTGCTGGACGGCAACCTGGTCAAGGTGGTCTCCTGGTACGACAACGAGTGGGGCTACTCCAACCGCATGGTGGACCTGGCCGCCTACATCGCCTCCAAGGGTCTGTAGCATCGTCAGCGCCGCCCCCCATCGCCGTGGTGGGGGGCGGAGTCCGCGTAAAGGAGGAGGGTTTGGCCTTGCGCATCGCCCTGATCGCCCACGACAACCGCAAGCAGGACATGCTGAAGTTCGTGAAGGACCACAAGTCCGCGTTCGAGGGGCACCAGCTGTTCGCCACCGGCACCACGGGGAAGCTGATCCGGGAGCACACCGGACTGGACGTGCACTGCTTCCTGTCGGGCCCGCTGGGCGGGGACCAGCAGATTGGCTCCCGGGTGGCCACCGGGGAGATCGACATGGTGATCTTCCTGCGGGACCCCCTCACGGCGATGCCCCATGAACCGGACGTGCAGGGGCTTCTCCGGCTGTGTGACGTGCGGGACATCCCGGTGGCCACGAACCTGGGCTCGGCGCGCATGTTCGCCGACGACCTGATGCGCCTGAAGGACGTGAAGTAGCCGCCGAGTCGCGGCGGTGGCGCGGGCCGACCTGTCCCGCGTTTGCGCGGGCACCGAAACAGGGAATCCTTCGAAGGGGCCTTCGGGCCCCTTCGGCTCCTCGGGGCGTATCCGTTCCCGGGGCCGCGCCGTCTGTAAAACAGTTGTCCCGGATGTGAGCGCCCGAACTTGACCCTTCACGACCGTGGGACGTTGCGGTAAAATGAATGGAAATTGCGTGCGGGCCCGGGAACTGAGGAGAGGTTTGTGATGACGGAAACGAAGTTGACATTTCGTGATTTAGCGTTGTCCGAGAAGGTGCTGAAGGCACTGGACGATATGGGGTTTGAGGAGCCCTCGCCGATTCAGGCGCAGGCGATTCCCGCACTGCTGCAGGGCAAGGACGTGATCGGGCAGGCGCAGACCGGCACGGGCAAGACCGCGGCCTTCGGCGTGCCCATCGTCGAGCGGCTGGTTCCCGGTCAGCGGGCCGTGCAGGCGCTGGTCCTCACCCCGACCCGTGAGCTGGCGATCCAGGTCGCGGAGGAGATCACCAAGATCGGGCGCCACGCGCGCGTGAAGACCATCGCCATCTACGGCGGCCAGTCCATCGAGCGGCAGATCCGCTCGCTCCGGTTCGGGGTGGACGTGGTCATCGGCACGCCGGGCCGGATCCTGGATCACCTCGGCCGGAGCACCCTGGACCTGTCCCAGGTGCGGATGGTGGTCCTGGACGAGGCCGACGAGATGCTGGACATGGGCTTTATCGAGGACATCGAGAAGATCCTGCAGAACACGCCCGCGGAGCGGCAGACGCTGCTCTTCTCCGCGACCATGCCGCCGGAGATCCGGCGTCTGGCCGGGCGGTACATGCGGGACCCGATCACGATCTCGGTGACGCCCCAGCAGCTCACCGTCCCGCAGATCGACCAGTACTTCTGCGAGGTGCGGCCGTCGTTCAAGACCGAGGCGCTCACCCGCATCCTGGACATCGAGAACGTGGAGCGGGGGATCTGCTTCTGCCGCACCAAGAAGGGCGTCGACGAGCTGGTGGAGGCTCTGCAGGCCCGGGGCTACCAGGCCGAGGGCATCCACGGCGACATGAACCAGGCGCAGCGCAACCGCGTGATGAGCCGGTTCAAGGAGGGCTATATCGAGCTGCTGGTCGCGACGGACGTCGCCGCCCGCGGGCTGGACATCTCCGACGTGACCCACGTCTTCAACTACGACATCCCGCAGGACCCGGAGAGCTACGTGCACCGCATCGGCCGCACCGGGCGCGCCGGGCGCACCGGGACCGCCATCACGCTGGTGACGCCCCGGGAGTTCCCGCAGCTCCGGCTGATCGAGCGGGTGATCAAGGCCCGGCTGCAGCGCCGGCCCGTGCCGACCCTGAGCGACGTGGCGGAGAAGCAGCGGGAGCAGCTGAAGGAGCGGCTGATCAAGATCCTCGAGGAGGATAAGCTCGGCGAGTTCAGGGAGCTGGCCGAGGACCTCCTGGCCGAGTACGACCCCAGCGACCTGGTGGCCGCCGCCCTGAAGCTGGTCTCGGGCGAGGGCAAGCCCGCCCAGCAGGCGCAGATGGAGTTCGGCGACACCGGCGCCGAGGCGGGGATGGTCCGCTTATTCCTGAACGTCGGCCGCGCTCAGGCGATCCAGCCGGCGGACATCGTGCGGACCATCGCGCAGGAGGCCAACATTCCGGGCTCGTCCATCGGCATCATCAACATCTATGACCGGTTCACGTTCGTGGAGGTGCCCAAGGAGGTCGCCGCCCAGGTGATGCAGGCGATGCAGGGCGCCACGATCCGCGGGTACCAGGTCAACATGGAGCCCGCAAAGCCGCGCTAGAGCCGGCAGGGCCGCCCGGGCGGTCCGCCGGCCGGGGAAGGGCGAAGCAGCGGCGGCCCCTGACCGTTTTTGGACGGTCGGGGGCCGCTTTGTCCCTGTTCGGCGGCACCGCAGCCCCGCTACCATGGCGGGGGAGGGATGTCCGTGGAAACGTGTTACATGATCCGGCTCACCCGCCGACCGGGGTGCGTGATCACCGACGAGCTCATGCGGGCCCACCGTGCGCACCTGAAGCGGCTTGCCGAGCAGGGGCGCCTGGTGCTTTGCGGCCCGTTCGCCGACCGTACCGGCGGGATGACGGTCATCCGGGCGGCGTCGCTGGCGGAGGCCGAGGCGGTAGCCGCAGCCGATCCGCTGGTCGCATCGGGCATGGAGGACTGCGAGATCCGGGAGTGGATCATCACGGGTGGGGAGGGACGGCCGCTGGAAGGCCACTGAGCACCTGGGGCGGGACAGGGGCGCGGCCCGGGCGGGGCCGCGCCCCTTCATAATGCGGGAAGCGTGGGGAGAGAATGTGGTAGAGCCATGGGAGGGGGTGGCACCCACTGGATTTCCGCTCTGCCCGTCAGGAGAGCCCTGCCGTTCCTCCTTGCGGCCGGCCCCGGTTTGACCGCAGGGAATTCCTCCGGATGGTGTGCCTCGCTGCGGTCGGCATGGCCGCCGCGCCTGCCGGCGCCGCGGCGGTGCTCGTCAGGGCCGCGGAATCGGCTCGACCGGCTCCGCGGGAGCGCGCCCCCCGGTGGGAGGGCTTTTCCGCCGGAGCGGACCCGTCGCCGCAGGAAGCACCGGTCGCGTATGACCGCTGGTGCGGTCATCCCCTGTGCCCGTCCCGGATGGATCACCGACTGCACAGGCTCGTCTGCCCATGCCCGTACGGCCCGCCCGGACGATGACACCCGCCGTTCCGCCCCTGTCACGCGCAGCGGACCCGCTGCCTGCACCCTGAGCAGCGGCCCGCCGTGACAGGGGCGTCTGCGCGCCTCTTGCAACCCGCACCCCGGCGCTTCCGATTGGCAGGAAACGGAAGAGACCCCCTCGCCGGGCTCCGGCATACAGGTGGGGAGAAGGGAGCGCGATTCCGCTTGGAGTGGCTGATCGTCGCCATCGTCAGCCTGGGCACCAGCTTCGTCAAGACCGCGTTCGGGCTCGGCGCCGGGGTGCTCTTCGGCCCGGTGCTCGCGCTGTTCCTGGAGCCCAGGCAGGCCATGGGGATGACGGCGCCGGTGATGTTCCTCAGCAGCGTCGCCGCGCTGGCCGCCCACTGGCGGCGGTGGGACTGGCCCGTCCTCCGCCGGCTGCTGCCGACTGCGCTGGCGGGCCTCTGGCTGGGCAGCGTCTTCCTGGCGCAGGCGCCCGCGCCCCATCTGCGCAGGGCCATCGGTGTGGCCGCCGTGTCCTTCGCGGTGGTGCAGGTTGCGCGCCTGCGCCGGGGGGCGGCGGTGTCGCCTGCAGGAGACTGGGCGCCGGGCCCGGCGGTGCTCCTGGGTTTCACCGGTGGCGTCGTCAGCGGCATCGCCCACTCGGGCGGCCTCTTCTTCTCCATGTACCTGCTGCCGCGCCTGGAGAAGGTGGCCTTCGTCGCCTCCCTGACCGCGACCTTGATGGTCGTCGACCTGTTCCGGCTGGTTTCCTACTGGTACCTGGATGTGCTGCAGCCGCGCCACGTGCTGCTGGGCCTGCTCTGTGCGCCGCTCATGCTGTTGGGCGGCTGGCTGGGGAAGCGGCTCAACGGCCGGCTCTCGTCACGGGGGTTCGTCACGGCCCTGTCGGCGCTCATCGCCGCAACGGGGCTGGCCCTGCTGGCGCGGTGAGGCAGCCTGTGCGAGGTGAGGAGATGCGGCATGTGAAGCTTCAGATCCGCGGGCTGACCGCCACCTACCGCACGGCCCGGGGGACGATCACCGCCCTGAACGGGATCGATCTCGACGTCCGGGAGGGTGAGAAGGTGGTCATCCTGGGGCCGTCGGGTTGCGGCAAGTCCACCCTGCTCAAGATCGTGGCGGGATTCGAACGGGCTGCGGCGGGGTCGGTCTGCGTGGACGGCCTTCCCGTCAGCGGCCCCGGCCCGGACCGTGCGTTCGTGTTCCAGGAGTTTGACCAGCTCTTTCCGTGGCTGACGGTGTCCGGGAACCTGTCGTTCGCCCTGCGGGTGGCGCGGGGAGTCACCGGCCGCGAGGCCGAGCGGGCGATCGACGAGGTCCTCTCGCTGGTGGGCCTGAGCCGGTGGCGCGATCTCTACCCGCACCAGCTCTCCGGCGGCATGAAGATGCGGGTGGCCATCGCCCGGGCGCTGGTGCTGAACCCGGCTGTGCTTCTCATGGATGAACCGTTCGCCGCCCTGGACGCCCAGAGCCGGTCGCTCCTGCAGGCCGAGGTGAACCGCATGCTGGCCGAGACCGGGCAGACGCTGCTCTTCGTCACCCACTCCATCGAGGAGGCCCTGGTGCTCGGGGACCGCATCGTGGTGCTGTCGGCGTCACCCGGCCGGGTCAGACAGATCATCGAGCCGGCCGTAACCGGCGTCACCCTGCTGGAGCGGCCCGAGGGAGCCGAACTGCGCCGGGTGATCCGCCAGCTGCTGGAGCAGGACCGGGTTGCAGGGGAGATGGCGTCGTGAGGAACGGGGGGAACAAGCTGGTTGTCGTCCTGGTCCTCCTCGCCCTCTGGGAAGGGTACGCGCGGGCAGCGGACGTCAACCCCTTGCTGGTGCCTGCTCCCAGCCGGGTTCTGCTGGCCTTCGGTGAGTACATCCGAGACGGCAGCCTGTTGCGCCACACGCTGCACACACTGCAGATGGTGCTGACCGGCATGTCCATCGGCATCCTGACCGCCTTCTGCCTGACGGCCCTCGCCACCGCCGGCCGGTGGGGGCGGGACCTGCTCCTGACCCTGACCACCATCATGAACCCATTGCCCGCCATCGCCCTTCTGCCCGTCGCCCTGCTCTGGCTCGGCATCGGGCCCCGGTCCCTGGTGTTCGTGATCGCCAACTCGGTGGTGTGGTCGCTGGCGCTGAACATGCACACCGGCTTCGAGACCGTGCCGCTGACCTGGAGACAGGCGGGGCAGAATCTGGGCCTCCGGGGCTGGGGCCTGATCCGGCACGTCTACCTGCCTGCGGCGCTGCCCTACATACTGACCGGGGTGAAGATCGCCTGGTCGTTCGGCTGGCGCACGGTGATCGCCGCGGAACTGGTCTTCGGTGCCAGCGGCCAGGCAGGCGGGCTGGGCTGGATGATCAACGTCGAACGCTACAACCTGAACACCGCCGGCGTGTTCTGCGGCCTCGTCACCATCGTCGCCCTTGGCCTTCTGGCTGAGGCGCTCTTCGAGGTGCTGGAGCGCCGGACCATCCGCAGGTGGGGAATGTCTGCGGGCTGAGGAGGAGGAGAGGGGATGAGCGTGCGGAAGCGGGCGACGGCCGGCCTCCTTCTCCGGGGCCTCGCCGTGTTGCTGATGAGCGTCCTGCTGGGCGGCTGCGCGGGAAGGCCGGCGGGTTCCCTGGGGGCTGCCCCCGTCGGGGAGGCGGAGGACGGGGCAGAGGCCCCGAAGGATTACGGCGAGATCCGGCTCGGCTACCAGTTCGGCACCGGCTACCTGCCGGTGGAGGTGATGGTGGAACACCGGCTGATCGAGAAACGGCTGGGCAACGTCAAGGTGACCCGTCAGCAGCTGGGGGGCGGGGGAGCCCTGACGGAGGCTGTCCTGGCCGGGTCCACGGACGTGGTCTTCATGGGCCTCGGCCCGTTCTTCGTGGGCTGGGGAAAGGGGATCGACTGGAAGATCGCAGCGGCCATGCAGGACATGCCGATCGGCCTGAACAGTGCCAAACCGGGCGCCACGAGCCTCAGGGACATCGGGCCGGAGGACCGGATTGCCCTGCCGGGGATCAACTCGATCCAGCATGTGATGCTGGCCATGGAGGCCCAGAAGCAGCTGGGCGATCCCCGGGCCCTCGACGAACTGCTGGTGGCCATGCCGCATCCCGAGGGCGAGCGGGCGCTCCTGGCGGGAAGTGAGATCACTTTCCACTACACCGCGCCGCCCTACCTGCAGCGGGAGCGGCAGCAGCCCGGCATCGCCAAGATCGTCGACTCGTACGAAACCATGGGCCAGAAGCACACGTTCAACGTGATGGTGGTGCCTGCCCGGTTCAAGGAGGAGAACCCGGAGCTCTACCAGGCCCTGGTGGACGCGTACACCGAAGCGACGGAATGGGTGAGGGCGAACCCCGCCGAGGCCGCGGACCTGATGATCCGGCTGGGCGACCGGACGGACCGGGACGAGTTGATCGCGCAGATTACCCACCCGGACGTGGTCTGGACCATCGAACCCCACGGTCTGATGAAGATCGTCACGTTCATGAAAGAGGCGGGTTTCCTCGATAAGGCGCCCGCCGACTGGAGGGAGGTCACCTGGGAGAACCTTCATCACCTGAACGGCAACTGAGAGCGCGCATCACCAGCCCGCCCCGCGTGAGGGGGGCTGGTGATGCGCGCGATGGCCCGTTTCAGTCGGTCGGGAGTTCACCGGAATCGCCGGGTGCGGCGTGGGTCGCGCCCTTGCGGGCGCGGCGCCCCGCGAGCCGCCACGCCCCCCTGCTCCGACAGCGCACCCCGGCCTCGTCCAGCACCAGCCGGATGGTCTCCTTGCTGATCCCGTCGACGATGTGGAGCTGCACGAGGGCCTCCTGCAGGCGCGAGAGCGACCAGCAGGGCCACGGAAACCCAGCGACCTGGGGGGGCGTGAGGGCCAGCTTCACGATGCGGGCCCGCTGGTTGGCATCGAAGACCCGGGGTCGACCGCCGCAGTACGCCGGCTTCAACGCGTCCAGGCCGTGCTCGTTAAAGTGGTGGATGACGTGGCGCACGTGGTCGACGGAACAGTGGAAGCGCTGGGCGATCTGCGGCGCCGTCAGCCCCTGCGCCGAGGCGAGCACGATGGCCGCCCGCCGGCTGCTCACCACCCGGTGGCGGCGCCGGGCGGCGCGCTCCAGCTCGGCGCGCTCCTCGGCCGACAGCTCTCGGACGAAAATCACCCTGCATCCTCCTAGCAACAGCTGTTGATTAAGGGTTCGCAGTCCCTTCAAAAAGTCCTTCCTACCTGGTTTTTCGCTGGCAGAAATCCAGATTGACGTTTTTGGACGATCTTCTGGACAGAGGACATAGCTTTTTGGTATCGTTATTTGGTGAGATATCAGGAGCAGTTTCAGAAGCGAGGGGATGGAAGGCAGCGACTCCACCTGTTCAGGCTCCAGCGCCCCCGTGCCGTGGGACCTGGATCTTTTTCTTTGTGAACAGGGGACTTTGCGAAGTTCCGCTCTCGTCTGAAGACTCCTGAACCCCCGGTGCGCCGCCCCGAGGCCGGGCGCAGGGGCGGACGGATCCGTGATTCAGCACGTCAGGGAGGTGTTGCTTTGGCGCAGGCGCTGGCATCGATCGCACTTCCGCTGATCGCCGCCTTCATGATGCCCGTGCTCTACCGGTGGCTCCGGTGGCGCCTGGGCGTGGCGGCGACCGCCGTAGCTGCAGTGACGTTCGTCCTCGTGGTGCTGACCCCCGAAATGTCGCTGGTCATCCCGTGGGTCCCGCAACTGGGGATCGACCTCTCCATACACGTCGACGGGTGGGGCCGGCTGTTTGCCCTGCTCATTGCCGGGATCGGCACGCTCGTCGTCCTCTATAGCATTCCCTACCTGGGCGCCCGGGAGGACCTGGGGAAGTTTTACGCCTACCTCCTGCTCTTCATGGGCGCGATGCTCGGCGTGGTGTACGCCGGCAACCTGATGCTCATGTACGTGTTCTGGGAGTTGACCTCGATCAGCTCCTTCCTGCTGATCGGCTTCTGGAACACCCGCGACGACGCCCAGTACGGCGCCCTGAAGGCGATCCTGATCACCTTCGGGGGCGGCCTCTGCATGCTGGGCGGCCTGGCGATTCTCGGCACGGTGGGCGGCACCTTCGAGCTGTCGGCGCTGCTCGCGAAACAGGCCGAGCTGCTGGGGCACCCGCTGGTCACCGTGGCGCTGGTCCTGCTGCTGATCGGCGCCTTCACCAAGTCTGCTCAGTTTCCCTTCCATATCTGGCTTCCCGACGCGATGGCGGCCCCCACGCCGGTCTCTGCCTACCTGCACTCGGCCACCATGGTCAAGGCCGGGCTCTACCTGATCGGCCGCCTCTGGCCGATCTTCCACACGCACCCGCTCTGGGTGCCCGTCGTGGCCGCGGTCGGCATGGTGACGATGGTGGTGGGATCCTTCCTCGCCGTGCAGAAGACCGACCTGAAGGCCGTCCTCGCGCTGTCCACCATCTCGCAGCTGGGTCTCATCATGTGGCTGTTCGGCCTGGGAACCCCGGAAGCCACCCAGGCGGCCGCGTTTCACCTGCTCAACCACTCCACGTTCAAGGCGCTTCTGTTCATGGTCGTCGGCATCATCGACCACCAGACCGGCACCCGTGAGATCCCGCTCCTCTCGGGGCTGCGGAGGGCCATGCCCGTGTCCGCGGGACTGGCGATGGTGGGCGCCGCCTCCATGGCCGGGGTACCGCTGCTCAACGGCTTCCTCTCCAAGGAGATGTTCCTGACAGCGGTCCACGGCTCTTCCATGGGCGCGGCGGGGGCGCTGGTCGCGACGGGCGCCTCCCTGCTCACGACCCTCTACTGCCTCATCCTCGGGCACAAGATCTGGTTCGGCGAGCCCCACGAGACCCCGGACGTGCCGGAGGAAGGGTCGCCGTCCATCCTGGTGCCTCCGCTGCTCCTGGCGGTCATCATCGTCGCCGTCGGCATCTACCCGGGGCTCGTCGAGTCGGCGATTGTCACCCCCGCCGTGGCGGCGGTGCTGCAGGGGCCGGCGGACCTGCCGCACATCGCGCTCTGGCACGGGTTCACCCCCGCCCTGCTGATGACGGCCATCGCCCTGGGCGGCGGCGTGCTCGCCTACGCGGGGCTGCCCCGCGTGCTGGCTGCCTTCCGGCGGTTCACCCCGCAGCGGTACCATCTGAACGCCCTGTACGACCTCCTCTGGTGGAAGAACCAGGTGGTGGAGAAGGCGGCGAAGTGGATCACCAACCGGCAGATGACCGGTTACCTGCGCGACTACCTCGCATACACCCTGGGCGCCCTGGTGGTGCTCTTCTTCGGGACGATGATCGTCCGGCGCGCCGGAATCCCGCAGCTCACGCTGTCGCCTGTCGGGCCCTGGGAGCTCCTGCTGATGGCGATCATCGTCGCCGGTGCGGTGGCCAGCACACGCGTCACCAGCCGCCTGGCGGCCGTCATGTCCATCTCGCTGGTGGGCCTGCCGCTGTCGCTGCTCTTCGCCCTCCTCCGGGCGCCGGACCTGGCCCTCACGCAGGTGGTCGTCGAGGTGATCACCACCGTGCTCTTCCTGCTGGTCTTCCCGCACCTGCGGCAGATCACGGTCTACCCGCGCAGGCCGGGCAGGCTGAATACCAACCTGCTGGTGGCGATCGGCGTCGGCGCGCTGGGCACGGTGGTCACGCTTCTGGCCAACGGGGCCCGCCTGTTTCCGCCAAGGGTGGCGGAGTGGCTGGTGGAGAACAGCTACCGGCTGGGCGGCGGGAACAACGTCGTCAACGTGATCCTCGTGGATTTCCGCGGGTTCGACACGATGGGGGAGATCACGGTGCTCACCGTGGCCGGACTCGCGGTGTACATGCTGATCCGGCTGCGGAAGGACCACCAGGCGAAAGGGGGGAGGAGCTAGATGGTCCGCGCGCAGATCGAACAGAACCCGATCGTCCGGGTTGTCGTCCACACGTCGCTGTACGGCCTGAAGCTCCTCGCCGTCTGGATCCTGCTGCGGGGCCACCACGAGCCGGGCGGCGGCTTCATCGCCGGTCTCCTGATCGCGGCGGCAATCGCCATGCAGGGGGTGGCGTTCGGCACGGACGCCGCGCAGGCCATCTTCCCGCTCCCTCCCCAGTACCTGCTGGGCGGCGGCCTGCTGATCTCGTTCGCGACCGTGCTGGGTCCGGCACTGGCGGGACATGCCTTCATGGAGCACAGCGCAGGGGTGATCGTGCTGCCCCTTCTGGGCGAGCTGCACTGGTCCACGGCGGTGCTCTTTGACATCGGCGTCTTCCTCGTGGTCGTGGGCACGATGAAGACCGTCCTGCTCAGCATCGCCACGGATCCGGTGCGCCGCCGCCCATCCGCGGCGGAAGGCGGAGCCCCCAGCCCTGACAGGGAGGTGTCGTAGCCGGTGGAACTGCTTGCTGCACTGGTCATCGGCCTGCTCCTGGGTGTGGGCACCTACCTGCTCCTGGAGCGGAACATGATCCGGATCGTGCTGGGAACCATGCTGATCAACTACGCCACCAACTTCATGCTCCTCACCTCCGGCCGGCTGAAGACGGGGCGTGCGCCCTTCCTGGGCGGAAGCGACGTGCAGCTCGCGGCGGAGGGCAGCGGCGGCATTATCGTGGACGGCATCTCGTATGTCGACCCCGTGCCGCAGGCTCTGATCCTGACGTCGATCGTCATCGGCCTGGCGACGACCGCCTTCGCCTTCGTCCTGTCGTACCGGACGGTCCAGGAGTGCGATACCGACGATCTGCTGCTGCTGCGGGGGGTGGAGCATGAGTAACCTCGTCGCCTACCCCGCACTGCTCTGCTTCGGCACCGGCATTGTCCAGCTGCTCCTGCACAGGCGGGTGGCCCTCCAGCGGGCGGTTGCCCTCTTGTCGTCGATTGCGGGGATTGTGCTCTCGGTTCTGCTTACGTACACCATCTGGACCTCCGGCATTCAGGTCCAGACGGCCGGCGGGTGGCCGGTGCCCTTCGGCATCACGCTGACGGCGGACCTGTTCAGCGGGATGATGATGATCCTCGCGGCCGTCGTGCTCTTTACGTCCATCCTCTACATTTTCCGGGACATGAACCCGGACAGTGAACGGACCTTCTTCTACCCTGTGCTCTTCTTCATGATGGCCGGCGTCAACCTCAGCTTCGCCACCGGCGACATCTTCAACCTGTACGTCGCCTTCGAGGTGATGCTGATCTCGTCCTATTTCCTGATGGCTCTGGGGAGCACGGGCCCGCAGGTGCGGGAGGGCCTGAAGTACCTGCTGCTGAACACGGTGGCCTCGAGCCTCTTCCTGTTCGGCGTGGCCCTGCTCTACGGCGTCACCTCGTCGCTGAACATGGCGGACATCGCCGCCAAGGCGGCGTCCGAGCCCGGCAACCCCTACATCACCCTGTCGGGGATGCTGTTCCTGGTCGTGTTCGCCGCGAAGGGCGCGCTCTTTCCCTTCTACTGGTGGCTGCCCCGCTCGTACTACTACGTGCCCAACGGCATCGCCCCGCTGTTCGCGTCGATGCTGACCAAGGTGGGGGTGTACGGCCTCATCCGGGTGTTCACCCTGATCTTCATCCACGACAGCGGCCTGACCCACTCGCTGCTGCTGGTCATCGGCGGCCTCACGATGTTCCTCGGCGTGATGGGCGCGATCTCCCAGTACGACTTCAAGGCCATCCTGAGCTACCACATCATCAGCCAGATCGGATACATGATCATGGGCCTGGGCCTGTATACGGTCCTGGGGCTTGCCGGAGCGGTGTTCTACATCGCACACCACATCATCGTCAAGTCCGGCCTGTTCCTGCTCTCCGGGGCGACCAGCCGGATCACGGGTCAGACGGACTTCAAGCACTACTCCGGCCTGCTGGCCTCCTACCCCGGACTGGCCTACACGTTCTTCGCCACCGCCATCTCGCTGGCCGGCGTGCCGCCCTTCTCGGGCTTCTTCGCCAAGTTCGCCCTGCTCCGGGCGGCGGTGGAGAAGGGGGCCTGGGGCATTGCAGCGGTGTCGCTGCTGGTCTCGTTCTTCACCCTGTTCTCCATGATCAAGATCTTCCGCAAGGCCTACTGGGGACGGCCCTCCGGTCAGCGGATCCAGCGCACCAGGCGGGACTACTTCGCGGCCCTGACCCCCGCCGTGATCCTGCTGGCGCTTTCCGTCGCGATGGGCCTGGGCGGCGGCTACATGATGGAGTTCGCGCTGGCGACGGCAGACCAGCTTATGCATCCCAACATCTACGTTGAAGCCGTCCTGGGGAGGTGAGCGCCGTGGACGCCCGAGTTCGCACCGGAATCCTCGTGGTGCTGTTCGCGTTTCTCTGGATGATCCTGCAGGAGTCCTACACCCTCGGCAGCTTCGTCGGCGGGCTGGTCGTGGGCCTGGTGATCCTGCTGATCTTCCCGGCGCCGGTCCACGGGCTCATCAACCCCTACGTGAGGCGGCCAGGCGGCATCTTCCGCTGGCTGGTGAGCGCCGCCCACCTGTTCCTGTACTACACGCGGCACTGGCTGAGGGGCAATGCCGAAATGGCGCGCCTGATGCTGCGCCGGGACCTGAGCACGATCACGCCCGGCGTGCTGAAGTTCCCCCTGCGGGTCCGGCAGCCCGGGCAGGTGGCCCTGCTGGCCAACCTGATCACCGTGACCCCCGGCTCTTACACCGTCGAGGTGTCCGATGACTGGGACGTGCTCTATCTGCACGTCATCGATGCCTCCGATGCCGAGGCGGCACTTGCCCCGATCCGGCGGATCGAGGAGCTGATCATGGAGGTGTTGCAGTGATGCTGCAGGCCGTCCTCTGGATCAGCCTGGTGGGCATGGTCGTCTCCCTGGGTTTCGCCGCCTACCGCACGTTCAGGGGCCCTACCGTCCCGGACCGCATCGCGGCCATCGATGCCTTCGGCACGGTGCTCATCCAGACGTTGATCGTCGGTGCGATCCTGCTGAACGACCCGCAGTACCTGGCGTATGCCGTGGTCCTCGCCGCGATCAACTACGTCTCGACCGTTGCGCTGGGAAAGTACCTTCAGAGGGGTGGTGTCATTGGCCACGGAGATCCTCATCGGCCTGTTGGTCCTGCTGGGGACCGCGGCGGCGGTGCTGGGGACGCTGGGGCTCGTCCGGATGCCTGATGTGTACAACCGCCTGCACGCGGTCACCATGGCCATCACCTTCGCCACGGTGATGATGGTCCTGGCCGGCACCCTCTACTTCTCGACCACCCACGGGCTCACGCTGAAGCTGCTCCTGGTGATCCCGTTCGTCTTCTGGACGTCCTCGGCGGGGTCGTTCGTGATCGCCCGCGGCGCGCACCGCACCGGCGTGCGGCCGGCCCCCCTCACGATCCGGGACGACCTGCAGGAGGACATCGGCATCGACCAGGAGCAGGAGTGAACCCCCTGCGGACACCTGCGCACAGCAAGAGACCACTGCCTGCACGCAGTGGTCTCTGTGTCTGTGGGCATCCGGGTTTATCCGCCGCCCCGCTCGGCCACCGATTCCAGCAGCGACGTCACCCACTGCTGCAACGAGGCGCGCCGCTCTGCGATCTCGGCGCGGATCCGTTCCTGTTCCGCGGCCAGTTCGGCCAGACGGGCGGCGTGCTCGTCCTCCAGGTCGGCGATCTCCCTGGCCAGCACCAGCGCCTGAATCGGCGCCATCGTCCGGCTGCGCTCGAGCCCCTTCTGCAGCCGCTCCAGCTTCCGCTGCGCCTCCTGCACCTCGGCCGCCAGCGCCTCGCACTGGGCGGTCAGATCCGCCTCCTCGGCCCTGGCCTGCTCGAGGGCCTCCCGCAGGTGCTGGATCTCCAGCGCAAACCGTTCCGCCTGCTCCCGGAGCTGCCGCTCGGCCTCCTGCGGGGCGACGCCCAGCAGCTTACGGCGCAGGGGCCGCCCGTTGGACTGCCGCATCAGGGCCGGCCCCCTTCCTGCTCCCGCAGGTACGCCTGCAGCTGGAGGAAGGGCTGCACCGCGGCCAGGATGCCCTCGGCGATCTGCCGCTCGAGGGCGATCCAGTTGTCCCGCTCCTTCCGGACCGCCTCCAGCTCCGCCTCCCGGTCGGCCAGCTCCCGGCGGTGGCGTTCGGCCACCTCCCGGCGGCGGACCTCGAACTCGGTCCCCGTCCGGTCGAACTCTTCCAGGACCCGCTGGATCTCCTGCTCCAGCCGCTCCCGCTCCGCCTGGAGCCCGGCCCGCCGCTGCCGGAGCTGCGCGTTGCGGGCACCCGCCTCCGCCAGCCGGGCCTTCAGGAGGTCCACCTGGGCCCGGTGGCTGGCGCGGCGCGCCGCCAGTTCCGCCTCCAGGTCGGCGGGGCTGATCCCCAGCGGCCTCAGGGGCGTCTGCATCCGGCCATTCCCCCCGTGTGCAGGGTCTCGTAGATCAACACGGCGGAAGGCGCGATAAAGTTCAGTGTCATACTGTCTATACTTCATGCAGGGGGGAGGAACTTCGAACAGATGTTCCGTTTTTTGTGCCCGGTGTGAAGGAATCGGGCGCGCGGGCGTCGAACTTGCGGGGGAAGGAGGGTGACCGGCGTGCGCTGTTTCGCGGCGGTGGAGGTCTCGTCGCCCGACGTCCGGCAGGCCCTGGTGAGGGCCTGCGACGAGCTCAGGAGGGCCCTGGGTGCGGACGCGGGGCTGGTCAAGTGGGTCCGTCCGGACCAGTTTCACTTCACGCTCCGGTTCTTCGGCGAGCTGGGGCCGACGGAGGTGGAGGCGGCCGCACAGGCGCTGCGCCGGGCCGCGGCCGGGACGGCGCCGTTCCCGCTGGCGGTGGCCGGGCTCGGCGCCTTCCCCAGCGCCCGGAGCCCGCGGGTGCTCTGGGCGGGGACCGGGGAGGGGCGGGAGCAGCTCATCGCCCTCGCGCGCCGGTTGGAGGACGAGCTGGCCGCCGCCGGCTTCGGGCGCGAGGAGCGGCCCTTCCAGCCGCACCTGACGCTGGGGAGGGTCCGCCAGGGCGCCGACCTCGCCGCGCCGCTCCGGGGCCTCCTGACCCGGCCGCCCGTGCGCTACGGCGACTGGCTGGTGGACCGCCTGGTCCTGATGCGGAGCGAGCTCCTGCCGGCCGGCCCGCGCTACACCGTGGTCGAGGCGGCCGAACTGGTGCGCGGCGAGTAGCGGCGGCAGGCTTGTCAGGCGGCGGAGAGTGGCCTATACTGAGAACGAGTGCGCTGGAAAATAGTGGCTGGGAGGATGCGGGGCATATGGCATTGGATCCGGCGAAGCAGAAGGCCATCGACATGGCCCTGGCGCAGATTGAGAAGCAGTTCGGCAAGGGTTCCATCATGCGGCTCGGCGAGCAGATGTCCAGGCTGAACGTCGAGGTGATCCCCACCGGTTCGGTCGCCCTGGACGTGGCGCTGGGGGTCGGGGGGCTGCCGCGCGGCCGCATCACCGAGATCTACGGGCCGGAGTCCTCGGGCAAGACGACGGTCGCGCTGCACGTCATCGCCGAGGCCCAGAAGATGGGCGGCGTGGCGGCGTTCGTGGACGCGGAGCACGCGCTGGACCCGGTGTACGCCCAGGCGCTCGGCGTGGACATCGACAACCTGCTCGTCTCCCAGCCCGACACCGGCGAGCAGGCCCTGGAGATCACCGAGACGCTGGTGCGGTCCGGCGCCGTGGACGTGGTGGTGGTCGACTCCGTCGCGGCCCTGGTGCCGAAGGCGGAGATCGAGGGCGAGATGGGCGACTCGTTTGTGGGGCTGCAGGCCCGGCTCATGTCCCAGGCCCTGCGCAAGCTGACCGGCGCCATCTCCAAGTCCAAGGCTGTGGTCATCTTCATCAACCAGATCCGCGAGAAGGTCGGGGTCATGTTCGGCAATCCCGAGACCACGCCGGGCGGGCGCGCCCTGAAGTTCTACTCCTCGGTCCGGCTGGAGGTGCGGAAGACCGAGACCCTGAAGAGCGGCCAGGAGGTGGTGGGCTCCCGCACCCGGGTCAAGGTGGTCAAGAACAAGGTCGCGCCGCCTTTCAAGCAGGCCGAGTTCGATATCCTGTACGGACAGGGCATCTCCAAGGAGGGAAGCCTGATCGACATCGGCACCGAGCTGAACCCGCCGGTGATCGTCAAGAGCGGCGCCTGGTACTCTTACGGCGACCTGCGCATCGGCCAGGGCAAGGACAACGCCCGGGACTGGCTGAGGCAGCACCCCGAGGTTGCGGCCGAGATCGAGCAGAAGATCAAGGAGCGGCTGAACGTGGCGTCGCTACCGGTGAAGTACGCCGACGAGGAGGCCGGCGACGCCGATGTCTGAGCGTGGGCGGGATGGCTCCGCCGGTGCCCGGCGCGGCCGGAGGGCTGCCCGGCGACAGGTGGACCCGGAGGCCCTCCGGCAGATCGCAGGGCGCATCACCGCCATCGCCGAGCAGCGCGACCCCGAGCGCCGCTCGGTCTTCGTGGACGGCGAGTTCGTCCTCGGCCTCAGCCTGGAGACGATCCTCCGGTGTGGCCTGAAGGTGGGGCTGCCGGTGGACGGCGAGACCCTGCTGGCCGCCTACGGCATGGATCTGGAGCGGCAGGCCTGGGAAGCCGGCCTGCGGTTGCTCGCGGCCGCCCCCCGCACCCGGCGGGAGGTGGCCCTCCGGCTCGGCCGCCGCTACCCGCCGGAGACGGTGGAGCGGGTGCTGGAGCGGCTCACCGCGGCCGGATGGCTCGACGACCGGGCGTACGCCGTCGGGTACGTGCGCAGCCACCCCGACTACGGCAGCCGAAGGCTCCTGGCTGATCTCATCCGGAAGGGTGTGGACCGGGAGAACGCGGCCGCGGCCGTCGCCTCGGAGCGGGGCGCCGAAGAGGCCGTGGAGCACGCCCGCGCCGTGGCGGAGGCGAGGCTCCGCCGCATGACGGGCGTGGACCGGACCACCGCAGCTCGCCGTCTTGCCGGCTACCTCGCGCGGCGGGGGTTCGGGCCGGAGGCGGTGCGTGCGGCCGTGCAGCCGCTGGTCGCAGGCCTGCCGGACCAGGCGCCGGCGCGGCGCACCCGCGGCCTGCAGCGCCGGACCTCCCTGGGGCGCAGGGGAGACGGGAAGGCTGACCGCGGGGGGGCGGGCGGCGACGGCGATGATGCATAATCGCGGTCACCTCCACATAAAATATCCGGGACGATGACGCTGGGGGTGACCGGTGTGCAGCGTCCGGCGGAAGGCCTCGACTGGCGGGAAGAGCGGGACCGGGAGGCGGTGGAGGCGTTCCAGGCGCGCCACCGGCGCCTCGCCGATGCCGTGGAGCGGGTGCTGATGCGTCTCGTGGTGCTGGGCCTGGTGATTCTGGCCCTGGCGCAGATGGTGGGCATGGACCGCTTCGGCCTGCTGGCGGCGCTGGAGGGGACGCCGGTGCACGAGGTGACGGACTGGAGCCGCAGCCTGGCCAGAACGGCCAACATCCCATACGGCCGATAGGGGGAGCGCCTTGGCGCTCTCTTTTGCACGTGTCTAGCAATTTGCCAGTTTGACGTAGCATTTCCAGTCTGCTAATCTTAGGGAAGGAAGTCTCGGGTACTCTCTACAAGTACATATCGTGAGGATTCAAGCCCGTTCGCACACTTCTACAATGCATCATCGGGCAGTTGGAGTGGTGTAAGACTTTGGCCTTGACGGATGGAACCCGAGAGCTCGTGATTGCCATGGACGGCCCCGCCGGGGCCGGGAAGAGCACGGTGGCGCGGATCGTTGCGAACCGGCTCGGGTATCTTTACATCGACACGGGGGCGATGTACCGGGCGCTCGCCCTGAAGGCCCTGCGGCTGGGGATCCCCGAGACCGACGCCGCGGCGCTGGCCGACCTGGCGGATGCGACGGAGGTCGAACTGCAGCGGGCCCCCGACGGGGGAAACCGGGTGCTGCTGGACGGCGAGGACGTCACCGCCGAGATCCGGAGCCCCGCCGTGTCGGCCGTCGTCTCGCAGGTGTCGGCGGTGCCGAGGCTCCGGCAGCGGCTGATCGAGGTCCAGCGGTCCATGGCGCGGGCAGGCGGGGTGGTGATGGACGGCCGGGACATCGGTTCGTACGTCCTCCCCCATGCCGATCGGAAGTTTTATATCACCGCCTCCCTTCAGGAGCGGGCCAGGCGGCGGGTCGCGCAGCTCCGGGCTGAAGGCCACGAGGCCGATCTCGCGGCGGTGGAGGCGGAGATCGCCCGGCGGGATGAGCAAGATATGAACAAGGGCGTCCACTCGCTGGTGCAACTGCCGGAGTCGATCGTGATCGACACCACCGGCAAGCGGGTCGACGAAGTCGTCGAGGAAATTCTGCGGCACTGCCGGAGGACGTAGCCATGTGGCTGTACGGTTTTGCAAGGATCGTCGTGGGACTGGGCTACCGCCTGGCCTACCGCGTCCAAGCGGAGGGCCGGGAGCACATCCCGCCCACCGGCGGCGTCATCCTCTGCGGCAATCACATCAACGCACAGGATCCCATCGTGATCGGCCTGGCTTGCCCCCGACCGATCTGCTTCATGGCGAAAGAGGAACTGTTCCGTTCGCAGCTGCTTGGCTTCATCATCAAGGGGCTGGGCGCATTTCCCGTGAAGCGGGGAAGCGCGGACAGGGCCGCCCTGAAGCACGCCCTGGCGCTCCTGGAAGCCGGCTGCTGCTTTGGCATATTCCCCGAGGGCACCCGCTCCCGGACCGGGGAGTTGCAGAAGCCCGAGCCCGGGACGGCGTACATCGCCCTGAAATCCGGCGTGCCGGTGATTCCCGTTGGCATCAGCGGCAGTTACCGGCTGTTCAGCCCGATCCGCGTCCGCTTCGGGCCGCCCGTGGACCTCGACCGCTTCCGCGGCGAGAAGCTCAACGGGGAGACCCTGGAAGCGGCCAGCCAGGCCATTGCGGACGCGATCGCCGCCCTGCTGGACCCGCCGTCCGGCCTTTCCAACGCCGGCGCAGGACCGCCGGCCGGACGTGCGCTTTCGTCTCTGTAATCCGCCGCCCGGGGCTGGTTTACTGAATAATATAGTATTGATGTAATGCATGGTTCGAGTCGGTCGCGCCGGTGCCGCACCTGGTCCGAGCCATCGAGGAGGTCTACGATCGTGCAGGAGTTTGACACCCAGGGTAGGAAGAATGTCGAAACCATGGAAGAAGCCGAAGCTCGCGCCGAACTGGAGGCTGCCCTGCGGGTTCCCAAGCCCGGCGACATCGTCAGGGGGCAAGTGGTGCGCGTGAGCGACGATTCGATCATGGTCGACGTCGGCTACAAGTCGGAAGGGATCATTCCGCTCAACGAGCTCTCCCACCGTCCGCTCCGCAGTGCCCACGATGCCGGCCTGAAGGTCGGCGATGAGGTGCAGGTGGTGGTCCTCAGCGTGGACACCAAGGGCGAAGGCGGTCTGCGCATCAGCAAGCGCAGGGCCGACGAGCAGCTGGCCTGGGCTGAGGTCGAGCGGAAGTTTGAAGCCGGCGAGGTCATCGAGGCCGAGGTCACCGAGGCCGTCAAGGGCGGTCTGGTGGTCGACCTCGGGCTGCGTGCCTTCCTGCCCGCATCCCAGGTGGACCGGGGGTACGTCGCCGACCTCTCCAAGTTCGTGGGCCAGAAGATTCGCGTGAAGATCATCGAGCTGGATCCCTACAAGGGGCGCGTCATCCTGTCCCGCAAGCAGGTGCTGGAGGCGGAGCGCACGGCGGCGCGCGAGCGGTTCTGGTCCACCGTGCAGGAGGGCGACGTGCTGGAGGGCACCGTCAAGTCCATCACCGACTTCGGCGCCTTCATCGACCTCGGCGGGGTCGACGGGCTGCTGCACATCTCGGAGATGTCCTACGGCCGGATCAAGCACCCGTCCCAGGTCGTTTCCGAGGGCGAGCGCATCAAGGTCAAGGTCCTGCGCCTCGACCGGGAAAAGGGCAAGGTCTCGCTGGGGCTAAAGCAGGTGCTGCCCGATCCCTGGGACAGCGTGGAGGAGAAGTACCCCGAGGGCGCCATCGTGGAGGGCACCGTCGCCCGTCTCACCACGTTCGGTGCGTTCGTGGAGCTTGAGCCCGGCGTCGACGGGCTGATCCACATCAGCCAGATGGCCGATCGGCGCATCAACAACCCCGGGGAGGTCGTCTCCATCGGCGATGTGGTGAAGGTCAAGGTCATCAACGTCGATGCCCAGAACCGGCGCATCAGCCTCTCCCTCCGGGCGGCCATCGAGGAGCTGGCCGCCGAGGCGATCGCCGCCGACGTGGCCACGCCGTATCGGGACGTGGTCCCCGCCGAGGCGGGTGAGGCGCCGTCCGGGGCCGAGCAGCAGGACGAGCCTGCCCGGGAAGCGGAAGAGTCCGGCTCGGCCGAGGAGACCCAGTCTGAGTAACCCCGCGTGTACGGTCGTCCGGCTCCCTGTGCGGAGCCGGACGTTTTCTGTGTGCCCGGCATGGGCGCTGACTTGGCGGTGAAAGTCCGCTACGGGCGAGGCAGCACCAGCCCGTTAGCCAAAGGCAAGGGTGTCCGTCGTGAGGCGGAATCTGAAGGAAGCCCGAGGCAAAGCCACGACCCGAGGAACACGAACCCCATAGGAGGCTGTGCCGCTCGGGTGAGCTGGCCGAACACAGCAAAACCCGAAGCTGCCAAAGGGCGGTGCGGTAGATGGGGCGGGTGCGGGGTGAAGGTCAGCGTTCTTACCCGGGGAGATCTGCCGGGAACGCCAGCAACGCTGGTAACCTGCGTCGGGAGACGCAGCTGAACCGGCAGAAGTCAGCAAAGGCCATAGTACCGGCAGGGGGACGCCCCAACCGGGAAGGGCCGAACGTCAGGAAAGGGGTGAACCCGTTGCGTTCGAGCAGCCCGCGACAAACGCAGAAGACCCCGAACGGGACCTGCTCGCCGGAGGTAGCGGTGAAGCCGCAAGGGACGGCGAGAGGGCGGAGTGGGCAGCCGGCACAAGACGGAACGTTACCCCGCGGGGAGCACAGCAACCTGATGGAGCAGGTGGTGGCCAGGGAGAACATGCTGGCCGCCCTGAAACGGGTGGAGCGGAACGGAGGCGCTCCCGGCGTGGACGGTGTCCCCACCGAACGGCTGCGGGACCAGATTCGCGTGGAGTGGAGCCGCATCCGTGAGGGACTGCTCCAGGGGACCTACAGACCGCAGCCAGTCCGCCGGGTCGAAATCCCGAAACCGGGCGGCGGCAAGCGGATGCTGGGGATTCCCACCGTGATGGACCGCCTGATCCAACAGGCACTCCTGCAAGTACTGACGCCGATCTTTGACCCGACATTCTCCGAATCCAGCTACGGCTTTCGGCCGGGGCGGCGGGGTCATGATGCGGTCAGGAAGGCACGTCAGTACGTGGAGGAAGGGTACGACTGGGTCGTGGACATGGACCTGGAGAAGTTCTTCGACCGGGTCAACCACGACGTGCTGATGGCCCGCGTGGCGCGGCGGGTAACGGATAAGCGTGTGCTGCGGCTGATCCGGCGGTACTTACAGGCTGGGGTCATGCTGAACGGGGTAGTCGTGGCGACGGAGGAAGGGACGCCGCAGGGCGGTCCGCTGAGCCCGCTGCTGGCGAACATCCTGCTGGATGACCTCGACAAGGAGCTGGAGCGCCGCGGGCACCACTTCGTCCGGTACGCCGATGACTGCAACATCTACGTCCGCAGCAAGCGGGCGGGAGAACGGGTCTACAGGAGCGTGCGCCACTTCCTGCAGGAGCGGTTACGGCTGAAGGTCAACGAGGAGAAGAGCGCAGTGGACCGGCCGTGGAAGCGGCAGTTCCTCGGGTTTAGTTTCTACAAGCACCGGGGAGTGCGCATCCGGCTGGCCCCGAAGAGCCTGAAGCGCGTGAAGGACAAGCTCCGCACGCTGACGGACCGCAACCGCAGCCAGAGCATGGAGGACCGAATCCGGCGCCTGAATGCTTACTTGCGGGGCTGGGTTGGGTACTATGCGCTCTCCGATGCCAGGTCAGCCTTTGAAAGACTCGAAGGATGGCTGAAGCGTCGGCTGCGAGCATGCGTATGGAAGCAGTGGAAGCGTGTACGCACGCGCTTTCGGGAGTTGCGCGCCCTCGGTTTGCCCGAATGGGTAGTCCACCAACTCGCCAACAGCCGCAAAGGCCCGTGGCGGATGGCAGGTGGCCCACTAAACAGCGCCCTGGGCGACGCCTACTGGCGTGCCCAGGGGCTGATAAGCCTGACCGAATGCTATGAAGCGACTCGTCAATCCTGGCGAACCGCCGGATGCGGACCCGCATGTCCGGTGGTGTGAGAGGACGGGGGCTAGCCGCCCCCTCCTACTCGATTTGCCCGCGCTCCCGCTGGGAGGATCTGCCTGCGCCGGAAGGAACGGGCCGCCCCCAGGGCGAACATATATTCCGAGGTGGATGAGATGGCAGGCAAGCCCCTGATCATCGCGGAGAAGCCGTCCGCGGCCATGGCCATCGCCCAGGCCCTGGGCGGTTTCCAGCGGCGGGACGGCTACCTGGAATCGGCCGAGTATCTCCTCTCCTGGGCGATCGGCCACCTGGTGGAGCTCCTTCCCCCGGAGGCGTACGACCCCCGGTGGAAAAGGTGGACCATGGAGACGCTGCCGATTCTGCCGGAGGGGTTCGGGCTGCACGTGCTGCCGAAAACCCGCTCCCAGTTCCGGACCCTGGCCCGCCTGGGAAAGCAGGCGCCGCTCCTGGTCAACGCCTGCGACGCCGGGCGGGAGGGCGAGTTGATCTTCCGTTACATCTGCGCGGCCGCCGGGCTCGAAAAGCCCGTGATGCGACTCTGGGTGTCGGCGCTCACCCCTGCGGCCATCCGGGCGGCCTTCGCCGAGATGAAACCTCAGGAGCACTACGACCGGCTTTACCGGTCGGCCCGGTGCCGGGCGGAGGGCGATTGGCTGGTGGGGATCAACGCCACGCGGGCGTTCACGGTGAAGTTCGGGGAGCTGCTCTCGGCAGGGCGGGTGCAGACGCCGACCCTGGCGATGGTGGTGCGGCGTGAGCGGGAAATCGAGTCGTTTCGCCCCGAGCCGTACTGGGAGGTCTTCGCGGCGTTTCGGACGCCGGACGGGCGGGAGTATACCGGCAAGTGGTTTGGTCCGGACGGGGACCGGCTGTCCTCAGCCGACGCCGCCGAGGCGGTGGTGCGCCGGGTGCGGCGGCAGGCGGGCTGGGTGGAGGCCAGCGACGAGCGGCCGGTGGCCGAACGGCCGCCGCAGCTCTTCGACCTCACGAGCCTGCAGCGGGAGGCCAACCGCCGGTACGGCCTGACGGCCGCCGCCACCCTGAAGGCCGCGCAGGCGCTCTATGAGGCCAAGCACATCACCTATCCCCGTACGGACTCCCGTTACCTTTCCCGTGCGCTGGTGCCGCAGCTGCCGGCGTTGGTGCGCGCGTTGTCGGCCCGGTCGGACCTGGCGGCTCTGGCCGCCGGTGCGGACCTCAGCCGGGTGGGTTTCGGGAACCGCCGGGTGGTGGACGATGCCAAGGTTACCGACCACCACGCGATCCTCCCGACCAGCGAGGTGCCCCGCAGCCTCACTGGTGCCGAGGCAAAAATCTACGACCTCATCGTGCGCCGCTTCCTGGCCCAGTTCTACCCCGATGCCCGGTTCCTGGAGCAGGAGGTGGTCACCTGCGTCGGGGAGCTGCCCGACCGGTTCCGGAGCCGGGGCAGGCGCTTGGTGGATCCGGGCTGGCGGCAGGTCGAACCCGAACCCGCCCGGAAGCGGCGCGCGGCGGAGGATGAGGAAGAGGAGGGCCTGCAGCTGCTCCCGCCGCTGCGGATGGGCGAGCCGGTCGCCGTGGGGGACGTGGAGAGCCGGGAGAAGGCCACCCGCCCGCCGCGCCGTTACACCGAGGCCACCCTGCTCTCCGCCATGGAGTACGCCGGGCGGGAGATCACCGACGAGGCCTTGCGGGAGGCGATGAAAGGGCACGGGCTGGGCACGCCGGCCACCCGTGCGGCGATCATCGAGCGGCTGAAGGAGATGGGCTACATCATCACGGAGCGGAGGAGCCTCGTGCCCACTGCGAAGGGGCGGCGCCTGGTGGAGCTTGCGGAGCGGGCCGGGGTCGAGGTGCTCCTGAGCCCGGAGCTCACCGGCGAGTGGGAGCACCGCATTGCCGGCATTCAGTCCGGGGAGTATGACGATGCCCGGTTCATGCAGGAGATCCGGGAGCTGACGGCCCGGCTGGTGGAGCGGATCCGTGCGACCGAGGGCGCACCCGGACGCGGCGGCGCGGGCAGGAGCAGCACGGCGGAGCCCGGCCCGGCGAAGGAGGAACCGGCGGCCGGCGGACCGCCACTTCAGGACCGGCTCCCGACCCCGTGCCCGCGGTGCGGAGGCCCGGTCACCCGGGGGAGCCGGGGGTGGACCTGCGCCACCGCAGGATGCGGCCTGCGCATTCCCACCTTTCTCTGCGGGAAGGTCATCGACGGCGGCGCCGCGGAGGCGCTGCTCAGCCGGGGCCGCACGCCCTTGATCACGGGGTTCACCTCGCCGCGCACGGGCCGGCGCTTTTCCGCCTTCCTGGTGCTGAAAGAGGACGCCCAGGTGGGGTTCGAGTTCCCGCCCGACCGGCGCGGCAGCCGTCGCACGCGAAAGGCCCCCGGGGAGGGCGATGCACCCTCCCGGGGGCCCGGGGAAGCGGAGACGTCATCCCCGAATCGGAGCGACGGGGCATCCGCCGGCGTCAGCCCACGACGGGGAAGACCAGGGTCGCGTGCGGGAGCACGTAAGCCTTGAAATCGTCGCCGTGCTTCCGGCGCACGTAGGCCAGCGCCTCATCCAGCGTTGCGGCAGGCCGCATGAACAGGGACTCGGCCAGGTCTGACGGCTGGGGGGAGACCAGCACGACCTCCTTCTCCTTCAGCACCCGGGCGATGGCGAAGGCCTTGTGGCCACCCAGTTCGAAGTGGGACTCGAAGCGGCGCAGGATGTCGTCGAGGCTGTCGGCCTCCCGGACCCACCGTTCGAAGGCCGCCTCGCCGCCGTAACCCTCGCGGCAGTCGGCCACCAGCACGATGGTTCCGCCGGGCCGCGTGACCTGCTCCGCAGCCTCCATCGCCTTCTGGGACTGGTACACGTCCAGGTCCTTGGGGAATCCTCCGGCGCTGCAGATGGCCACGTCCGCCTGCTCGTCCACGCGGACGACGGACATGCGCTCACAGACGGCCACGCCCTCCAGCCAGGCGGCTTCCAGGTCGCCGGCGACGACGGCCACGATCTGCTTCTTCTCGTTGGTCACCACGTTCAGGATGAAGTCCACGCCGACCATGCGGGCCGCCTCCATCATGATGTGGTGAACCGGGTTATCCTTGTACCGGGCGGTGGCCGCGCGCGGGTCCGTCATCTTCCGGTGGTTGTGGGTGATCAGGCTCTTACCGGCGACGCCGGGCAGCACCGACTTGCGCCCGCCGGAGTACCCCGCGAAGTAGTGGAGCCCGATCAGGCCGGTGGTGATCAGGAAGTCGGCCTCGGCCACATGGCGGTTGACGGTGAGATCCGTGCCGTCGGAGAGTCGGCCCACGGTCACCAGGTCGTCGGCAACGCAGTCGTGGTTGACGAACCGGTAGCGGTTGACCACGTCCGCGCCGAAGATGCGCCGGTTCTCCTCGTCGGTGTGGGGGCGGTGGATGCCGGTGGCGACGACGAACGTCACCTGCTCAGGCCGGACGCCGGCTTCGTCCAGCGTGCGCAGCAGAGGCGGGAGCATGATATCGTACGGGGTGGGGCGGGTGATGTCGTTGACGATGATCACCACCCTTTCGGGTCTGCGGGCCCTCAGCAGCTCGGCCAGCGGCGGCGTGCCGGTGGGGCTCTTCAGGACGTGTTCCACGGTTTTCAGGGGGTTCGGCAGGGGAGCGACCTCGTTGGGCAGAAGGATCCCTTTCAGGTTCTCATCCGGCAGTTCCAGGAGCATCTCCGACTGTCCGATCTTCAGCGGCGTCTTCATGCGGATGCGGCCCCGTGCGTGCGCACGGACGGCCTTTCCCCCCCATCTGGTGCCCGGATGTGGCGGTAACGGTGGCGCGAAGGAACACTTCCAGTGTACCTGAGGGTCGGGGAGTCCCGTATGAGCCGTTCTGATCATTTCCGTAGCGGAGGAACCGCCATGGACCTACGACAGCAGCGCAAAAGGGATCACGTGCGGCTGGCCGCCGCCTGGCAGGAGAGGCGCCCTCCCCCTGCGGCCGCAGGGCCGGGCGCCGGGTGGGAGGATGTGCACCTGGTCAACCACAGCCTGCCGGAACTGGCGCTGGCGGAGATCGACCTCACCACGTCCGTCGCCGGCGTGCGGCTCGCCCAGCCGGTGGTGATCAACGCGATGACCGGGGGAGCCGACGACGTCACGGCCATCAACCGGGACCTGGCGGCGGTGGCCGCCGACCTGGGCCTCGCCATGGCCGTGGGCTCCCAGACGGCCGGCCTGCGGGACCCGGCGGTGGCCGACAGCTACCGGGTGGTGCGGCGGGTCAACCCGAAGGGGATCGTCCTGGCCAACGTGGGCAGCGACGCGACCCCCGAACAGGCCCGCGCGGCGGTGGAGATGGTGGAGGCGGACCTGCTGCAGATCCACCTGAACGCCCCGCAGGAGCTGCGCATGCCCGAGGGCGACCGGGACTTCCGGGGGCGGCTGGAGGCGATCGCCCGGATGGTGGAGGAGGCGCCGGTGCCGGTGGTGGTGAAGGAGTGCGGCTTCGGCGTGTCCCGCGACGTGGCCGTCCTGCTGCACCAGGCGGGGGTTCGCGCCGTCGACGTGTCGGGGCGGGGCGGCACCAACTTCGCCTGGATCGAGGACCGCCGTGCAGGGCTGTCCGACCCCGACCCGGGGCTTCAGAACTGGGGGATCCCCACGGCGTGCGCCCTGGCGGAGGTGGCGGCGCTCGGTCTGCCCGAGCTTGACCTCATCGCCAGCGGCGGCATCCGCCACGGGTCTGACGCCGCCAAGGCCCTGGCGCTGGGCGCGAGGGCCGCCGCGGTGGCCGGGCCGGTCCTGCTGCGGCAACAGCGGGAGGGCGCCAGGGGCGTCATGGCGTACTTGCAACAGTTCCTGACCGACCTGCGGGCAGCGATGCTGCTTGCCGGCGCGGGCAGCGTGGCGGCCATGGGCCAGGTGCCCGTGGTCGTGACCGGCTTCACCGGCGAGTGGTGCCGCCTGCGGGGAGTCGACCTGATGGCCCTGGCTAACCGGTCGGAACGGTAACCCCTCCTGCCCCGTCTCACACCAGGAGGGAATCTTCTGACGGAACATGCGGGTTCTGAGCCGATCGGGCGGACCCAACAGGCACAGCGGTGGCTTCGCCGGTACGGATTGCTGGCGCTGCTGGTGCCGCTGCTGGCCTACGCTGTGGCGATCGGCCTTGCGTACTGGCGCCCGCCCCTCCAGGTCAGCGGCCTCTCCACAGGTGCCGCCGGGGGGCTTCACATGGCGGTGGTTCAGGTGCAGAACCGCGGGCGGCTCCCGGTGCGGGTCGTGTCCGTAGAAGTTTTGGGGCGTTCTGCCGCCGGACGAGATGGCGATCGCCTGGCCGACGATGGATCCTTGCCGACGGTTCACGCCGCCTATGCCCAGGGGGATCGTACGGAGCCGTGGCCGCCGGGCGACTGGCGCGTGGAGCCGTTGACTGAGCCGCCAGACGTGGTGCGGCTCTGCGGAGCGCGTCGGTCTACGGGGGCAGGGACGTCCCGGCCGACTGGGGAGGGTGGCAGGACGCCGGGCCCGGCGTGCGCTACCGGCTGCAGCGAACCGGGGAGGACCTCTTCATCGAGTTCGCCCCCGAGCCGGGGAGCCCGCCCGGCGCACTGGTTCTCAACAGCTTCCTGGAAGAGCTGGGGGGCGGCCGGGCACGCTTTCGGTTCCGCTTGATCACACTCACAGATCGGCCGAGCGCGTCGAGCCTGGTGGTAAGCGTACCCCTGCGCTGGGGTGAGCCCGATCCCGCGGTGGAAATCGAGGTCTACAGCATCGATGAGTGGCTCCAGCGGAACTCGACCGAGAGAGGGTGGAACCCATGCAAGAATCACGGTGGTTCGCCCGCACAGTTCAGAAGCAAGTGTGTGCCAACTACCTGCTCTTCCTGCCCCCGGGGTACGGTGACGATCGCTCCCGTCGGTGGCCGCTCATCCTCTTCCTGCACGGCGCGGGCGAGCGGGGCAGCGACCTGAGCCTGGTGAAGAGGCATGGCCTGCCCAAGCTGCTGGACGAGCGGCCCGGAGACTTTCCTTTCATCGTCGTTTCGCCCCAGTGCCCCGATGGGGAGGTCTGGGACGTCGACGTCCTCCTGGCCCTGCTGGATGAGGTGTGTGAAACCCATGCGGTGGACCGGGATCGCATATATGTGACCGGTCTCTCCATGGGCGGCATGGGCACCTTCGCCCTGGCGCTGGCCGCGCCTCAGCGTTTCGCCGCGGCCGCGCCGGTCTGCGGCTGGGGCAATCCCCTGCAGGTGCGTCCCGAGCACGCCCGGGTCCCCTTCTGGGTCTTCCACGGCGAGCTGGACGACAAGGTGCCCGCAGCCCTGTCGGCGCAGATGGTGGCGGCCCTGCAGGCGGTGGGCGCACCGGTGCGGTACACGGTGTACCCCGGCGTCGGCCACGACGCCTGGACCCCGACCTACGCCAACGCGGAGCTCTACCAGTGGTTCCTGGCGCACCGCCGCTCCGGCGAGCCGGCCGCGGGGCCGGTCTAGCGCCAGCCGCGCCAGCCGACCCCGCCCATGCGGACGTCCAGCACCTGCCCGCTGTCCTTGTCGATCAGGACGTCCACCCGCTTTGGCGGCTCTCCCAGGGCCGAGGTGAATCGCACCACGAGCCCCTCTGCGGCCAGGTCGACCAGGGCGTCGGGCCGGAAGCGCTGCAGCCCCCGGGCGGCGGCGGGGTTCAGCCCCGCCAGGACCCGGGGGGCAGAGTGCGCGGCGTACCAGTCGGCGACCTCCGGATGCGCCAGGGCGGCCGCGACCGCATCGGCGGGCTGCACGGGCAGGGGTCGGGCAGAGCAGCCTGTCAGCAGAACCTGCGCACTGAAAACGGCCGCGAGGGCCGACAGAAGCATCGCCACGCGCCGGCGGCGGCCCGCCGGCGCCGGGGCGCGTCCGCGTAGCGCGTCCCGGGTCGGACGTACGCCCATCCGATCGATCACTCCCTCGTGCGCGGGGTCTTCACCCAGTGGCTGGGGCCCTTCCCCACCGCGGCGAGCACCAGCGCGCTGAAGTAGGGCACCGGGAACAGGAAGCCGGCCAGGGGCAGCACCAGGATCTGCCCCACGGCCCCCAGCTGTCCCAGCCACATCATCGGCCGGCTGGCCGGGTCGACGTAGCGCATGTACCGTAGGAAGATGTACACGGCGAACCCGATGTAGACCGTGGAGACCATGTGGAGGCCGTACCGCCACGCCGGCGGCAGGACGGTGGGATCCACCAGCCCCAGCGCCCACAGGATCAGCACGGTGAGCGGCACCAGGGTGGCCGCCTGGTAGAACAGCCACTGGCCCTGGCCCTTGAACCAGAGCGACCGGAGCAGGCGGCGCTGCTCGGGGGAGCCGTCGCCCTCCGCCCGGATCTTGCGCATGACCTGGATGTGGCCGCTGGCCCAGCGGAGCCGCTGCCGGTAGAAGCCCATGAAGGTCGGCGGCGTCTGCTCGCTGGAGGGGTAAGGCAGGTACTCCGGCCAGGCGCGCGCCTTCAGCCAGGCCCGGGTGCCCAGCTCCAGGTCCTCGGTCAGGGTGGTGGAATCGAACCCGCCGATCTCGACCAGCAGCCTGGTCTCGACGAAGACGTTGGTGCCGCCGACGAAGGGGATGCTCCGGTAGACCACCGGCAGGTGCCACTCGTGGCTGATGGCGGTGAAGAGGGAGGCCAGCTTGCAGAAGGCCCCCATGTCGTACCAGTTCCGAACCTGGAAGACCGGCCCCTGGAAGATGCGGGGCAGCGGGACGTCGGCAGCGCGGGCCTCCACCACCCGGTGGGCGAGGTAGAGGAGCACCCGGGAGTCCGGCCGGCTTTCGGCGTCGTAGAAGCCGCACCAGGTGGAGCGCCCGTCGATGAACCCCAGGGCCCAGTTGAGGGCCCGGCCCTTGGTGGAGGGCACCGGGACGCCAAGCCGCCGGCCGCCGAGCCGGCCGTCGAAGTCGGCGGGCACAACCACGTGCCTGACCGCCGGGGCGTCCTTGCGCCGGCTGTACTCGGCGACCTTCCGCTCCATGATGTCCTGGGTGGTCGGGTAGACCTCGCGGTAGGCATCGGCCAGCCGCTGCTCCAGCTGCGGGTCGGCCGCCAGCGCCTCGAGGCGCGCGGTCAGGTTGGCTGCCAGCGCGGTGCAGAGGGAGAGAATTAGCTCCCGGGTCAGGGAGTGGTGCGCCTGGGCGGCCAGCGATGCCAGCCGGCGGCCCAGCGCGGCGCCGTCCTCGCCGCGCAGCGAGGCGAAAGCGACGGCGCACGGGATGGCCAGGGAGAGAAGGGCGGCGTAGGCGCGCTGGAGCGGCTCCTGCCCGAGACCGGGGAGCCGGCTGCGCAGCGACCGCACCACGTGGTGGTCCACGCCGCGAGAGCCCTTGCGGAGCAGCCGGCACGCGGCGTCCCAGATGATGGGCCGCAGCAGCGGAGCAGGGATGCGTTTCAGGTGCCGCAGCCCCTCGTTGGGTCCCAGCCGGCGGGAGACCTCTCCGATGCCGTCCAGCGCCAGGCCGGCCACCAGCGCCATGATCAGCCCGCCGGCCTGGGTGTCGGGGTCGGGCACGTCCGCGCAGCCGCGGAGGGCGCGGGCGGCCCCGGTCACCGCGGCGGTCCGGCTCTCCGCGGCGGCCTGCGCCTCCTTCTCGTCGGTGACCACCAGCACTTCATACAGGTGCGGCGGGTAGGTGAGGCCGGCCAGGTGGTCCACGGTGCGCTCGATGACGTCGGCCTCGTTGCGGGCCGGCACGATCAGGGAGACGCGGGGCAGGGCGATGCCGTGCTCGCGGGCGCGCGCGGTCACCCGCTCCAGGGACAGCGCGGGCCTGCGCTTCCAGTACCGGGTGTCGGCGTAGCGCTTCCACCAGAGCAGGCGCAGGAACAGAAGGAAGAAGAAGAGGTGGAGTCCCACGGCCACCAGGTAGACCCACGCGGCAGTGTCGAGTTGCATCGTGCGGGACCCTCCCACAGGGTGATGACAGCCATAGGTTGGCAGAACCCTGTGGCGATTATGCCCCGGAGCGCGTGCTCGGATTCGGCGGGTTCTGTATAGCTTGGCCGTGCCCGGCCAAAGCTAACCCAATGGATGTGGAAAGCCCGCCAGTCACTGCCGGCGGGCGTGCACACCGGGAGGGTCGCCCCATGATGCCCGTGGGTCCAATCCTGATCCTTCTCCTGCTGGTCCTGGCCGCGACCGGCTTCCTCACCGGCCCGCTGCGCCGCATCGGGCTGAGCGGGCGGGCGGCGCTCCTGCTCCTCGCCGCCATGCTCCTGGGATCGGCGCTGGAGCTTCGGCTGGCGCCCCGGCTCACGCTGAACGTGGGCAGCGGCCTCCTGCCGGCGCTCCTGTCCCTCTACCTGCTGCGGACAATGCGCCGCTGGTGGGAGCCGTTGGCGGCCGTCGGCGGGGCCGCCAACGCGGCGGCCAGCCTTGCCCTCATCAGCCTCTACTTCCCGCCCGGGCTGCCCACCGAACTGAACCTGTTCTACCTGGACGCGCAGTACCTGTACGCGGCCGTCGCCGGCACGCTGGGCAGCGTGATCGGCCACACCCGACCGGCGTCGTTCGCCGCCGCGGTGTGGGGGTCGCTGGCGGCCGACGTGTACCATTACCTGCACTACAGCGGAGCCGGGCACGGCGACATCGTCCACCGCATGGGGGGTGGAGGGTTCCACGGCACGGCGCTGGTGGCCGGAGTGCTGGCCCTGACGCTGAGCGAACTGCTCCAGGTGGGCGCCCCGGAGCGCCGGGCGGCGGCGCCGCCCCATCTGCCGACGTCTTGACCGCCGCTGGCCCATCCTGGATAATGTCCAGGGTGGAAGAGACAGGAGGAAACAGCCTATGAAACCGATCGTAGCCATCGTCGGCCGGCCCAACGTCGGCAAGTCAACCCTGTTCAACCGGCTCACCCAGAGCCGGCATGCCATCGTGGAGGACCAGCCCGGGGTGACCCGTGACCGGCTCTACGCCGACACCGAGTGGAACGGGCGCACCCTGACCCTGGTGGATACGGGCGGTATTCAACTGGACAAGGAAGGCGACACCATCGAGGCGCACGTGACCCGGCAGGCCGAACTGGCGATCCGTGAGGCCGACGTGATCATCTTCGTCGTGGACGTGACCGACGGTGTGACTGCGCCCGACCTGGAGGTGGCCGATCTGCTGCGCCGCCAGCGCAAGCCGGTCATCGTCGCCGTCAACAAGGTGGAGAACCTGAAGCGGGAGGACGAGGCGCTGGAGTTCTGGGCCCTTGGGCTGGAACCCCTGATCAACGTCTCGGCCGAGCACGGCCTGGGCACCGGCGACCTGCTGGATGCTGTCGTCGCAGCCCTTCCCGACCTGTCGGAGCCCGAACCGGAGGAGGGCGGCCCGGTCCGGGTGGCGGTCATCGGCCGGCCCAACGTCGGCAAGTCCTCCCTGGTCAACGCCATCCTGGGCGAGGAGCGGGTGATCGTCTCCGACGTGCCCGGCACCACCCGGGACGCGATCGACGTGCTGGTGGAGCGGGGAGAGGACAAGTTCCTCCTCATCGACACCGCAGGCATGCGCCGCAAGGCCAGGGTGGAGGAGGCGGTGGAGCGGTACTCGGTGATGCGTGCCCTCCGCGCCGTGGAGCGGGCACAGGTGGTCCTCATCGTGATCGACGCGCAGGACGGCGTGACGGAGCAGGACCAGCGCATTGCCGGCTACGCCCACGAGAACGGCAAGGCCTGCATTGTCGTGGTCAACAAGTGGGACCTGATCGAGAAGGACGACCGGACCATGGCGAAGATGACCGAGGAGGTCCGGATGCGGCTCGCCTTCATGGATTATGCGATGATCCATTTCGTGTCGGCGAAGACCCGCGCCCGGGTCCACCGGCTGCTGCCGCTGATCAAGGAAGCGGCCGCCAACCACGCCCGGCGCATCTCCACCCGGGAGCTGAACGACCTGGTGCGGGAGGCGGTCGCGCTGAACCCGCCGCCGTCCGACAAGGGGCGTCGGCTGAAGATCTTCTACGCCACCCAGCCCCACGTCAGCCCGCCCGGGTTCGTCTTCTTCGTCAACGACAGCGAGCTGGTCCACTTCTCCTACCAGCGCTACCTGGAGAATCAGCTGCGGCAGACGTACGCGTTCGAGGGGACGCCGATCAACCTCTACTTCCGCACCCGAGAGAAGGCCAAGCTCGGCGAGCGGCCGGTGCGGGTGCGGCGGGTGCTGGCCGGCGGCCAGACCCGGGAGATCCGGCGCGCGGCCCGGAAGCGGTCCACCGAGTAACGGCGTGAAACCCGCATATAGAACCTCGTACTAGTACCAGGAATAACCCCACGGACGACGAATTACTGATCTCTGACCCGAACGCGGGCGGACCGCGCGGGGTCCCGAGAAGGAGGAAGCGGGCCGTGGCGGAGCTGGTGAGCGTCGCAATACTGGGGTATTTGCTGGGTTCCATCCCCGTCGGCTTCCTGATGGGCAAGCTGCGGGGCATCGATGTGCGCCGCTACGGCAGCGGCGCCACAGGCGGCACCAACGTGCTGCGCACGCTGGGCCCGTGGGCCGCGCTCTTCACCGTGCTGTGCGATATCGGCAAGGGTCTGCTGGCCGCCTACCTGGGGGAGCGGCTGGCCGGTGAATGGGGGTTCGTGGCCGCCGGGTTGCTTGCGTCGCTGGGGCACTCGTATCCCGTTTGGCTGCGCTTCCGCGGCGGTAAGAGCGTGGCGACCAGCGGCGGCGTCATGCTGCTGCATTACCCGCTGGCCGTCCTGGTCGGCATCGCGGCGGGCGCCCTGGCGGTGGTGCCGACGCGCTGGGTGTCGCTGGGGTCGCTCACCGCAAGCCTTGCGGTGGTCCTGCAGCTTTTCCTCCTCGACGCCCCCCTGTCGCACCGGCTCCTGGTCGTGGCCCTCGCGGTCGTGATCTACGTCCGCCACTGGGAGAACATGAAGCGCATCGCGGCCGGGACGGAGAACCGTCTCGGCGTGAAGGCGCGCCCGCGTGCATAGCGGTCGCCCGGGCGCAGGGGTGCGGGGGGCGGTATACGTGGACATGGCCATCCTGCCCGCCGGGGTCTGGGGCACGGCGCTGGCGGTGCCGGCATCGGCGGCGGGCCGCCGGGTGCGGCTGTGGCGCCGAACGCCGGGTTGGGCCGAGAGCTGGGACCGGGGCCATCCGGTCCTGCCGGGGCTGAAGCTTCCCGAGAATGTGGTCGCGTGCGACAGCGCACAGGCGGCCGTTTCCGACGCGGACCTGGTGATCCTGAGCCCGGCCGGCGCCGGGCTGCGGCCCGTCTGCCGGCTCGTGCGGCCGCACCTGCGCCCGGATGCGGTCATCGTCTGCGCGACCAAGTCGATCGAGCCGGAGACCCATCTTCTCGTCCATCAGGTGGTGGAGGAGGAGCTGCCCGGCCACCGGGGGCGGATCGTCGCTCTGTCCGGGCCCAACTTCGCCCACGAGGTGGCCGCAGGGCTGCCCACCGGGGCCGTGGCGGCCTGTCCGGACCTCTCCCTGGCCGACTGGGTGCAGCAGGCCCTGATGACCGACCGGTTCCGCGTCTACACCAATCCGGATCTGGTCGGCGTGGAGCTGGCCGGTGCGCTGAAGAACGTCATCGCCCTTGGGGCCGGCATCTCGGACGGCCTGGGGATGGGCGACAACGCCCGGGCCGCCCTCATCACCCGCGGGCTGGTGGAGATGGCCCGCCTCGGCCGTGCCATGGGGGCGAATCCGCTCACCTTCGCCGGACTTGCGGGCATGGGCGACCTGGTGCTCTCCTGCACGGGCGACAGCTCCCGCAACCGCAGGGCAGGGCTGGCCATCGGGCGGGGGCAGAGCGCGGAGGCGTTCCTGGCCGAGACCGGCCTAACGGTGGAGGGCATCACCACGGCACGAGCCGGCTGGCAGCTGGCGCAGCGGCTGGGGGTGCGGATGCCCATTACCGAGGCGATCTACCAGGTGCTGTACGAGGGCCTGCCGCCGCTCACGGCCATGGAGCGGCTGATGGCCCGGCCCCGGGCGCACGAGCTGGAGGAGGTCGCCGGGGCGGACCTGAAACCGCCGTTTGATCCGTAAGGACGGCCCGCAGCGGAACGTTTCCGCTGCGGGCCTTGTGCGCGCCAATCACCCCATGCCGGCGTACGGCGTAGGATGCCCCCAGACGCTTGCGAGGGGGTGCGCCGGATTTGGATTCCGTCTCACTGGTGCTCCTGGCCGCCGCGCTCAGCCTCGACGCCCTGATGGCGGGCCTGCTCTACGGCCTGCGGGGGATCCGGGTCTCGCCTGGGGCGGCCGCCATCGTCAGCGGGGCGACGGCGCTGCTCCTGGGCGCGGCGATGGGAGCTGGGGCGTTTCTCGCTGCCCGCCTCCCGCCGGCCGCGGCAGAGCAGGCCGGCGCCGCGATTCTCGCCGCGACCGGCCTCTGGATCACGGCGCAGACGCTGAGGTCGCACCCCGGCGTCCGGAGGCGGGCCGGGGAGCCCACCCCGCGCAGGGTGTGGCGGCTGCGCCTGGGCTCCTTCGGGATCGTGGTGGAGATCCTGCGGGAGCCGTCGGTCGCGGACCTGGACCGCTCCGGGCACATCAATCCCGCCGAGGCGCTGCTCCTGGGCGTGGCCCTGGCCCTCGACTCGGTGGCGGCGGGCCTCGGCGCGGGGATGACCGGCCTCTCGCCCCTGGGCCTGCCGCTGGCCGCCGGGGTGACGTCCTTCGCCCTGCTGAGCGCGGGGTCCCGCCTCGCCGGCCACCTGCCGCTCCGGCTCGGCGGCCGGTGGGCCGCGCTGCACGGCGTGATGCTGGCCTTGCTGGGGCTGTACCGCATGATGCGGTGACGGTCAGATCCCCTGCCCGGACCACGTCGACCGCCGGTGCAACGGAACGCGCGGGATGACCTGTCTAACGGGTGACGGGGAGGGAGGGAAGTGCCGTGAAGGACCGTGGCCGCGACCGGCTGCGGCTTGCCCTGGCCGCCGCAGCCGCCTCTGCCGTCCTCCTGACCGGGCCCGCCCTGGCGGCGGGGACCGCGGGCTCTGACCCCGCCAAGGACGCGGCGGAGAGGGCGCTGGACGTGTACAGGGGGTTCGTGCCCTGGGAGGATTTCGGCTTCGCGAGCCAGGAGGAGCTCAGAGATGCTGTGGTTGCGGAAGGGGTGCCGGTGTTCCGGCTGGACCCCTCCGCCCTCGACGGGCGCCTGCATCGGCTCGGCGACGCGATCCGGGACGTCCGGTTGGTGGAGTTCGTCATCGCCGGCGGAGACCGGGCCGTCACCCGCCTGACACTACGCCGGACGGAGGACGGGTACGAGCGGGTCGGCTTCGGCGGAGACGGCGAGCACCTGCGGCGGGGGCTGTCGCTGCTCCCCGCGCCGGAAGGCGCGCGGCTGGTCCTGCTGGGCCCGGCCGAGTTCCTTTACTGGAGCGGGGAAGAGGCGGAGTACCTGGTCAACATCAACGGCTTCGCGCTCGCAGGCCTCGAACCCCTCCGGCTGTACACCCCCGAGGAGGCGCTGCCAGGGCTGCGGCAGTACGCCCGCGGCCTCCTCGGTCTGCCCGACGAGCCCGGACTCCCTCCCGCGGCCGCCTGGACCCTGGCAGCCACCGGCGCCCTCTTCGTCGGATGGGTGGTCCACGGCTTCTGGCAGATCGCCCGTCGATAGGCCGCAGGTCGGTCGGGGTCCGTAGACATACCCTCCCTGGGCCGCTCATAGTATTGGCGGTAGGACACGGGACCCGAGCCACATTCTGAGTACGAATGCCGCGGCGGGGGTGCGGCCGCCGGCGTCGCGGCTACCTAGGGAGGGTGCTGGAGTGGAGAGGATTGACATCTTTGAGGACGTCGCGAGGCGGACCGGAGGGGACATCTACATCGGTGTGGTCGGCCCGGTCCGGACCGGAAAGTCCACCTTCATCCGCCGGCTCGCCGAGCAGGTCATTCTGCCCAACATCGAGGATGAGTATCTGCAGGCCCGCATCCGCGACGAGCTGCCGCAGTCCGGGAACGGCCGGACCATCATGACGGTGGAGCCCAAGTTCGTGCCCGACGAGGCGGTCGAAATCACCCTCCGCGAAGGGCTCACCGTGCGGGTGCGGCTGGTCGATTCGGTGGGCTATGCGGTGGAGGGCGCACTGGGGTACATGCAGGAGGATGGGTCGCCCCGCATGGTGCGCACGCCGTGGTTTGAAGAGGAGATTCCTTTCCACGACGCGGCCGAGATCGGCACCCGCAAGGTCATCGCCGAGCACTCCACCATCGGCCTGCTGGTGACCACCGACGGGACGATCACGGACCTGGCCCGGGGCAAGTACCTGGAGGCCGAGGAGCGCGTCGTGTCCGAGCTGCAGGCCCTGGGCAAGCCCTTTGTCATCGTCCTGAACACCACCCGGCCGTACGCCCAGGAGACGATGGAACTGGCCGGGGAGCTGGAGGTCAAGTACAACGCGCCGGTGATCCCGGTGGACGCCAGCGAGCTGACCCAGGACGACATCCACCTGATCCTGGAGCAGGCGCTGTTCGAATTCCCGGTGCGGGAAGCCAACATCGCCCTGCCCCGGTGGGTGGAGGAGCTGGACAGCGCCCACCCGGTGCGCGCCCAGTTCGAGGAGGCCATCGCCGAGGCCTTGCAGGGCATTCAGAAGATCCGGGACGTGGACGCCGCGGTGGAGCGGTTGAGCTCCTACGAGTTCATGGCGGCGGTCAACCTGCAGTCCATCGACATGGGCGCCGGCGTCGCCCACGTGCAGACCGAGGCCCGGGACGACCTCTACTACCAGGTCCTGGAGGAGATCACCGGCGTGCCCCTGGAAGGGAAGCACACGATGGTCCGTCTCCTCCGGGAGTACACGCAGGCGAAGCGGGAGTACGACAAGATCAAGGACGCCCTGGAGGACGTGAAGGCCACCGGTTACGGCGTCGTCACCCCGGCCATCGAGGACATCACCTTCGAGGAACCGGAGCTGGTTCGCCAGGGCATCATGTACGGCGTGAAGCTGCAGGCCACGGCGCCGAGCCTGCACTTCATCCGGGCGGACATCTCCGCCGAGGTGACGCCCATCATCGGCACGGCCAAGCAGGGGGAGGAGCTGGTCCAGTACCTGCTGGAGCGGTTCGAGGACGACCCGCGGCAGCTGTGGGAGTTCGACATCTTCGGCAAGTCGCTGCACGAGCTGGTGCAGGAGGGGATCAAGGCCAAGCTGCACCGCATGCCCGAGGACGCCCAGGTCAAACTGCAGGAGACGCTCAGCCGGATCATCAACGAGGGCTCGGGCGGGCTGATCTGCATCATCATCTGACGGAAGAGGGGGGCAACCGCCCCCCTCTCGCTCGCGTTGCCGGCCAGGCCGTTCCTGATCAAAGGAATATTGACACCGGCGCCCGCCCCGTGATAGTATCGGTGGCAAATCTACGACAACTGCATACCGCATTCACCCTTCGGGCTGCACAGCCCGGCGGGCTCTTATCCAGAGAGGTGGAGGGAACTGGCCCGATGAAACCCGGCAACCCAGGACGCTGCGGGGCGTCCGAAGGTGCCAACTCCACCGGCGGCCTCACGCCGCCGGAAGATAAGAGAGCGGACCGACAGCGATCTCCAGTCTATGGCCAGCCGCTCCCTTATCGGGTGCGGCCTTTTTGATGGATCGCTGCAGGTCTCGCCGGCGCGGCGCCGGGCGTCCCGGGCGCCGCGGGATCCATCAGGTGAGCGGTTTCGAGGGGGTGGGGGCGTGAACGCGGCACCGGTTCCGATCTTGCTGACGCAGCGGCGGTACGCCCGGGTGGCGACGCCGGAGAACCCGCTGGTGCTGGAGAGCGGGCAGCGGCTCACGGACGTGACCCTGTGTTACGAGGTGTTCGGCCGGCTGAACCCGGCCGGCGACAACGCCATCCTGGTCTGCCACGCCCTGACCGGGGACAGCCACGTGGCAGGTCGCTACCGGCCCGACGATCCGAAGCCGGGCTGGTGGGACGACGCGGTGGGGCCGGGCAAGGCCCTGGACACGGACCGGTACTGCGTCATCTGCAGCAACGTCCTGGGCGGCTGCCAGGGGTCGACGGGTCCCTCGTCCGTGAACCCCGCGACCGGCCGGCCCTACGGCCTGGATTTCCCCCTGGTCACGGTCCGGGACATGGTGCGGGCGCAAGCGAGGCTGCTGGACCTGCTCGGCGTGCGGCGGCTGCTGGCGGTGATCGGCGGGTCGCTGGGCGCCATGCAGGCGCTGGAGTGGGCCGCCACATATCCCGACCGGATGCGGGGCATCATCCCCATCGGCGGCGCCGGCCGGTTCCACCCGCAGGGCATCGCCTTCAACGAGGTCCAGCGCCAGGCGATCCTGAACGACCCCGGCTTCCTGGGCGGCCAGTACTACGGCACGCCCGGACCGGTGCGCGGGCTGGCCACCGCCCGGATGCTGGGCATGATCACGTACCGGTCCGACGAGTCCATGTGGACGCAGTTCGGCCGGAATCCGCAGGGCGAGGCGAACCCCCTGCACCAGGGCTTCGCGGTGGCGTACCAGGTGGAGTCGTACCTGCACTACCAGGGGCGCAAGCTGGTGGAGCGGTTCGACGCCAACTCGTACTTGTACCTCACCCGGGCGATGGACCTGATGGACCTGGGGAGGGGCCGCGGCTCCTATGAGGAGGCCCATGCGCGGATCCAGGCCCGGGTCCTCGCCGTGGGGATCCGCTCCGACCTCCTGTTCCCCACCTACCTGCAGCGGGAGACCGTGGAGCTGGTGCGGGCCTCCGGAGGGCGGGCGGAGTACGTGGAGATGGACTCGCCGTGGGGACACGACGCTTTCCTGTTGGACTTCCCGCTGATCGAGGAGCCGATCCGCCGCTTCCTGCAGGAACTGGAGGCGGAGGAAAACGCTTGAGCTAGATAGTCCGAGCGTAGACGATCCGATAGGACAGGTGTATAATTAACCACATTATACGTGTTCTTGCTTCAGAGGGGGTGGGATCCATGGACAACGCGGGGAAAGCCGGCAAACCGGCCTTCCTGGCTGTTCGCGTGCGGCGCGGAGCCCACCTCCGGAGCGCCTGACCTCGCATCGCTACGCTGGGTAACGGAGGAGGAGGGGCGCTCTTGGGTCTTGTCGTGCAGAAGTTCGGCGGCTCCTCGGTGGCTACCGCCGAGAAGTACCGCCGCGTGGCCAGGCGGATCGCCTGGAAGAAGAGGCAGGGAAATGACGTCGTCGTCGTGGTCAGCGCCCCCGGAGACATGACGGACGATCTGATTGAACGCGCCCGGTCCATCACGGACCGGCCGTCGGCCCGTGAGATGGACGTGCTGCTGGCCACCGGGGAGCAGATCTCGATCGCGCTGCTCACGATGGCCCTCCACGAACTGGGCGTCGACGCGGTATCGCTCACGGGGCCCCAGGCGGGCTTTCAGACCGACGATCATCACCGGGCCGCGCGGATCGTGAACATCGACACCGCCCGCATCCGGCGGGAGCTGGCCGCCGGCCGGGTGGTCATCGTCGCCGGGTTCCAGGGGATGGACGACCACGGCGACATCACCACGCTGGGGCGCGGCGGCTCGGACGCCTCCGCGATCGCCCTGGCCGCCTACCTGAGCGCCGACCAGTGCCAGATCTTCACGGACGTGGACGGCGTGTACTCCGCCGACCCGCGCATCGTGCCCACCGCCCGGCGGCTGGACGAGATCTCCTACGACGAGGTCCTCGAACTGGCCGCGGCGGGCGCACAGGTGATGCAGCTGCGTTCCGTCGAGCTGGCCAAGCAGTACGGCGTGGAGTTTGAGGTCCTCAGTTCCCTCGCCCCACTGCCCGACGAGGGCGGCGAGGAGCGTGGCACGAAGGTGGTGGCGAAGTTGAGCCCGAACAACCATCGCATCGTCTCCGGCGTGGCCGTCGACTCCAAGGTGGCCCACATCACGCTGCTGGGGCTGCCCGACCGGCCGGGCGTGGCGTATCGCGCCTTCAAGGCCCTGGGCGACGCCCGCATCAACCTGGACATGATCGTGCAGTCGGCGGGCACCGGCTGCGGCAACGGCCCCACCGCGGACATCTCGTTTACCTGTGCCCGGGACGACCTGGAAACCGCGCTGGAGGTCTGCAACCGGCTGTTGCCGGAGTTTCCCGGGGCCCGTGTGGTGTACGACACCGACGTGGCCAAGGTGTCCATCGTGGGTTCCGGCGTCGCCTCCAACTACGGCGTCGCGGCCAGGATGTTCGAGGCACTGGCGGAGAAGGACATCAACATCGAGCTGATCACCGGCTCGGAGATCAAGATTTCGTGCCTGGTGCGGGCTTCGCGGGCGATGGAGGCCGTGCGGGCGGTACATGACAAGTTCGAACTGGGCGATGTGGCGCCCATCGTGCAGTGACGGCGGCTGATGCGGGCGGCGGGTCCCACGCATGGGACCCGCCGCCGGTCCGTTCCTGTCCTGCGACGGGGGCTGCAAGGCGCACGGGGCGTCGCCCTCCCGAGTGCTAACGACTCCGGACTCGCCGGACCGGAGGAATGTGGTACGGGGCCGTTGAAATCCTTTCCATTGGCGCGATCGCACACGCGCCGTAGCCTTGGGAGGTGGATGAGATGGGTGAACTGCTGACGCCCGCGTCGCTGCTGGAGATGATGGAAGGCAATCGCAGGCTGACGCTGCGGGTCATCGAGGCGTTCCCGGAGGAGGAGCTGTTCCACTTCAAGGCCGCGGAGGCGATGCGACCCTTCTCCGAAATGGTCGTGGAGTTCCTGGAGATCGAGGAAGCGTACATCCGGGGGATCGTCACGGGCGAGTGGGTGCTCCGAGCGCCCGAGGGGCTCGACACCAAGCAGAAGCTCCTGGACGCGTGCGCAGCCGTGCGCCAGCGGACCCGTGAGCTTTGGCCCCAGATCACCGTCGAGCGGCTGCTGACCGAGGAGCGCGACAACCTGTTCGGCCCTCAGCCGCAGACCAACCTCAGCCGGCTGATCTACGCCCTGGAGAATGAGATTCACCACCGGGGCCAGGGGTACACCTACCTGCGCATGCTGGGCATCCAGCCTCCGCCGTTCTACGTGCGGTAAACCTCCGGCAGAAAGGCCGCGGGCCGACCGGGAGCCACCGGTCGGCCCTTCTTCGTGCGCCCCTGCTGGAACCCGCGGGCTGGTCAGAGCCCCTGCATGAGGAACGCGACGACGCTGGCCAGGATCATGCCGGGGGCGTTGCGCTTCGCCACCTCTATCGGGCTCACGCCCGCGATGCCGGAGACGATGATGGCCGCGCCCGCGACGGGACTCATGGAGCGGCCAAGGGAGCCGGCCAGGGAGGCCAGCGTCCCCAGCTTGGGGATGGTCAGGCCGAAGCTGGCGGCATGGGGGGTGACGGCCTCGTTGAAGGCTATGGTGGCGGCGTCACCGGATCCGCTGAGGATGGCCACCAGGAAGGGGCCCCACGTCCCCGCGGCCCCGATCGCGCCCCTGGCCCCGGTGGCCGCGTTCAACAGCAGGTCGATGAGGCCCACCTGGGTCAGCCCCGCGGCGAACACGCCCGCGGCGATGATGATGCCGATGACGTCGCCGTACGCCTTGCCCATGCCGTCGAAGAAGGACTTGGTCACCTCGGCGGGGTTCATACGGGTCACGAGCAGGGCGAGAATGGTGCCGATGAGCATGCACGCGGGCACGGTGAGCCTCCAGTTCTTCATCGCCGGCACCGTCGCGCCCAGCACCAGCAGCACCAGGGGAACGATCGGGACCAGGGCATAAAGGGGGTTGGGCCGGAATTGCGGGGATTCGGTCACGGTCTCAGAGGCGTGCCCGCGGTCCTCCCGGCGGAGGAACGCCAGGATGGTCAGGACGCCGGCGCCGATCAGGCCGGTGACCACCGTCGCCGGCGTGACCGTGGCGATGGTGTCCACCACCGAGGCGCCGGACATCTCGGCGACCATCACGATGTGGGAGCTGCCGGGGCTGAGCACGGAGCCGAAGGTGCCCGCGAGCACGGCGGCCGCGGCCACCGCCGGGTGGACGCCGGCGGCCATCAGGACCGGGATCATCACCGCCCCCACGGCGGCGGCGCAGCCCGCCGCGCTGGGCAGGGCGATGTTGATCAGGAAGGTGGCGATGGTGGTCGCCGGGATCAGGATCGCCCGCGCCCGCGCGACGGTGTTGGCGACCGCGTGGACCAGGTGCTGGTCGCACTGGGTCAGCTTCATCACGTAGGCGAATCCCATGACCGAGCAGATGGCGCTGATCAGGCCGGCGTTGGTCATCGACTTCTGGAACTGGCTGAAGGCCTCCATCGGCTTCAGGGCGATGAGCGCCATCAGCAGGCCGGCGGTGAACAGCACCAGGCGGGTCTCGTACCGCTTCAGGATCGCGTAGACGGTGAGGATGACGATGAGCACGCCAACCCACGGCAACATGTGCGAACACTCCCCCTTGCTGCGTCTCCTGCACAGATCATCGTCCCGGCGCGACCGGCCCCCACGCCTGTGTCACGGTTCCCCTCCCTCAGGCCGAGGCGTACTCGGCGATCAGGGCGAACACCACGTCCGCAATCCGCTCCAGCTCAGCGACCTCCAGGCTCTCCTGGAGGCTGTGGGCGCCCCGGTAGCCCGTGCCCAGATTGCACGCGGGAATGCCCCGGGTGTTGAAGACGTTGGCGTCGCTGCCTCCGCCTGTGGCCTTCAGGACCGGCGTCAGGCCGGCCCGGCGGATGGCGGCGGAGGCCCGCTGGATCACCCGGTCGTCGGGGCGGAGGTTAACCGGGCCGTAGGCGAACTGGACATCGGCCTCCACCCTGGCGCCGAACTCGGCGGCCGTGCGCTCGAAGATCTCGGTCATGTGCCGGACCTGCGCCTCCATCTTCTCGGTCACCAGCGAGCGCACATCGCCCTGCATCTCGAAGGTCTCCATGACGATGTTGGTCGCGGCGCCGCCCCGGGCAATCCCCAGATTGGCCGTCGTCTCCGCGTCGATGCGACCCAGCTTCATCCGGGTGAGCGCATGCGCCGCCACCACCAGGGCGTTGATGCCCTTCTCCGGCTCCACGCCGCCGTGGGCGGCCTTGCCGATCACCCGGTAGGTCACCTTGGTCTGGGCCGGTGCCTGGTTGACGATCGACCCGACCGGCGTGGACGAGTCGATGATGTACGCCTCCCGGGCGGAGAGGAGGGAGAAGTCCAGGTTCTTGGAGCCGTTCAGGCCGCCCTCCTCGGCGATGGTGAAGACCACCTCCAGGTCGGGCATGTCCATTCCCTGCTCGATGGCCCGCTGGACGCCCTCCAGGATGGCCGCCAGGCCGGCGGCGTCATCGGCCCCCAGGATCGTCGTACCGTCGCTGGTGATCACCCCGTCCTTGATCTGCGGCTTGATGCCGGTTCCGGGGGAGACCCGGTCCATGTGCGCGCACAGCAGGAGCGGCGCCGATCCCCGGTTGCCCTTGCGTTTGGCGATCAGGTTGCCGGTCTCGCCGCCGATCCGTTCGCCGGCCTCGTCCCGCTGCACGGAAAAGCCCATGGCCCGGAGCCGCGCCTCCAACAGGTCGGCCATCCGGCCCTCTCGCTTCGTCTGAGTGTCCGTGGTCACCAGAGTCAGAAACGTGTCCAGCAGACGGGTGCGCTCGGTCATCACAGGTCACCTCTTCCGGGAGTTTTGCGGGATGCCGCCCCCGGCCAGCCGCAGCACGGCCCGGGCCATCACCTCCACGCCGATCGGCAGGGCCCGCTCGTCAAAGTCGAACCGGGAATCGTGATGAGGGGCCGCGATCTGCGTGCCGATCATCATGTAGACCGCCTTGCCGCCCCGCCTCTGCACGCGGTCCATCATCCAGGCGAAGTCCTCGCTGCCTCCCAGGTCGCCGGCAGGCAGGATCCTGGTCACCGAAGGCGTCTCCGCGGCGGCCCGGGCGACGACCTCGGCCAGGTCAGGGTCGCTGGCGCCGCCTGCGGCACTGCCTATCGGCAGGATCTCCACCTGCACGCCGTGCATTGCGGCGGCCGCCCGGATAATGCGCTCCGCCTCCTCCCGCATGTAGGCGTCGATCGCCGTCGTCTCGCCGCGCGTCTCCAGCTTCATGACCGCGCGGGCGGGGATGACGTTGCGGCCGGATCCGGCCTGCAGCACGCCCACGTTGATCCGGGACGCGCCTTTGGAGTGGCGGGCGATCGCGTGCAGGTTGAGGGCGGCCGCGGCGGCGGCCAGCAGGGCGTTTCGGCCGGCCTCCGGGGCCGCTCCCGCATGGGAGGGGACGCCCGTGAAGACCGCGTCCAGCTTCGAAGTGGCCAGGAAGCCGCCCGCGCCGGCGATCACCGTGCCGACCTCGGTCGCGGCGAAGCCCAGGTGCGCGCCCAGCAGGTAGTCCACGTCGTCGCAGACCCCGGCCTCCACCATGGCCCGGGCGCCGCGGACGCCCTCCTCGGCGGGCTGGAAGAGCAGCTTGACGGTGCCGCGCAGCTCGTCCTTCAGGTCAGCCAGGACGGCGGCCACCCCCAGCCCGATGGCCGTGTGGCCGTCGTGGCCACAGGCGTGCATGGCCCCCGGATTGCGGGAGGCGAAGCCCTCCCGGTTCGGCCGGTGGCCGGGGTCATCCGTCTCGGTCACGTCCAGGGCGTCCATGTCGAACCGGAGGGCGACGGTGGGACCCTCGCCGCAGCGGAGCACGCCGACGACGGCGGTGAAGCCCCCGGCCATCCGGCGGACCACCTCCGGGTCGGCTCCCTGGGCGACGGCGCGCTCCAGGTGCCGGTCCAGCTCCTCCCGGGGCGGCAGGCCCGCCATGTGGTCCGGGCTCAGCACCTCGGGGCCGTAGCGGACTTCGTAACCCAGGGCGCTGAGCCGCTGCACCACCAGCGCCGCGGTGCGGAACTCCGTCCAGCCGCTCTCCGCGTGTGCGTGCAGGTCGCGGCGCACCCGGACGAGGTCCGGAGCCAGTTGCTGGACGCGGGTTGAAATGTCCACGGGTAACACCTCCTTCAACCAGGATTATACGTCACCGCTGGCGTTTGCGAAAGCCCGGGGGAAGGTGTGCGACGGTGGACCGAGAGGCGCCGGGCCGCTGCGTCCCGGAGGGCCCAACGCCCCGGGTCAGCGCACCGCGGTCTTGAAGACCCGGAAGAGCAACCACAGCGAGGGCAGCAGCACCAGCAGGCCGAAGGGCAGCGTCTGGAGCACGAACCGGGCGGAGGGGCCGGAGGCCGCCGCGCCGTGGAACGTGACGTCCGGGTAGATGAGGTAGGGCCACTGGCCGAGGGCCCAGCCGGTGAGCAGGAGGATCACCTGCCCGACGGCGGAGACCCGGGCGACCAGGTAGCGCCGGGTGTAGATGGCCGCAGCCGACAGCACGGCCAGGGCTGCGCCCGCCAGCAGCAGGGGGCCGGCGCGCGGCTGCGAAAAGTGCGCCCAGAGCTGGGGCATCCCGGTGGGCAGGAGCGGCAGGAGCGCCGCCGCCAGGAGAGCCAGCACGACCCCGGATCCGAGCGCCCGGCGCCGGAAGTCTTCCTGCAGATCGCCGCGCGTCTCCACCGTGAGGAAGACGGCTGCGAGGTATGCGCACATGGCCACCGTGAGGAAGCCCATCATCACGGAGACCGGGCTGAACCAGGTCCGGCCCGGGTCCACCTGGACGACGCCGCCGGCGCCCACCCGGATCCCCCCGCCGGAGACGGCGGCTGCGGCCAGCCCCAGCAGGAAGGGCGTGACGGCCGACGCACCGCCGAAGACGGGGCTCCAGACCCGCCACTGGCGGGAGTCGACGGAGGCGCCGGCCCGGAAGGCGAAGGCCGCCCCCCGGAGGACGATGCCCACCAGGACCAGGTGGAACAGCCCGAAGAAGGCGATGCCCAGGGCTCGGTACCCGGTGGGGAACACCGTAAACAGGATGACGATAACGAAGATCAGCCACACGTGGTTGGCCTCCCAGACAGGACCCATCGCCTTGGCGATGGCCTGGCGGTGCTGCTCCCGCCGGGGGCCGGTGGCGAGCAGGTCCCAGATGCCGCCGCCGAAGTCCGCCCCGCCCAGGACCGCGTAGGCCATGAGGGCCAGCAGCATCACCCCTGCGACGCCTGCCACGGGGTCCAGTCCCAGCCAGGGTTCCATGGCGTGCCCACCTCCTTTCGTCACTCGTGCCGCAGCCGGTTGAGCAGCAGGACGAGGGCCGCCGCCAGCGCGGCGTAAAGCGCCGTGAACCCCGCCATCGACAGGGCCATGGTGCTGCCTGAAGGCGTGACCGCGTCGGCCGTCAGCATCACCTTCCAGATGGTCCAGGGCTGCCGGCCGGTCTCGCTGACGATCCAGCCCGCCTCCAGGGCCAGGTATCCCAACGGCGAGGAAAGGACCAGCAGCCACAGCAGCCTCCGGTCCCGGGGCACCTGCTCCGGCCGGCGCCACCGGACCCAGGCGTAGTACAGGCCCACCAACACCATGGCGATGCCGGCTCCCACCATGAGCTGGAAGGAGATGTGCACCAGCGGCACATTGGGCCACTCCTGCCGGGGAACCCGGTCAAGCCCCGCCACCTCGGCGTCCAGCCGCCCGTAGGCCAGAAAAGAGAGGAGTCCCGGCACCGCCACGGCGCAGCAGACCGTTCCTTCCTCCGGGTTCGGCAGGCCGCCGATCAGGAGCGGCGCCCGCGCCTGGGTGACGAAGAGCGCCTCCATCGCCGCCAGCTTCTCCGGCTGGTGGCGGGCCACCACCTTGGCGGACAGGTCCCCGGTCAGCGGCATGGTGACCGCGGCGATGAGCCCCATGGCGAGGGCGATGCGGAGGGCCTTCTGCCGCAGCGGGTCGCCGCGCCCCCGGAGCATGCCCCAGGCGTACACGCCGGCGACGGCGTAGCCCGTGGCCGCGTAACAGGCGATGGTGGAGTGGACGGCCATGACCGGCCAGTGCGGGTTGACGAACACGGTCCAGGGGTTCATGGCCTCCGGATTGCTCTGGAGCAGGTCGACGCCCACAGGGTTCTGCTGCCAGGCGTTGGCCGCCGTGACCAGGAAGGAGGAGGCCGCGCCGCTGACCGCCACCGCGACGGCGGTGAGCCAGTGCGCCACGGGGCGCATCCGCTCCCGCCCATACAGGTACAGGCCGATGAAGATGGCCTCCGTGAAGAAGGCGTAGCCCTCCAGCGTGAAAGCCGGACCAACGGTGGAGCCGGCGAAGTGCATGAACTCGGGCCAGAGGAGCCCCAGCTCGAACGCGATGCCCGTGCCGCTCACGGCGCCGATGGCGAAGAGCACGGCGGTGGCCCGGGCCCAGGTCTTGGCCAGTCGTTCGTAGTCCCGGTCCCGGGTGCGCAGGTGCAGGTAGTCGGCTGTTGCGAGCAGGGCCGGCATGCCGACTCCGAGGGCGGCGAAGATCATGTGGAAGAAGAGGGAGTAGGCCATCTGGAACCGTGCGGCGTCGAGATGGGACACGCGGGTACCTCCCGAGCGAGTTCTGGGGGTGGCAGCCTGACCACCATCTGGCGCAGGGGGCGCACCGATCCGGCCTTGCGCACCGACCGAAACTTGTGCGACAATATAATGGAATCAGGGGGTGGCGACATGAAGGAGCAGATCACCCGGACCGAGGTCTACAGCCCGTCGGGCCGGCTGTATTACATCGACGTGTCCGACGCGGGCTACGTGTGCGTCTACGACGCGGACGGGCGCCGGATGCTGCGCGTGAACCTGAAGGGCATCAGCGCGAAGGCGATGGTCAAGCGGATCCGGGAGAACATCGAGACCGGCGCCCCGGCCTACCTGGCTGGCTGGCCCCCCAAGGACGTCGACCGGATCCTGACCCAGCACGCCATCGCCTGCGAGCGGTAATCTCAGTGACAAACAGGACCTGCCACGGGGCGCTGCCGCAGGCAGCGCCCTCTGCGCGCGCCGCGGCTTCTCCCCGCAAGTCTGCCCATCGCGCGTGCCGCATCATTCTCCCGGACGGTCGGGGCGCCCTCCTTGCCAAAGATTGCCCTGTTCGGTACAATCACTTCGGCAACTTCTGGGGGAGCGTCCCACGTCATGAAAGGGGATTGGACACGCATGGAGCGCAGCTTTGTCATGGTGAAGCCTGACGGCGTGCAGCGGGGCCTGATCGGTGAGGTGATCAGCCGGCTTGAGCGGCGCGGCCTCAAGCTGGTCGCGGCCAAGCTGATGCGGGTCTCGCGGGAGTTGGCGGAAGAGCACTATGCCCAGCTGAAGGACAAGCCCTTCTTTCCGAGCCTGATCGAGTTCATCACCTCGGGCCCCGTCATGGCGATGGTCTGGGAGGGGCCCAACGCCATCTCGATCATCCGCAAGACGATGGGGGCGACGAACCCGGCCAACGCGGAGCCGGGCACGATCCGCGCCGACTTCGCCTGCGACGTGTCGTACAACGTCGTCCACGGCTCCGACGGCCCCGAAAGTGCCGAGCGCGAGATCCGGCTGTGGTTCGGCGAGGTCGAGCCGTCCTACAGCCGCTCCGTCGACCGCTGGATTTTCCCCGAGGGCTGAGCCCTTCCGGGCGCGCGACGGCGCTGGTGACCCAGGGTCACCAGCGCCACATGCTATGTCTCAGCGCCCTCCCGGTCACGGGTCGCCCTTCGGCGCTCGCCGGCCGGGGATGATGAGCACCTGCCCGGGCGTAAGCTGGTACGGCTCCGTCAGTTTGTTGGCCTTGGCGATGGTCCCCGGCGACGTGCCGAACTTCCGGGCCAGGCGCCACAGGCTGTCGCCCCGTCTGACCGTGTAGATGGTCTGCGTCTCCCGGGGCAGCAGCGCGCACGGCACGTACACGTCCACCCAGCCGTCCTTCGTCGCCGCCACCAGCTCGCCCGAAGGGGTGGGCCTGGCGGCCACGAGTCCGCCCACGTAGAGGCGGCCCAACTCCTCCAGCCGGCTCTCCCGCCCCACGGCCATGACCTGGTAGAGGTAGATCGTCTGCGCCCCCGAGGCACCGGCGATGACCTCGGCCCGGCCGTCGTCGTTGACGTCGTCCAGGCTGAGGGAGCGGAAGTACGCGTTGGGGTACAGTAGGGTCTGACAGAGCGCCACCAGCCCGTTGGGGGTGAGCGCGTAGAGCAGGACGTTGTCCCGGGTACCCACCGCCACGGTGCCGGGGCCGCCCGGGTCGACCTGGCCGACGGCCAGGGAGAGCCCGTCCTTGGGCAGCGCGGCTTCAGCCTGCAGGGCGTAGGTGTCGCCCGTCCAGCGGTAGACCTTCAGCTCGCGGCCGGCGCACGCGACGATCTCCGGCGCACCGTCCAGGTCGACGTCGCCGGTGGCGACCATCAGCAGCCGACCGAGGCCGCCGCCGCGCCAGCGCCGGTGGTACTGCTGTTCCATTCCTCCTTCACCGTGTGTCCCGTGCTCCGTCATCCGAGCCCCACCTCGCAAGGCATCCGTCGGGGCTCACGGATGTTTCAGCCCCTGTAAGACCAGCTTATGTCACCAGAAAGGTGGTTGTGCGCATATGACGCAAAAGAAGGTTCGCCTGGCGATCATCGGCGGCACCGGGGTCTACGACCCCCGCATCCTCGAGAACATCCGGGAGGAGGTCATCACCACCCCCTACGGGCAGGCCAAGGTGCGCATCGGCACCTACGCGGGGGAGGAGGTGGCCTTCATGGCCCGGCACGGGGTCGATCATTCCGTGCCGCCGCACCTCATCAACTACCGCGCCAACATCTACGCCCTGAAGATGCTGGGCGTCGAGCGGGTCATCGCCACCACCGCCGTGGGCTCCTGCAACCGGAACATGAAGCCCGGCGATTTCGTCGTGGTCGACCAGTTCCTGGACTTCACCAAGGGCCGGGTCTCCACGTTCTTTGAGGGCGGGGAGGCCGGCGTCGTCCACACCGACGTCACCGAGCCTTACTGCCCCGAGCTCCGCAAGGTCCTGATCGCTGCGGCGCAGGAAGTGGGGGTCCACGCGCACCCGACGGGCACCTATGTCTGCACGGAGGGCCCGCGCTTTGAAACCGCGGCCGAGATCCGCATGTACGGCCAGCTCGGCGGCGACCTGGTCGGGATGACCAACGTGCCCGAGTGCGTGCTGGCCCGGGAGGCCGGCATCTGCTACGCGACCGTTTCGATGGTGACCAACTTCGGCGCCGGCATCTCGCCCAATCCCCTCACCCACGAGGAGGTGCTCGAGGTGATGGCCGCCAACGGCGAAAACCTGAAGAAGCTGCTGTTCGCGGCGCTGCGGCAGATTCCCGCCGGGCGGGGGTGCGCCTGCGGCAGCAACACGGCCCTCAAGGTCTAGGAGGTGACCTGCGTGCCGAGCAAGGTTTCGGTTTCGACCCTCCGGGATCCGGGGCTGGCGCCTTCCGGGCATCAGAAGATCGACTGGGTGAAGGCCCATATGCCGATCCTGAACCAGTTGGAGCGGGAACTCAGCGCGCACCGGCCCCTGGCGGGCCAGCGGGTGGCGATGTCGATCCACCTGGAGGCGAAGACCGCCTACATGGCGCTGGTCTTCGCCGCGGCCGGCGCAGAGGTGTTCCTGACCGGCTCCAACCCGCTTTCCACCCAGGACGACGTCGCGGCCGCCGCCGCGGAGCGCGGCGTCACGGTGCACGCCTGGCACGGGGCGACGCCGGAGGAGTACACCGCGCACCTCACCCGCACATTGGAGGCGGCGCGGCCGACCCTGCTGCTGGACGACGGCGGCGACCTCACCCACCTGCTGCACACCGGCCGGGCCGACCTGGCCGCGAACCTGATCGGCGGGTCGGAGGAGACCTCCACGGGGGTGCAGCGGCTGCGGGCGATGGAGGCGGAGGGCGTGCTGCGCTTCCCCATGGTGGCGGTCAACAACGCCCGGATGAAGCACCTCTTCGACAACCGGTACGGCACGGGCCAGTCCACCCTGGAGTCGGTCATGCGCAACACCAACCTGTCCATCGCCGGCAAGCGGGTGGTGGTGGCCGGCTACGGCTGGTGCGGCAAGGGCGTCGCCATGCGGGCGAAGGGGTTGGGTGCGCGGGTGATCGTCTGTGAGGTCGACCCGGTCCTCGCCAACGAGGCGCTCATGGACGGGTTCGAGGTGATGCCGATGGCCCGGGCCGCGGCCCTGGGGGACATCTTCATCACGGTGACCGGCTGCGAGAAGGTGATCCGGCGTGAGCATTTCGAAGTGATGCGCGACGGCGCCATCCTGGCCAACGCCGGCCACTTCGACGTCGAGATCTGGAAGCCCGACCTGGAGGCCTTCGGCGGCCAGCCGGTCCGGGTCCGACCCCACGTGGACGCCTACACGGCGCCCGACGGCCGGCGGCTCTACCTCATCGGCGAGGGGCGGCTGGCCAACCTGGCCGCCGGAGACGGGCATCCGGCGGAGGTCATGGACCTCTCCTTCGGCGTACAGCTGCTCACCCATCTCTGGCTCGTGGAGAACCGGGGCAGGCTGGAGAACCGGGTGATCGAGGTGCCGCCGGAGATCGACACCCGCGTGGCCGAGACCCGGCTGCGGGCCCTGGGCGTCGAGATCGACCGGCTGACCCCTGAGCAGGAGCGCTACATCCGATCCTGGCAGGTGTAGCGCGATGGCACAGCTCTTCGTCCCGCTGCACGGCGCTTTCGGCCGCGTGGCCGGCTCCGGCGTCAACACGTACGGCGAGTCGCTGGAGCGGCCCCACTGGGAAGGGGCGGAAATCGGCCTTTGCGACACGTTCCCGGACGTGCTCGGCGCCGTGGCCGAGGCCGAGTACTACGAGTGGGTGATCGGCGCGCACCACCCGACCCATCGGGAAGGCGGCCCTGCCTGGTGCCGGTTCCTGGACCCGGACCCCGCGGTGCGCACCGAAGCCCTGGAGGTGGCGTGCAGCGCCGCCCAGGCGGCTCATCGGCTGGGCGCGCGCTACATCCTGTACCACTTTCCCTGGCCGGCGCTGCAGATGCCCGGCGCGGACTACGCCGCCCTGGGATGGCGGTTCAGGGACGCCGACCCGATCCCCATGGAGGCCTGGCCCCGGGAGGCGGACCTGTACGACTGGAGCCGCCGTTGCTTCGACCGGCTGGCCGAGCTGCAGGAGCGGGAACGGATCCGGGTCGTCCTGGAGATCGACGGGCCGAACCCGCACTTCTTCGACGGCGAGCTGTACGGCCGGCTCTTTGAGGAGTTCCCCGACCTTTCCCTCTGCCTCGACACCGGCCGACTGGGGCTCCTGGCCCGCACCCACGGGCAGGACCCCCTCGCACTCGCAGCCCGCTGGCTGCCCTGGACCCGCTACCTGCACCTGCACACCTCGTTCTGGGACGAGCAGGGGCGGTTCCACAACCACGTCCCCACCCGCGGCAGCCACACCCGGGACCTGTGGCCCCGGGTCACCCCGGCGGCCGACATCGCCCGCATGGTGGTGGAAGCGCAGCCCCGGGCGGTGATCGTCCTGGAGCACAACCCACAGACGGTGACGCCGCAAGAGCTGGAGGCGTGCCACGAGTGGGCGGCGACCCTGGCCGGCCGTTCGCCGGCCCGCTGACGCACAACCCCCCGTTCGGACCCGACGACGTCCGCCGATAGACCTTTGGTGCCATATGCACCGGGCAGGTCCGTTGGTAACGTCAAAAGTAACGGGTCCACTCGGGGGGTTACGTCCATGGGCAACCAGCCGTCCCGCTCAGATGGTGCCGCGGATGTTCAGCGCGCCCTGGCCCGGTCCGAGGCCCGCCTGGCCGGCATGCTGGAGATCACTCCGGCGGCCACCGTCGCCGTCGACGCCGACCAGCGGATCGTCCTGTTCAACGACATGGCTGAGCAGGTCTTCGGGTACACCCGGGAGGAGGTCCTCGGCCGGCCGCTGGACGTCCTGCTCCCGCCGGAGACCGCGGCGCGGCACCGGCAGCACGTCACCCGGTTCGGACTCGGCCCGGTCAGGCAGCGCCGCATGGCCGAGCGGCAGGAGCTTACGGCACGCCGGAAGTCCGGCGAGCTGTTTCCGGCGCAGATCGCCATCGCCCGGGTCGCCATGGACGACGAGACGCTCTTCCTCGCCGTCGTCCAGGACCTCACCGAGCGCAAGGAGACCGAGCGGCGGCTGAAGGAGAGCGAGGAGCGGTTCCGGCTGGCGTTCGAGCACGCGCCCATCGGCGTCGCCCTCCTGGACGCGGGCGGGGCGATCCTCGAGGTCAACCGGGCGCTCTGCGCCATGCTCGGCTATGCGCCCGCTGAACTGGCAGGCCGTCCGCTGACCGACCTCGCGGCGCACCCCGGCGCCTTTCCGGATCCGGCGCACCTGCAGAGCGCGGGGCCGGCTCCGGAGGTCGCGCTCCGCCACCGGGACGGGCGGACCATCTGGGCGCAGCTCAGTTGCGCCGCACTGAACGGCTGGCAGAGCGACACCGCCTTCATCCTGCAGTTGCAGGACATCACGGACCGGAAGCGCTACGAGGAGGAACTGGTGCGCCTGGCGATGGTCGACTCGCTGACCGACCTGGCCAACCGGCGGCGGTTCCAGCAGGAGCTGGAGGAGGCGGTGACGGAGGCGGAACGGACCGGCCGGAGCGGTGCGCTGGTCTTCATCGATCTGGACATGTTCAAACACATCAACGATACCCTGGGCCATCCCGCCGGCGACGAGGTGCTCCGGCAGGTGGCGACGATCCTGCGGTCCGCCATCCGCCCGGGCGACACGGCTGCACGGCTGGGCGGCGACGAGTTCGCGCTGGTGCTGCGGAACGCCGATGGTGCGCGGGCGGCGCAGGTGGCGGATCGGCTGCTCACGGCCATACGTCGGGCACGGTTCGGCGGCGCCGAGGCCCCCGTGTCGCTCACCGCCAGCATGGGGGTGGTGCTGTTCCCCGAGCACGGCCGCTCGGTGCGGGAGCTGATGAACAGGGCCGACATGGCCTTGTTGGAGGCCAAGGAGGGCGGACGGGACAGCTGGGCGCCTTTCACCCCCGAAGGCCGCTGGCAGCGGGAGATGCAGGCGCAGCTCCTGTGGCGGCAACGCATCAGCCGTGCGCTGGAAGAGGACCGGTTCGTGCTTCACTACCAGCCGATCCTGGATCTCCGGCGGAACGCCGTCACGCGCCACGAGGCGCTGCTGCGGATGGTGGGGGACGGGGGAGAGCTGATCTTCCCCGGCGAGTTCATGGCCGTTGCCGAGCGGTTCGACCTGATCCAGCAGGTGGACCGCTGGGTGCTGGAACGGGCCGTGCGGGAGCTGGCCGAACTGCAGCGGGCCGGGCGCCGTACGGTGCTGGAGGTCAACCTCTCCGGCCGGACGCTCATGGACCCCGTGTTGCCCGCCGTCATCCGCCGCGGGCTCACCCTGCGAGACGTGGACCCCGCCAGCCTGGTGCTGGAGATCACGGAGACCGCGGCCATCAGCGACGTGGATCAGGCGGAACGGTTCATCGGCGAGATGAAGGCGCTGGGCTGCCGTCTGGCCCTGGACGACGTGGGCGCCGGTTTCGCCTCGCTCTACTTCCTGAAGCGACTGCCGGTGGACTACATCAAGATCGACGGGGCATTCATCCGCAACCTGCCTCACGACACCGCCGACCAGCATCTGGTACGCGCGCTGGCCAGCGTGTGCCGCGAGCTGGGCAAGCAGACCGTCGCTGAGTTCGTGGACTCGCCCAAAACCCTGCAGGTGGTGCGGGAGTACGGCATCGACTACGCGCAGGGCTACCTCATCGGCCGCCCGGGGCCCGGTGTGTACAACACGGAAGAACCGTGTCCGTGAAGGCGTGGACCGGCGCGGCGGCACCGACTCGCCCTTCCGCCGCCGTCTCGTGCAGGACTGACGATTGCAATATGCGAACTCCTGCGCATATGGCAATTCTCAGTCGGGGAGGAGTCCGTCCGTGGAGTTTCTCCTGCTGTACGACCTTCACCTCTTCGCGCAGGTAGAGGTCGCCGGTCAGAAAAGGCTCGCCAACATCGACACGGGTGCCAACATCGACCTCGCGTTCGGCGTCTTCGAAGGGGTCGAGATGCTCGACGGGGAGGAGGGGCCGGTCCACGGCGCCGTCGGCGAGGTGCGGCTGCGCAGCGGCCGCGTCCCCGACGTCCGGTTGCTGGACGAACAGGTGGGTCCCCTGCAGGTGGCCATCAGCGACGAGAACGGATACGAGAAGCACCCCTTCCCGGTCAGCATGCGGCTTGGTGCGAAGACGCTCCTGTCCCGGCCGCTCCTGCTGGACTTCAAGGGCCTGCGGATGGGGCGTGAGCGACTGCCGGACAGCTACCCGCGGGTTGCGGCGCCGCTGGAGTTCGTCTGCGGGGTTCCCTTCGTGGAGATCGAACTGGGCGGCCGGCGCCTGCGGGCCCTCTTCGACACCGCGGCCGGCATGAGCGTGCTCAACACCGCGCACCTGGATGACCTGGGGCTGCGGCCGGAGGTGCTGTACGAGACGCAGGCGACCGATTCCAGCGGCACCACCGTGACGCTGCCGGTGGGGCGGACCCGCGGTCTGCAGATCGGTGGCCTCGCGCTGGGGGATTGCGAGTACCTCATGCTGGATCTGAGCGCGATCGAGGAGATCATGGGCACCCGCATCGACCTGGGGCTCGGGCTCAACACCCTCCTGGCCTCATCCACGGTGTGGTACCTCGACCCCCAGGCCGGAAGGGTGCAGGTCACCGACGTCGGGCTGCCGGCCTAGGAGAGGTCGCCCCGCCCGCTGCCCGAAACCGCAGAGTCGGACAGGAAGAAAAGCCAGCACCCCCGTGCTGGCTTTGCCTCTTGCTCAGCAGCCGTGCCCGCCCAGCCGCTCCTGGAGCGTGCGGATGAGCTCCGCCGTCTGCGCCTTCCGGTCGCGCCCGTCGCTGAAGAAGAGCGGCTCGCAGACCCTGATGGTGCGGGCCTGCCGGTCGATGTAGAGCGGCACGAAGGGGATGTGCCGCCCGGTCGCCCGGTGGTAGAACCGGTCGATGCTCAGGAACCCTTCGTACAGCTCCGACACCTCGCTGTCGGTGCTGGCGTAGTCCTTGTCCGGGAAGATCAGCAGGCTCTCGCCCCGCTTCAGCGCCTCCGTGCTCTCCCGGAAGGTCCTGATGATCTGGGAGGAACCCCGGTAGACGGGGATGCACCCGGCGGAACGGTAAAGCGCCGACAGGCCGATGGAGGCCGGCCAGGCGAGGGCAGTGGCCTTCCAGCGCGGCCAGCCGTACCGCGCCCCGAACGTGATGTCCCGCAGATGCCGGTAGCAGGCGCCGCGGTCGCCGAACTGGTGCAGGCCCCAGGTGCGGACGGGGACGGGGAGCCAGAGCAGGTTCAGCACGATGCCGTGGATGTCGGCGTGGCGGCACAGGTAGACCGCAGGCTCCAGCAGCCGCTCCGGGTGGACAAGGGTGTAGCGCGGGGACAGGCGCCGGAGCACGGCGCGGCAGAACAGGAACAGCTTGCCGTAGAAGGGCATGTCAGACTCCCTCGGGGGTGTGGTCGGACTTGAACAGCCAGCGCGGGTGAATCTGGTAACCCGCCACCGCCAGCAGGATGTCGGCCACCAGCTTGATCCACACGGCCGTCCAGTCGGTGAGGAGATGCACCGCGAGCACCACGAGGTACGAGGCCAGCATCTGCACGGCCACCAGCAGGTAGTACGTGGCGGTGGCGTCGGTCATGTTTCGCTCGGTGCGCACGCGCAGCACCCAATGAAGGAGGAGGCGCGCCAGCGACCCGGCCGCGGCGCTGACGACGCTGGCCGCCAGCAGGCGGCCGGCCGGGGCTGCACCCTTCAGCCAGACCAGGTCCACCCAGGCGAACACGGCCAGCGTCACCGCGGAGGCGATCGCGCCGGCCAGCGCATAGGCGCCCAGGTGGCGGATCAGGATCTTGAAAATGGGCCACGAGTCCCGGAGCGTGCGGTAGTGCGTGTTCTCGTTCTTGTTGAAGTAGAGCGTCCGGATGGGCATCTCCGCCATGGGGATGCCCTGCTTCATGGCCTGCACCAGGCAGTTGGTCTCGTACTCGAAGCGCTCGCCCGCGATCTGGGTCGCCCACTCCCACAGGCTGATGGGCAGGGCCCTGAGCCCGGTCTGGGTGTCCCGCAGGTAGCGGCCGTAGAAGAGGTGGAAGGCGCCGCTGGTCAGCCGGTTGCCGAAGCGGCTGCGGGCGGGCACGCTCTTCTGGTTGAAGTCACGGATGCCGAGCACGTAGGCGTCGGGGTGCTCGTGGGAGGCCCTGGCCATGCCGCAGACGTCCTCCACCGCGTGCTGCCCGTCGGCGTCGACCATGATGACGCGGCGGTAGATCTGTTGCCACCCCTGCTGCAAGCAGTGGCGCAGGGCCGTCTTCAGGGCGGCTCCCTTGCCGCGGTTCACCTCGTGCCGCAGCACCACGCATCCGCTCATTCGGGCCAGGCTGTCAAAGATGGAGCGGCAGGCGGGGCTGCTTCCGTCGTCGACGATGACGATCCGCGGAAACCCGCGCTCCAGCAGAGCCTGTACGTACTTCACCAGGGCGGGCGGTGGCTCCAGGGCCGGGATGATGATGATACTGCTTGCGCTGTAGGGGCTGGTTGCTTCGGCAGAACTCAAGTCCGTTTCACGCTCCCGTTCGCTTCCGGCTTCCCGGTCAGGCCGCGAAAAACCTAAGGACTACTATTCCGCCTGAACTGCGGGCGTTCCTGCCTGACCCGCCCGCGCCCCGGCCTTCTGCCTATCAGCATCCCCGAATCCCGGGCTCCCGCGCCGCGGGCCCGGCTTGCCGGGCCGGAGCGGGTCCGCTAAACTAATCCTGAAATTGGACGGGACCGGCGCGCCGGCCCGCGCATCTACGGATGAGGGGGAGACGTCGATGGAGCGGTTGGTCATCGAGGGCGGAACGGTGCTTCCCATGACCGGACAGGCGGATGTCTACGAGAACGGAGTCGTGCTGGTCGAGGCCGGGCGGATCGTCTACGCCGGGCCCCGGGACGGAGCCCCGCACCTGGCGGGGGCAAGGCGGATCGACGCATCGGGGCGCATTGTCATGCCCGGGATCGTCAACACCCACTGCCACGCGGCGATGACCCTCCTGCGGGGCTACGCCGACGACATGCGTCTCATGGAGTGGCTGCAGACGAAGATCTGGCCCGCCGAGGCGCGCATGACCGCCGACGACGTGTACTGGGGCACCGCCCTCGGGGCGTACGAGATGCTCTCCGGCGGCATCACCACCTTCCTCGACATGTATTTCCCCGCGGATGCCGTGGCGCGGGCCATCCAGGACACGGGCATCCGGGGTATCGTGGCGCGGGGCATCATCGGCGTGGGCGGCCCGTCGGAGGCGCTCTCCCGCCTGGACGAGAGCCGGGAGGCGTTCCACCGGTGGAACGGCAAGGCCGGGGGGCGGATCACGTTCATGGTGGGGCCCCACGCTCCCTACACCTGCCCGCCCGATGCCCTGCAGGCGTGCGCCGAACTGGCGGACGAACTGGGCGTCGGCATCCACATCCACCTCTCGGAGACCCGGGACGAGGTGGAGGAGGCCCGCCGCAACTGGGGCAAGAGCCCGATCCGGCATGTGTATGACCTCGGACTGATGAAGGGACGCCACGTGGTGGCCGCGCACTGCGTCCACGTGGACGACGACGACATCGCCATCCTGGCCGAGACGGGCACCGGCGTCTGCCATTGCCCCGTCTCGAACCTGAAGCTGGCCTCGGGCCGCACGCCGGTGGCGAAGATGCGGCGCAAAGGGGTCGCGGTGGGCTTCGGCACCGACGGCGCGTCCTCCGAGAACATGCTGCACATCCTCGGGTCCGAAATGCGCATCGGGGCCATCCAGGCCAAGGAGCTGGAAGGGGATCCGGCGGTCTACACCGCGTACGACGCCGTGGCCATGGCCACCATCGAGGCCGCCCGGGTGCTGGGGATGGAGTCCGAGATCGGCTCGCTGGAGCCCGGCAAGAAAGCGGACCTCATCCTCATCGACGCGGAGCGGCCGCACCTGACGCCGAACCACGACGTGTTCGCGCTGATCGCCTATTCGGCGCTGCCCGGCGACGTGGTCATGACCATCGTCGACGGCCGCATCGTGTACGAGGACGGCCGGCTGACCACGATGGACGGGCGCGAGATCATGGCCCGGGTCCGCGAGGCGGCGGCCAGGCTGGTCCGGGAGTAAGCGGAGGCAGAGGACGGGAGAGCCGGGGGAAGCCCCGGCTCTCACCGTGCCGTAGGCACAGGACGGCACGGCGGCACGGAACTCGGAACCATCCGCCGGCTCCAACCGGATGCACACTTGCGTCAAAATATGTTAAGATTATGTTGTTTGCTACAGAAAAGAGGTGACCGGCGATGGGCGTCGACTCGCCACCCCACGTCGACCAGGAGCTGTGGCGTTGCGTCCGTCCGCGCGGCCCGGCGGGGGGCAGCGGCGGATGACGGAGGCGCTGCTCGTCCTGGAGAACATCCGGAAGCGCTTCGGGCAGCGCGAGGTGCTGCACGACGTATCGCTGACCGTCCGCCGGGGAGAGAGGGTGGCCCTCCTGGGCCACAACGGCGCCGGCAAGAGCACCCTGCTCAGGGTGGCCACGGGCCTCCTGGCTGCCGACGGCGGGCTGGCCATCATCGGCGGCCTGCCGGCGGCGGCCGGGCATCGGGAGGCAAAGATGCTGGTCGGCTACCTGCCCGACGTGCCGCCGCTGTACGAGGCGCTGACGCCTGCGGAGTACCTGGAGTACGTCGCAGCGCTCTGGAACATCCCATCGCGGGTGGCCACCGAACGCGCGGCGGGGTACCTGAAGCAGTACCAACTCTGGGAAGCCCGCCACACCTGGATTCAGAACCTGTCCAAGGGGATGCGGCAGAAGGTGGGGCTCATCTCGGTCTTCCTGCGGGAGCCGCCGCTCCTCCTGCTGGATGAGCCGTTCTCCGGCCTGGACGCCGAGGCGGCGGAGCTCACCGTTCAGCTCCTGCGCACCTGGGGCGATGATCGCGCCGTCATCGTCGCGAGCCACGACGTGGAACTGGTGGAGCGGCTGGCGGAGCGAGCGGTGGTGCTGCGGCAGGGGCGGATGGTAGCCGATTTCCCGGTTCGTCGCGGGCGGCTGGCCACGGACCTCCGGCAGTTCGCGCAGGGTGCGGCGGAGGTCGGGCCGTGATGCGCGCCCTGTGGACCCTCTTCCGGCAGGACCTGCGGTCCCGCTGGCGGCTGGGGCATGGCCATCCCCGGCGGCGCGTCCGGACTGCGCTGCTGCTGGCCGCGGTCGCGCTCCTGCACTTGGACGCGCTGACCGGGCAGGGGCCTGCACCCGGCGAAGCCGGCGACCTGCCCGGCATCCTCGGCCTCGCCGCGGCCTATGCGGCGTTGGAGGCCCTTGCGCTCCTCTCGGTGGCCCTCGTGGGCCTGGTGCGCGGGGGCCGGACGGCGGCGCTGGCAGGGTACGTCGCCCTGCCCCTGATCGGTCTCCCCGCGGCCGCCCTGGGGCACGCCCTCGCTTCCCTGTCCCTCCGTGTGCTCGGGCGGGGCCTCACCCACCTGCTGGTCAGGGCCCTTCAGCTGGCCGCGCTCGGAGCGGCGCTCGCCGGCCTCGACCTGAGCGGGGGGTTCGGCTGGTGGGCGGGTCCGGGACACGCCCTCGCGCGGGGAGCCGTGGCCGTGCTGGCTTCGACGCCGCTCCTGGTGGCCCTTGCCGCCCGGCTCACCGCCTTCAGGGCTCACGAAGGGGCCGGCGGCAGGCGATCCGCCGAGGGCATCGTACTCCGCCCCGTCGGATTCTCCGCCCTGCTGCGCAAGGAGATGCGGCTCATCGTCCGGGACCCGCGCGTCTGGGGCCGGCTGCTGGCCGCTCCGGTCGCGGCGGGGGCCATCGTCCTGTCGATCTTCCGCTCCCAGCCGCTTCTCTCCGACCCCGCCTGGACCGCCACCGCGCTCGGGGTGTTCTGCGCCGGCATGGTGGGCATGATGACCGACGTGTTCACCCACGGGGAGGCCGACCGCGTCCCGCTGCTCCGGCTGAGCCCCACGCCGCTCTCCCGCCTGATCGCGGCCAAGACCCTGCCCGCGCTGCCGCTGGTGCTGCTGACCGCCGCGGCCGGTGGCGTCTTTCTGGCGGCAGAGGGGATTCCCGGGGCGCCGCTGCTCATCGCCGCGGGAGCGCTCGCCGGGACAGCCTGCGCGTGGTTCAACGTGGAGTACCGCTTCCGGATGTTCACCACCCGGAGCACCGTCAGGAGTTACGCCGCCGCCTTCCTCATGGTCCTGGCGCTCTTCGCCGCCTCTGCGGCCGTCCTGGGGCACGTCTCCTTCGGCCCCGTCGTCGGCGTGACCAACCTGGTGTTGGCGGGCCTGCTGTTCGCCGGCGCATTCATGCTCGCGGGGCGCCCGCAGTGGTGAGCCGGGGTCCGGCACCGGCCGTCCCGCGAGGCTGACGGAGAGGAGGAACACCCGTGAACCGCACTTCGGAGAACCGCCTGTCCCCCACCGGTCCCCGGTCCGTCCCGGTGCCGTGGCTGCGCTACCTCGCGCCGCTTCCGCTCCTGGGCTTCCTGTCCCTGCGGGATCCCCTGTACGGGGCGTTCTTCGCCTTCGGCGCCTTCCTCAACTGGGGGAGTGAGAACCGCTGGCTCCGGGCAGTCTCTTACCTGGGCTTCCTCGGCTTCCTGCGCTGAGGGCAACGCCCCGCCCGGGAAGGCCGGGACGCGCCAGGGCAGGATCTGCCGCGTCCCTGCCGAACGCATAGGGCAGAGGTGAGACGCATCATGGAATACCGCAATCTGGGCAGGAGCGGTCTGAAGGTCTCCAAGATGGCACTGGGCACCAACGCCTTCGGTACCCGCACCGACGAGGCGACGGCCATCCGGATCGTGCACGCGGCGCTGGACGCCGGCATCAACCTGATCGACACCGCCGACATGTACGGCCAGGGCGAGTCCGAGCGCATGATCGGCCTGGCGCTGAAGGACCGGCGCTCCCGGGCGGTCCTCGCGACCAAGTGCTGGTACCCGACCGGCGACGGCCCCAACGACCGGGGCGCCTCCCGCAAGCACATCATGGACGCCGTGGACGCGTCGCTGCGCCGGCTCCAGACCGACTACATCGACCTGTACCAGATCCACCGCTGGGACGGCGACACGCCCATCGAGGAGACGATGCGCGCCCTGGAGGACCTGGTCCGGGCGGGCAAGGTCCGGTACATCGGCTGCTCCAACTTCGCCGCCTGGCAGATCGTGATGGCCAACGCGGTGGCCGACCGGCACGGCTGGTCCCGGTTCATCTCCAACCAGCCCGAGTACTCGCCGGTAAGCCGGCAGATCGAGCAGGAGGTCATCCCGGCCTGCCTGGCGGACGGGGTGGGACAGATCGTCTACTTCCCGCTGGCCGGCGGCCTGTTTACCGGTAAGTACCGCCGGGGCGAGGCGCCGCCCCCGGACTCCCGGGCGGCGAAGCAGGGCCCGCGATTTGCGGAGCGCTGGCTCACGCCCGCCCACTTCGACCTGGTGGAGGCGATGGAACACGTGGCCCGCGAGGCCGGGCTGACGCTTACGCAGCTCACCCTGGCGTGGGTGATGGCGCGGCCGGGCGTCACCGCCGCCATCGTCGGCGCCAGCCGGCCCGAGCAGGTGGCCGAGAACGTCTCCGCCTGTGAAGTGCAGCTGCCGCAGGAGGTCATGGACCGGGTGACCGCGCTGTCGGAGCCGTTCACCCGCTGAGGCCCGACGCCGGCCGGGGGGTTCCCCGGCCGGTTCGTTCGTCTCTCACTCCTCCCGCAGACGGTGGAAGAGCGCGGCGAACAGGATCGTCGCAAACAGCAGGCCGCTCACGCTGGTGAGCATGGCCAGCAGCTTGCCCAGCGGGCTGGCCGGGAGCACGTCGCCGTACCCTCCCGATGCGAAGGTGAGGACGGTGAAGTACGCCACGTCCAGGGCCGAGGCCGGGATGCCGCGCCACTCGAAGGTGTGCGGAAAGGCCAGCTGGGCGGAAAGGTTCAGCAACATCAGGTTGGCCAGGGTGTTGAGCAGCCAGCGGGCCGTGGTGCGCACCTGGGCCACGGGGCCGGTGCGGCTCACGGGCGCCGACATGAGCAGATAGGCGCCCAGGTAGCTCTCCCACAGCCCGATCCCTGCGGCGGCGGCGGAGAGGCTGTAGGCCCAGAACTCCGCCTCGGCGAGGATCACGAGCAGCAGGAGGCTGAGCAGGGCCATGACGGCGGGGCGGACCAGGGTGTGGCTCAGCCGGTCGTCCCGGTCCGTCCCCAGCCAGATTACGGCCGCGACCAGGCCGCCGGCGGCGGCCACGAACAGCAGGTGACCCATCGCACTTCCTCCCGCTGTTCCATACGCCCGTCCACCCCGCCCGCATGCCGGGTGTACTAGCCCCCGTTCCCGCTGAATATCCCAGTGAGGGACAGGGGGGCGACGCGGATGCGGATGAGCCATTCGGTTCGTGTGCCCGGCGGCGGTGCGGCGCACGCGTTCCTGCTGTTGGTCGGCCTTTCGTTGCTGGTAGGGGCGATTCTCCGGAGCGCACCCGGCGCGCTGCCCGGCAGCAGCGTGCCGGCCTCCGCAGGGCCGGAAGGGGAGGGCAGGCCCGAGGCGGAGTGGGCGGCCCGGCTCACCCCGCTCACCCAGACCGCGGCGATGGACGGATTCGCCGTCTGGTCGCCGGACGGCCGCGAGATCGCCTTCATGCGGGACGGCCAGATCCTGCTGACCACGCCCCAGGGCCGGCCGGTGCGCGTCCTGACCACCCAGCCGGGGGCATGGGACGCCGGCCCGGTCTGGCGGCCGGACGGCCGCGCCCTGGCCTTCGTGCGGCTCTCCACCCGCGACGGCGGGGCGCAGGTCATGCTGCTGCCGGTGCCACCGGGGAACGCACCGGACGGGAAGCCGGTCGCGCTGACCAGCGAGCCCGGCGCGATCGGGTACCTGGCCTGGGATCATTCAGGAGACCGGCTGTATTACACCACCAACGACCGGATCGTGCGGATTGCGGTCCCTTCCGGGCGCAAGGAGGAGATCTTCCGGGCGCCGGAGGGGTGGGAGCTGATCTCCGGCGGCCTTGCCGTGGCACAGGACGGAAGGTGGCTGCTGTTCGGGGGCGGCCCCCGCACCGGGACCGGCGTCGAGTATGAGCTGTACCGGCTGCCCCTGGAAGGGGGCGAACCCGAGCGGCTCACCTCAGGCGGGGGCATCATGCCCGGGCTGCACCCCGGCGGCCGGCTGGTCGCCTACCGGAATCCCAGGGCGACGACGGGCATCTACGTCCTGGACCTCGCCACGAAGGAGGCGCGGCGGGTGCTGCCCGACGACGCCCGGGCGATGTTCTTCCACCCGCACTTCTCGCCTGACGGCACCAAGCTGCTGGTCTCCCGGCTCCGCCTGGCGCCGGCCCAGCAGCGGGCGCGCGGCGGGTTCACGTCCAACATCTACGTCTTCGAGTGGGAGTGACGGGCGCAGGCCGGGCGGCAGGGAAACGGCGGCAGCAGGCGAAAACTATCGCCGGGGAGGTGGCCAGAAGATGGTCAACGTGTACGACCATGCCCACAGCCTGGCCCGCGCGCTGAAGGAGAGCCAGGAGTACAAGAGCTTCCAGGCCGCCCGGGAGAAGATCAAGGGCAAGCCTGCCGCAGAGCAGATGATCGCGGATTTCCACAAGCGCCAGATGGAGCTGCAGGCCGAGGTGCTCCAGGGGAAGGAGCTGACCCAGGAGCAGAAGGAAGGGCTGGAGCGGCTCTACAATGTGCTGATCCAGGACCTGGACATCCGCGACTACCTGATGGCCGAGCAGAGGCTCGGGACGCTGCTCAGCGACGTCTACAAGATCATCGGCGAGGCGGTCGACGTCGACCTGCCCTTCACCAAGTAGCCGAACAGGCCGGTGCGGCGATCGGCACCGGCCTGCCTCACTCCAGCAGCACCACCTGCCCCTCCGTGAAGACGGGCAGGATGGTCAGGGTGCCCAGCTGGGCGCAGAACAGGAGGTCGTCCTGCATGCCCAGCCTGACCAGGTTCTGTCCGTGGGATGAAAGGTGCAGGAGGTCGGCCAGTCGGCCGTCGTAGCGGCGGAACAGCTCCCGGGCGACCAGGCCCATGTCGTTGGTCTCCACCGGGCGGTCCGGTCCGGCCATGTACTCCAGGATGGCGCCGGCGCAGACGGTGTCCTCCAGCGAGAACTGGTCGTGGGTGCCGGCGCAGCAGATGGCCACGTCCACCTCCAGGCGGGCCAGCTCCCGCCCGACGGCGGGGGCGTTGAGCAGGCTGGCGATGTACACCCGGTCGGCCCCCGCCGCGCGCCGGATGGCGCGGGTGCCGTTGGTGGTGGTGAAGAGGATCGGCCGCCCTTTGACGCGCGCCTCGGTGTACTCCAGGGGCGAGTTGTCGCAGTGGAAGCCGGGAATGAGCACCGCCTTGCGCTCACCGCCCAGCAGGAACTGCCGGTCGGGGTTGTCGCGGGCCACCTGGAAGGCTTCCTCCGGGGAGAGGATGGGAACCACGGTGTCTGCGCCGTTGGCGAGGGCTGTGCAGATGGTGGTCGTCGCCCGCAGGACGTCGATGACCACCGCCACACGGCCTGCCAGCTCCTCCGCAGGGGGAATGTTGACCACCGTCGGATACACGTCGGCACGCATGTTCAGGCCTCCCGTGTAAGCAGTTAGTCCAATTATACACCCGGTGCGAGGGGCGGGGCCAGTTGGCCCCGGCCGGGTACTGTCCTGCGCCGGGCAGGCATAGCCTCTTCGGGGAGGTGTCCTGCCGATGCCCCGCTGGGTCCGTTTCCTTTCGTGCACCGTCACCGGCGCGGTGCTCTCTTTCGGCGGCGTCCTGCTGGCGGCAGTTGCTGCGGAGCGGCCGCCGGGATTCTGGCGTGCGCTGCAGGCCTTCGCCGTCACCCCGGGATTCTGGGCGCTGGCGCTGCTTTTCTGCCTGCTGGCGGCGGGAGCCGTCGCCGCTGCGCGGGCGCTGGTCTCCCTCTACGGCCTGCCGCCGGCGGCCGCGGGCGCCCTGGGCGGTGCGGTGCTGGCGACCTGCTACCTGGCGGCCCTGGTGTCCCGCCACCTGGACGCGTGGGGAGGCTGGGAGGGGACCCTGCCACGTCTGTGGCCCGCGGCCCTGTGGATAGCCCTGCCTTTCGCCGCGTCCGGCGCCGCGTCCGGCTGGCTCTGGGAGCGGCTCGACTGAGCGCCCAGCCGCAGAGGAGTTGTGCCGGGCCAACTCGAAACACTAGGGGATGGGTACGCGTGAAGAAAGGGGGGTACAGCCCGCATGGGGCTGCGCTCCTTCGTCGCGATAGACGTGGAAACCACCGGAACCTCGCCCGAGCACGACCGCCTCATCGAAGTGGCGGCCGTCCGCTTTGAAGACGGCCGCGAGATCGGCTGCTTTTCGCGCCTGATCGATCCGGGCTGTCCGGTCCCCCAGCGCATCCAGCACCTGACCGGAATTCACCCGGCCATGCTGGCCGGCAAGCCCCGCATCGAGGAGGTCGTGCCGGATCTGGCCTCCTTCCTCGGGGACCTCCCGCTGGTCGCGCACAACGCCCCGTTCGACGTGGCGTTCCTGCAGGCGGCGTTCGCGCGCGCCGGCCGGAGCCTGCCCAACTGGAGTTACGACACCGCGGAGCTCGCCCGCGTCGCCCTGCCGCTGGCACGCAATCACCGGCTGGCGACGCTGGCCGAGCTGCTCGGGCTGCCCCTGGAGCACCACCACCGGGCCGAGGACGACGCCAGGGCCTGCGGCCGGCTGTTCCTCCGGCTGCTGGAGCGGCTGGCGTCCATGGACATGGGCCTGCTGCAGTTCGTGCTGGCGGTGGGCGAGCCCGCCGGCTGGTCGCTGTCGCCGCTTTTCCGGGCCGAACTCGAGGCGCGCGAGGCCCGCGGCGAGAAACCCCGGCCGATCACCGAGTGGATCCGTCCCCATCCGGGCCCCCTGCACCGCCCCGATCCGGAACCCGAGCCGGTGGAGCCGGGGCCGATCGATCCCGCCCTGGTGCTCTCCGTCCTCGGCAGCGGCGGCGCGATCAGCGAGGCCATTGCCCACTATGAACACCGGCCGCAGCAGCTGGAGCTGGCGGAGGCCGTCACCCGCTCCTTCAACGACGGTGCGCACCTGCTGATGGAGGCCGGCACCGGGACCGGCAAGTCCCTGGCCTACCTGGTGCCGGCCTTTGCGTGGGCCCGGGCCAACGGGGAGAAGGTCGCCATCTCCACCCACACGATCACCCTGCAGGAGCAACTGTGGGAGAAGGACATCCCCTTCCTGCAGTCGGCCCTGGCCGGCACGCCGCTGGAGGGGGTGGAGGCGGCCCTGGTGAAGGGCAGGAGCAACTACATCTGCCTGCGCAAGTGGGAGGAGGCGGCCGTGGGCGCCGACTTCCTCACCTCCCCGGAGGAGCGGCGCTTCCTGATCCGCCTGGCCGCCTGGCTGGCGGAGACCGAGACCGGCGACCGGTCGGAACTGAACCTGTCAGGCGAGGAGGAGCGGTTCTGGCGCACCGTGCAGTCGGAGACCGAGACGTGCCTCGGCCCCAAGTGCAAGTGGTTCCGGAGCCACTGCTTCGCCTTCCGGGCGCGCCGGCGGGCCCGGGATGCCCAGGTGCTGGTCCTCAACCACGCCCTGCTCTTCGCCGACATCGCAGCCGGCAACCAGGTCCTGCCGCCGTTCCGCCACCTGATCATCGACGAGGCCCACCACCTGGAGGCGGTGGCGACGCAGAACCTCGGCGTCAACCTCGAGAGCTGGGACATCACCGGCGCCCTGCTGCTTCTGTACCGGGCGCCGGGACAGGGGCTCCTGCCGCAGCTCCGGCGCCGCCTCGGCCGGGGCGAGGCGATCCCCGCCAGGCCGCCCGTCGGCCTGCCCAGCGAGGACCTCATCGACAAGCTGGTGGGGCTCGTCCAGCACTGCCGGGCGGCCACCGACGAGCTGTTCCGGCTGTGCGCCGACCTGGTGGAGGCGCGCGGCCGGTCGGAGGAGGAGGGCGGCGCCCGGGCGCTGCGGCTGACCGACGCCGTGCGCACCGGGCCGCTCTGGGAGGCGCTGGAGCAGGCCCGCGCCAACGCCGTGCACCGGCTGCGCACGTTGGCAGCCGGCCTGGCGCTCCTGGCCGAGGCGCTGGAGCTGCAGGACCCGCCGCTGGCTGACGCCGACGCGCTGTTGGTTGACATCCAGAAGCAGAATGGTATTCTTATTCAAAGTACGAAAGCGATCGACCGTGTGCTTCTGGAACCCGCGGAGGGCGAAGTGACCTGGATCGAATCCGCCCAGCGGGGGGACCGGCTCCGAGTGGCGCTGCGCGCCGCGCCCATCAACGTGGGCGACATCCTGCGGGCCGATCTGTTCGGCCGGATGCGGTCGGTCATCATGACCTCGGCGACGCTGACCGTGGGCGAAAGTTTCGCTCACCTGAAGGAGCGGCTGGGCCTCAGCCGCCTGCCGCCGGACCGGTTGCGGGAGGGCGTCCTCTCGTCGCCCTTCGCTTACCGGGAGCAGGCGCTGCTGCTGGTGCCCGAGGACCTTCCCAACCCGAAGGAGGGCGACTTCACCCAGGCTGCGGTGGACTTCCTGCGGCGGTTCCTCATCCAGGCCGGCGGACGCACCCTGGTGCTGTTCACCAGCCACCGGCAGCTGCGGCAGGTCTACCAGGCGCTGAAGGACGACCTGGAGGCGGAGGGGCTCCTGCTCCTGGGGCAGGGGCTCGACGGCTCCCGCAGCCGGCTGGTGGCGGAGTTCCGGGCGGGCGAGCGCACGGTGTTGTTCGGGTCCGCCTCGTTCTGGGAGGGCGTCGACATCCCCGGCGAGGGGCTGTCCGCGGTGGTCATGGTCCGGCTGCCGTTCAACCCGCCGGACGACCCGGTGATGGAGGCGCGCATTGAGGACCTGGAGCGCCGGGGCCTCTCCAGCTTCGCGCACCTCAGCCTGCCCCAGGCGGTGATCCGCTTCAAGCAGGGATTCGGCCGGCTCATCCGAACCAGGGGTGACCGCGGGGTCGTCATTGTACTGGACAACCGGCTCTCGCCGAGGGGCAGCCGCTACGGGCTGCAGTTCCTGCGGTCGCTGCCGGGTCCCGCCGTCTTCCGGGGCCGCACCGACGAGGTCATCAACCGGGCCATGGCGTGGCTCAATCTGGGTGACGAGGCGTAGGCAGAGGCGGAGAGACTACAGAAGCACACAGGTCACGTGGAAGGAGTAGACGGATGGCGCTGGTCCTTCTCACCAACGACGACGGCATTTTCGCTCCCGGCATCAACGCACTGCGCGCCCGCATGGAGCAGATCCCCGGCCTGGAAGTGTGGGCCGTGGCACCCGACCGGGAGCGGTCGGCCAGCGGGCACGCGATCACCACGTACCGCCCGTTGTTCCCGGTGCGGGTGGAGATCCCCGGAGCCGTGGCGCCGTGCATCTCCGTGACCGGCACACCGGCCGACTCGGCCAAGCTGGCGATCGAGGCGATCCTGCCCCGGCGGCCGGACCTGGTCATCTCGGGCATCAACCGGGGCGCGAACCTGGGCACCGATATCTTCTATTCCGGCACGGTTGCGGCGGCGCTGGAGGGACCCATCCTGGGCATCCCCGCCCTCGCCGTCTCCCTGGACTCGATGACATCGTCCGACTACTCGGCGGCCGCCGACTTCGCCGCCCAGCTCGCCCTGAAGGTGCTGGAGGAGGGGCTGCCGGAGGGAACGCTGCTGAACGTCAACGTCCCCGCCCTGCCCCGTGAGGCGATCAAGGGCGTGCGGGTGACCAAGGTCGGCCGGAGGATCTACCGCGACCAGTGGGTGCGCCGCATGCACCCGCGCGGCCAGGAGTACTACTGGCTGGCCGGCGAACTGGCCGAGATTCACAACGACCGCGAGTCCGACGTATCGGCGGTGGAGGCGGGGTACATCTCCGTGACGCCGGTGCACCTCGACCTCACCCGCTACGACCAGATGGACCGGCTCCGTCAGTGGAACCTGACCTTCTGACGCGGGTGTCAGCCCCACGGCGAAACCATGTAATCTGATGACAGAGAGTAGTGTCTGACATGAGACGACCGATCATCGCCCGTGAAGGATGGCCGTTTGTCGGCGCGCTGGTTGCGCTGGCCGTTCTCGCTCTCTTCGTGCACTGGGCCCTGGGCGCCGTGCTCGCGGGGCTGGCCCTGTTTGTCATGTGGTTCTTCCGCGACCCCGAACGCCCCATCCCCCGGGAGGACGGCCTCGTGGTCTCCCCTGCCGATGGGCGCGTCATGTTCGTCCGGGAGGTGGAGGAGCCGCGGTTCGTGGGCGGCCGTGCGCTGCTGGTCTCGATCTTCCTCTCCGTCTTCGACGTGCACATCAACCGATCGCCGGTGGCGGGCGAGGTGACCTACCGCGAGTACGTGCCCGGCAAGTTCCTGGCCGCATGGGACGACACGGTGGGCGAGGTCAATGAGCGGGCCTACCTGGGCCTGGTGACGGACGGCGGCCACCGGGTGCTGGTGAGCCAGGTGGCCGGGCTGTTGGCCCGGCGGATCGTGACCTGGCCTGCGGTGGGCGACCGGCTCGACCGGGGCCAGCGGTTCGGACTCATCCGCTTCGGCTCCTGCACGCAGGTCTGGCTCCCGGCGGACAGCGAGGTCCTGGTGCGGCCGGGCGACCGGGTCGTCGCCGGCCAAACGGTGATAGGGAGGCTTCCGCAGTGAACGAGAACACGGTCATGCAACCGCACCGTCCCCGGTGGCGCGTCCGCACCGTCCGGGGCGGGAAGTGGATCAGGGAGAGGGGGCAGAAGGGGCTGTCCAGCCTGCCGCACCTGTTCACCCTGGCAAACCTGTCCTTCGGCATCGGGAGCCTCCTGCTGACCATGGACGGCCAGTGGCGCGCAGCGTCGCTGATGGTCGTGGGCTCGCTGGTCGCGGACGGGCTGGACGGCCGCCTGGCCCGGCTGATGAAGGCCGAAGGGGCGTTCGGACGCGAGCTGGACTCGCTGGCCGACGTCGTCGCCTTCGGCGTCGCGCCAGCCGTTCTGCTCTACCAGATGGGGCTGCGGGAGCTGGGCTACCTCGGCCTGGCCGTCACGCTGTTCTTCCCGCTCTGCGGGGCGCTTCGGCTGGCCCGCTTCAACATCCTCACCAACGAGGGCTACTTCCTCGGCGTGCCGATCACGGCGGCCGGCACCCTGCTGTCCACCATGGCCTTCTACTTCCTGCAGGAGACGACCGCTCCACCGCCACCCCACGTGATCCCCTCCGTCATGGTGATCCTGGGGTACCTGATGACCTCGTCCATTCCGTACCCCGACTTCAAGAAGCGGCGGAAGGGCGCGGGCATCCAGTTCTGGCCGATCGTGGGACCGGTCCTGGCGCTGGCCGCGCTGCTGTTCGCCGCCGGCTGGAACCCGTGGGCCGTCATCCTCATGCCCCTCACGGCCTACGTGGTGCTGGGCCCGTGGCTGGTCGTCCTGCGCAAGTGGGACGAGAAAGTACAGCCCTGGCTGGCCGACGTCACCCGCCGCTGACCCCGCCCCGCGGCATGCTCTGCGGCGACAACGGGAGGATTTGGCCCCGCCGGAAGGCGGGGCCTTTGCATACCCCTCAACGGACACCCATAAGAATGGGTCAAGCCGTGGAAGGGGAGTGAGGACACGTGCGCCGGGCAGATGGAGGAGAGGCCCTGGTCGACCTGGGAGCCCTGGCTTCCGGCGTGCTCTGGGGCTTGTTGCTGATGGTGGCCGCGGCTCTCACACTGGGGGTTCTGGACTTCTGGTTCCCGCCGGAGCCCCAGGCGGAGGCCGCGCGCACGCTGATCGTCCAGGGCGTGGCCGCTGCGCTGGCGGGGGCCAGGTCGACCTGGCTGGCCGGGCGGGGCGGCTTCATGCACGGGCTGGCGGCCGGAGTCGGCCTCGTCGCGGCCGTGACCGTGATCATCGGCATCTTCCGGGACCTGCCGGGAATCCTCGGGCTAGCGCGGGGGCTCGCGGTCGGCGCAGGCGCCGGCGCCCTGGCCGGCGTTGCGGCTGTCAGCCTGGGCCGGCGGTGAGGCATGCCCGCCACGTGCACGGGAGCGGCGGTCGTGGCGGAGGGTACGCAGGTTTACGGAACGCACGGAAGGGGCAGACTCTCCAGCTGAGAGAGGCTGGAAGGAGGGTCTACCCGTGAGGTGTTCCGTATGGCTTGCCGCGCTGGCGCTGCTGATCGCGCTGCCGGCCGCCGCGGCAAACGGCGCGGCCTCGGCCGGTCCGCTGGCCGAGGCCGTCAGCGTCAGGGCGCTCCGGTTCGGCGACGCCGGTCCGGCCGTCGCCGAACTCCAGAGGCTGCTGGCCGCCAACGGCTTTGACCCGGGGCCGGTGGACGGCATCTTCGGCCCCCTCACCGAGGCGGCCGTGCTCGCCGCGCAGCGCCACTACGGGCTGACGGTGGACGGGCTGGCCGGGCGCATGACCGTCGGCGCCCTTCAGTCGAGGCCGCAGGCGCCGGTCACCGCCGCGGCCTACGACGTGCCGGAGCGCGGGGAAGGGGCGCTGGTGGTCTACGAGGCGTCCCCGTTGGCTGCGCCGCGCGGCGGGGACGCGGGGACGGTGGCGCTCACGTTCCATCACCTGCCCGCTGCCGAGGAGTTGTCGGCGCTGCTCGACGCCCTCAGGGCACAGGGCGCCCGGGCGACCTTCTTCGTCACCGGGGACGAGGCCGAGCGCCGTCCGGCCGATCTCGGGCGCATCCGCGCCGACGGCCACGAAATCGGCAGCCTGGGATACCGGGAGGTGGATCTGCGCGACCGGCCGGCTGTGGCCGTCAGGCTGCAGCTGCGGCGGGCCAGCCAGGCCATCGAGCGGGCCGTGGGGGAACGGCCTGCGCTGCTGCGTCCCCCCCTCGGCCGCTTTGACCGGCAGCTCAGGCGCCTGGCGGCGGAGGAGGGGCTGGACCTGGTCCTCTGGTCCAACGCGGTCGCGACGCCCGGGGCCGGCGCGGGTCCCGTGCAGCTGGCCGACCATGCCCTGCGCGCCCTGCACCCGGGGGCCGTGCTCATGCTCCCCCTGGACGTGCCGGGCGGCGTGGAAGCGGCGAAGCGGGTTCTGGCGGGGATCGCCGCGGCGGGCTATCGGGCTGTGCCGCAGGAACCAGGCGTCATCGACAATTCCTGACAGAATCCGCCGTTTGTGTCGACCGATTTATGGAAGCGCTGGGCAGGAATGGGGTCCGTGCGGGTCAAATATAGAGGGCAGCAGGCTCATTTCCGGGAGGAAACGGCAATGACGGGAGCTGCTACCTCTGGGTCCGCACGCGTGAGCGGTATCGGTCTGCTGACAGACCTCGCGGCGTTTCCCTGGCACGAGCGTCCGCCCTTCGGCTGGTGGGCGGCCGCGCTCGCCCTGATCGCGGGCCGCGTGGCACAGGCCGTCGACCGGTGCCGGGCGCTGGTGACCGCCCATCCCGAGCGGCTGGACCTGCGGGCGCGCCTCGGCGTCATGCTGCTGCAGACCGGCGGGGACTCCGTCGTCCAGGAAGCGGTCGACCACCTGGCGCCGGCGGTCAAGCGGGACCCCGACCATCCGCACCTCCGGCGTTGGCTGGCGGAGGCCTTGGTGAGGAGCGGCATGCCCGAAGCCGCCATCGCGCACCTGGATGCCGGGCTGCGGGTGAATCCCGGCCTCCCTGACCTGTGGGTGACCAAGGGGAGGACCTTGCTGGCGCTGGGGAGGCCGGAGGAGGCCCTGGTGTTCATCGACGGGGCCCTGGCGGGAAGGCCGCGCAGCGGCACCCTGTGGAACCTGCGGGGACTGTGCCTGAACGAGCTGGGCCGGCTGCAGGAGGCCGCCGACGCGTACCGCAGGGCAGCCAGACTGCTGCGCACGGACGGCGCCGTCTGGGCCAACCTGGGTCTGGCGCTGCAGAAGACCGGTCAGACCGCGGAGGCGCTCCGGGCGCTGCTGCGGGCCGTCCGGCTGCGGCCCTCGGACCCGACGCTGCTCAACAACGTGGGCTACACCCTGCTGCGGGCCGGGCGCACGCGGGAGGCGATCGAGTCGTACCGGCAGGCCAGCGCGCTGGAACCCGACTCCCCGCTGACCCTGGGGAACCTGGCGGCGGCGCTCTTCGAGGGGGGGATGATGGCCGAGGCCACCGCCCTCCTGGACGCCGCCCTCCAGAAGGCGCCGGGCGACCCGACCCTGCTGAACAACAAGGGGCACCTGCTGCTGAAGGCCGGCCAGTACCGGGAGGCCCTGGCTTGCTTCGAGGAGGCCTTGAAGCGGGCGCCGGACGACCCCGCGGCCCTGGCCAACCAGGCCGCGTGCTACTTCGCGCTGGGCCGGTACGAGCAGGCCCTGAACGCCTACCGGCTCGCCGTGGCCACCGAGCCCCACAACAAGCAGTACCTGTGGTCCATCGGCGCGTGCCTGGAGCGGTTGGGCCGCGCCGAAGAGGCGCTGCAGACCTACAACCAGGCCCTGGGCGCGTGAGCGGAACAGGCCGGCTGTGCAGCCGGCCTGTTCTATATGTCATCGGCGGGGTGCGCGCCCCCCGCCTGGTGGGCAGCCCCGCTACTTCAGGGTAGCGGAGCCCTCAGCCAGGGCCTGCTCGGCGTACTTCAGCATGACCTTGACCATCCTGCCGCCGATGCGGCCTCCGATGTGGCCACAGGCGCGTGAGCTCATCTGGGGCCAGCCATGCTGCACGATCTGCTCCGTGAGGCCGGCCTGCTCGGCGACCTCCCACTTCAGCCGGTCCAGGAGCTCATGCGGTAAAACGCGGCGGGTGGGCGTGAACTGAGCCACGGAACACCACCTCCTGCGGTTTTACGCCTGTAGTGTGCGCAGCCGCCGGTGTCGTTATGTCTACCAATGCGCGGCACAACGGCCGGCCACGGGCCATCGCTCCCCGCGCACGAAGGAGCAGCAGGCCAATCTGTCGAATGAGTATCCAGTTTTGCCTACCCCCGGAAGCGCGTGGTGCGAGGAGGTCCGGAAGTTGTCAGGTCGCCCGCTTCTCACACTCGACATCGGCACCCGCAAGGTGGCCGGACTCGTCACCGTCACCGGTCGCAAGGGGCTCAGGATCGTCGCCGCAGAGGTCATGGAACACGCCACCCGCGCCATGCTGGACGGCCAGATCCACGACGTTGCGGCCGTGGCCGAGGTCGTTGCACGCATCGTGGCCCGCCTGGAGAAGCGCACAGGCGAATCGCTGCGTGAGGTGGCGGTCGCGGCCGCCGGACGCGCGCTGCGCACGGTGCGCGGTCGCGCCCAGCGTCAGCTTTCGGGACTGACGCAGCTGTCGGCCGACGACGTCTTCAGCCTGGAACTGGAGGCTGTTCAGGCGGCGCAGACGGCGCTCAGCGAGGTCCTGCGCGAGGGCGAGCGGCCGCAGGACTATCATTATGTCGGCCACTCGGTCACCCAGAGCGTGCTGGACGGTTTTCCGCTCACCCACCTGGTCGGTCAGCGGGGCTCCGCCGCCGAGATTGAGGTCATCGCCACGTTCCTGCCCAGGGGCGTCGTCGACTCCCTGCAGGCGGTGCTGGAGATCTGCAACCTGGAGATGGTCGCCCTCACGCTGGAACCCATCGCGGCCCTGAGCGTGGCGGTACCCGAGTCCATGCGCCACCTGAACCTGGCCCTGGTCGACATCGGGGCGGGGACCTCCGACATCGCCCTGACCGCCCGTGGGGCCGTCCTGGCCTACGATATGGTACCCATCGCCGGCGACGAGATTACCGAGGCGCTCTCCGAGGCCTTCCTGCTGGACTTCAACGTCGGCGAGGCCGTCAAGCGCAAGACCGGGTCCGCCGAGTCCGTGACCTTCACCGACATCCTCGGTCAGACGCTGGTGAAATCGCGTGCGGAGCTCGTCGAGGCCATGCAACCGGCCGCCCGGCGGCTCGCCGGGCAGATCGCCCGGCGGATCCTGGCGCTGAACGGCGGCCAGGCGCCCCAGGCCGTCCTGCTGGTGGGCGGCGGGTCGCTCACGCCCGGGCTGACGGAGTACGTGGCGGCCGAGCTGGGACTGCCGCACCAGCGCGTCGCTGTCCGCGGCCGCGACGCGATTGCGGGGGTGGAGGGAGCCCGGAACCTGCTGAGGGGACCGGATGCCATCACGCCCATCGGCATCGCCGTCGCTGCGCGCGACCATTCCACCCTGGGCTTTTCGTACGTCTACGTCAACGGCGGCGGTGTGCGGCTGTTCCGGCCGGGCCGGCTCACGGTGGCCGACGCGCTGCTGGCGGCCGGGATTTCCATCCGGGAGCTGCAGGGCAGCGTGGGCAAGGGGCTGACGGTCACTGTGAACGGCCAGCTCCGCATGGTACCCGGCACCTTCGGAAAGCCGGCGCGCATCCTGGTCAACGGCGAGCCGGCGGGGCTGGAGGCGCCCGTGCAGCACCACGACCGCATCGACGTGGAGCCCGGCACCCCCGGGCAGCCCGGGCGGGCGACGGTGGCCGAGGTGGCGCCTGAAGCGGCCGAACGGCTGACCGTCACCCTGGACGGCACCGTCCACACACTCGCACCGCTGGTGACCGTCAACGGGGAGCCCTCCGGGCCGGACCGGGAACTGCGGGACAACGACGTGGTGGTGGTCCGGCCGCTGCGCACCGTAGGGGATGTGCTGGCCGCGCTGGGATACGACGACCCGTCGACAGGAGAGGTCATTCGGTATACACTGAATGGCAGCCCCGGTTCCATCGTCTGGCCGCGTCGCACCGTCCTCGTGAACGGCCTGTCCGCCGGTGCGGATGCCCTGGAGATGCCGGTGCACTCGGGCGACCAGCTCGAGATCCGCGACCACCCGCCGCTCACCGCAGGGGAACTGGCGGAGCGGCTGGGCGGGGGCCGGGCGATACGCATCCGGCTGAACGGCGAGCAGTACAAGGTGCCGGCCGGGGGCCTGCAGGTGATGGTCAACGGCCTTCCGGCGGGGCCCTCCGACCCGCTCCGGGCGGAGGATCAGATCGTCGTCACCGTCCGCGACGAGCCGCCGATCTTCGCCAACTTGCTGGTGGCGGCCGGGGTGACGCCCACGCCGCCCCCAGGCAAGCGGCAGCTGGTGATGCGGCTGAACGGTCAGGAGGCGGAGTTCGTCACCCCCATTTCGGACGGTGATGACGCGGAGATCGAATGGATTTGAGGGGAATCTATGACGCCTGACGCCATAGACATGGAGCGAGTGTCACCCCCGCAGGAGGTGATCGCGCGGTGAACCTGGAACGCCTGGGTTCCATTACATCTGAGCTCTCGACGAGCCTGCTGAAGTCCATCGTCGTTCCGCAGAGGAGCCTGCGCGCATGGTTCGCCCGCCACCGCTCTTCCAACCCGCGAAACAAGAACGGCCGCCCCGACGGGCGGCCCGAACGTGAACTGGACGTGTCCACCGCGGAGTTTCCCGCGGGGCCGGTGATCCTGATGGGCGGCACGCCGGTACCCGATGAGGCCGTCGTTGCGGCGGTGCACCTGTCGGGCGGCCGGTCCGCACGGCTGGCCGTGGTTCCGGCCGCGGCCGGCGGCGACGCGGCCGAGGCCGCGGCCGTGGCCGCACGGGCCTTCACCCGGTTCGGCATGAAACACGTGGAGCCGGTGCTGCTGGACAGCCGGGAGAAGGCGGCCGACCCCGAATGGGTCGCCCGGCTGCGGGAATACGACGCCATCGTGCTGTGCGGCGACAGTCCCGCCCGCGGCCTGCACGTCCTGCAGGCGACGGCGGCGGCCGCGGCCCTGCGGGACCACGTGAAGGCCGGCCGGCTGCTGGTGGGCATCGACGCCGGGGCGGCGATCCTGGGGAGCCGGCTGTTCCCCCACGAGGCCGAAGACGGCATCACGGTCGGGCTGGGCATCGTGCCGGCCCTGCTCATCGACCCGGGCTTCAGCGGCGCCCAGCGCTTCAGCCGGCTGGTCCGGGCGATGTCGGCGCCGGAGGCGGCGGCGATGATGGGGGTGGGGCTCGACGCCCAGACCGGGGTGCTGATCGCAGACGGCGAGGCGAAGGTGCTCGGCGAGGCCCGGGTGACCGTGCTGGACCCCTGGGAGCGAGGGACGCCCAGCGAGGACCGGCCGGGCGGGCTGAAGGTCCATCTCCTCACCGACGGGTACCGGCTCGACTTCCGCACCCGCCGGGCCTTCCCGCCCGAGCGCCCGGAGCCGAACGGCAAGTGAACCGCGAACCGCAGGACCACCGCAGTGGGTGGTCCTCTTTCACGCCCGCCGGAGGGGAGCCGGCGGACCGCGGGCATCTCTACGCCTGATCTGCCGGGACGGTGTTGATCTGGAACGGGACGCCGAACTTGTCGGTCACCTGGGCGTAGGCCGGGCTCCAGTCGGTCTGCTGCAGCGGCAGCGCGATCTCCTGCGCGCCCTCGGCCAGGGCGGTGTAGATGCGCTCCGCCTCTTCGACGGTGTCCACCAGGAGGGTGACGGCGACCTGGTTGCCGGGGCGGTGGTCCTGGCCGGGGTAGGTATCGGAGAAGAACAGCGCGGAGTCACCCACCGTAAGTTGGGCGTGCATCACCCGATTCTCGGCCTCCTCGGGCATGCCGGGGAAGGGGTTGTCCCCGAACGTCAGGATGCCCTCGATCCTGCCGTCCAGCACGTCGGCATAGAACTGGATGGCTTCCCTGGCGTTTCCGCCAAACACGAGATACGGCACAATGCGCACCGCCATGACATGCTCTCCCTTGCTCCGGTGCTGGGGCCAGGGGGCCGGGGATCGCGTCCGGCTACCTGGCGTCCTCAGTGTGCGCCCGCAGCGGGTGCGCGATGCAGCGCGACGCACGCCGGAGGCCTCATTCGAACGCAGCGGTGGCCGGCTTGTGCCTTGCTACACGGGCGGCCCGTATGAACAGGGGAACCAACGGGGACAACGCGATCCCCGCAACGCTCAACGCGATTCGCAGCCCGCGCACCGACCCGATCCAACCGATCACCGGGCCAAAGGCCGTCTGGCCGATCGCATCGGCCTGGCCGACGGTCGAGATCACCGTTGCCCGAACCTGGGGATCGACGGAACGGACGAGCCAGCTGTTGCGCAGGGGAGCCGCGATTCCCTTGCAGAGAGAGGCGACCAGGTGGCAGGCTACAGCCAGGAAGAACTGGCCGCTCCAGGCAAACCCCAACACCGCCGCGGCCTGGGCGGCGGTGCACAGGACCAGGAAGAGCGCCACGGAACGTTCGTGGGACTGGTCCAGCCGCCGATGGACCGTCTCCGTCACGACGATCGAGAGCACCGATGAGAGGCCGGCGATGATCCCGAACCAGGTGGTTGCCCGGAGATCAAACAGTGAAGGGAAGGGGATGTTCTCCAGCAGGTGAGCCTCCCACAAGCGGTCGTAGCCTTCACCGGACATGCCGACAAAGAGGGCAATGAGCACGAAGGTGACCAGGAGCGGACTCCGGCGGATGGTGCGGATCCCCTCGCGCGCGGTGTCCAGGGTCGCCTTCCACGAGCCCCGTTCCATCCGAGCGGCGGGGACAAAAGAGGTCTCGCGCATCGCGAGGATCAGAAAGATCCCGGCGGCCAGGATGATCAGGGCACCGGCAAGAATGGGGGCGTGAAGCCCCCATCGCGCCAGCGCTACGCTGGTTGCAATCCCGAGGAGAGACGCGCCTTGCTCCACCTGGTTTCCGCGTAGGTACACGTTGCCCACCGTCTCTGCGCCGATCTCGCTGGCCAGCCAGGCCTCCATGGCACCGCTGGTGAACGTGTGACCGATCCCGCGGATCACCTCACCGATGAAGATGGCGACCACAGCGGGAATGGCCCCCTCGATCGCAAGCCCGATACCGAGGAGGAGGGTGCCAATAATCACGGACAGGCGCCGGCTGTAGACGTCGGCTACCACACCGGTGGGAACTTCAAAGATGAACACAGTGGATTCCAGTACGGTTCCAACCAATACTAACTGAAATGGGGTTAACTCGGCCTCGTTAATGTAGTACACGGGAAGAAGGGTGAAGACGGTGGCGAATCCGAAGGCAAGCAATCCTGTCCAGAGGTAGTAGACGGTCTGTGGTTTGGGTCTGAGCTTCGTGGGGGAAATAAGGAACCCTCCTGACTGTAGCGCCCTGGGGCAAGGGTTTGTCCACTAGCCATGTGAGCAGAGGTCAACGGTTGCGGTCTCCGGCCTCTTCTTGTCTGTTTATCTGTGCCTTCAAGGGCATCGACCGCACAGTATATACTTATATTTTAGATAGCTTGAAACGCTCCCTGCCTGAAAGCTCGGGGAGTGCATGGTGGTGCTAGACAGGTATATCAAAGCCCTGGTGCGGCCCACTAGGAGAGCTCACCTGCACCGGAACTGAGCAAGCCGAATATGGAACCGGCACGCGTTGATCGAAGTGATGATACTACGTAGTATGGTGCGGGAAAAACGTCCAGCAAGACCTCGAATATCATCAGTCGGCTGAAACCACGGCAAACACCCAGGGTGTACACGTTATCCCAACGACGGGGGTGTTGCGAAATCCCCGTAAGCCAGCGAAACCTGGAGCATAGAACAGGAAAGCCACCATATCCCGCGAATTGGTTGGATTAGCCGCCAAAACAACCAAAACCGCGGGGATGGTGGCAAGACCAGTGTACCACGCCGTGGCCCTGATTCTCCAGCACTTGCATCGCCTCCTGGACGAAGTTGCTGCCGAACGGCGGGGCCGCAAGCCGAGGAACCAACCCAAGACCGGGCGCCCGCGCTTGTACTCGACCCCCTCGCTGCTCCTGTTCCGAATCGCAGCGGATTTGCTGGGCTGGTCGCTGCGCAAAACGCTCAACTATGCGGAACAGGAAGCGGGAGCATGGCTCCGTAAGGCCCTTGGCTGGGAGCAGGTGCCGCATCTGTCTGTGGTCTGCCGCCGCCTGCACGGCGATGACGTCCGGCGGCTGCGGACCCGCCTCTGGCGCAAGCTGCGCCGGCGCTCCCTGCGGCAAGGAGACCTTCGGGTCTTGACCATCGACATGACGGACTTACCCGTACCCCTCCGGAGGAAGGACCCGGACGCAACCTGGGGAGCGACCTCGAAGGGAAAGTTCTTTGGCTACAAGTTGCACCTGGTCATCAGCCGGACCGGTTTCCCGTTGGCCTTCCGGGTCACCCCGGCCGCCGTCCATGAGATGAGGCCTGCAGTCCCGCTCTTTGCTGAGGTGGTCAAGCTGGCGGACCAGAAGCAAAAGGCCGAGTTGACCTACGGGGTGGGAGATAGCGCCTACGACAGCGAGAACCTGTACAAGTTCTGGGCGGATGTGTGTTGCGGGCACTTCCTGTGCGCTCCCAACCGGCGGAGCACGCCGGAGGGGGAAGAAGTGCGGGCGCAGGGGCCTTATCGGAAAGCGGCGCTGGAGTTCTGGAAAACCGACCTGGCACGGCGGATTTAGATCCAAAAGGGACATCCTGCTAATGGCCACTTGGAACATACCTCCTCAGCGGATTGATCTTGGGACTGATCACGCTAAGGGTTTCCAAGTGGCCGATTTATTATCGGTCCACGGAATTTACACCACGCGTTGGGACGCTAACGGGCGTTTTTCGCCCGGCTCCATACGATTAGGTCTTGCAAAGCGCTATGGAATGTTTTTGGACGTCTTTCAATCGTTTGGGGGAGTCTTAAGCTGAAGGTTCGGTGGAAAGATCACATCCAGTGCTTTTCGGAGTTGCCCTTTAGACTCGCAAATCCAGCGGCGGAACTGACGGTGGTCCAGGGTTTTCGACACGAACGCCCCCATCAGGCAAGCTGACTCTAGCAAACCTTCTCCCCTTGAGCGCTTCCCAGTTTACGGTATGAACGAGTCCGGCGCCCACATAGACGAACTGAGCGCCTACAGGAATACGGGTTTCCAAGAAATCCTCAAGGGTTAGGCTGTTATAGGTCTCGTCATTTCCCACACCAAAGATGGGAGAGATGCTGGTGTAGATCGCATCGCCGAGCGTCACTAGAGACTGCATGTTGCGGCGACCATAGTCCCCTTCCCACAGGACGCCAATAGCGCAATCTAGGTCGACGCAGATATAATAGGGGGGAGTGTCGCGCTGGCGTACCCACAAAGTGAGATATGGTGGGACGAGTATGGAGTCATCCCGAAGTGCAAAAGGGAAATCAAATCCAAGCCCTGCCGGGTAATGCGCCTCTTCGGTCAGAATGGCTCCGTATCTTTTTAGGGCGTTGACCGCTGCGCTTAAAACTGATGGAACATCTGATCCATCGACGTACCACCTCATGGTATAGTACATCGCTTTCTTTGCACCCTCCTCAAGACGTTATCAAGTAAATAGAGTATCGCACTCGGCTCGCGCAAGAGGGGCAGGAGAAACTCCTGCCCCTTCACTGCAGAATTCAGCTACACGGCGTACCATAAACAACCTTTCTCCAGTATTTTTCGTGGGTGCTACAGCCGGATATGCTTGGATTATGCACGTACGCAGATCCAATGTAGGGATACTCTGCAAAAGGATCGTGTACAAAAACGATCTCACCCGTGGCCAGATCGATTCCAATCAAGGTGCCATCCGTAGAAACGGGAGTTAGAGTCCAAAGTAGTGGTGTAAATTCCCCGGACCTTCCGGTGGGAGGGGCTGCTTGACATAAGTGGCCACCTTTGGGTTCCATGCGAAGTAGGAGCAATACATCGCAAAGGGGGAACCCGCCGGTGACCAACTTTAGGATCGCATTGGAGGAGCTTCTGCGCAAGTCCGGTGTGGACGACGTGGATTTCCTCCGGGAAGGAGTTCGGGTGCTGGCTCAGGGACTCATGGAACTGGAAGTGTCGCAGCATAAAATATGTGTCTTTCTAGTTATCCCAACGACGTTCCTTGACATAACATATATTATCGGACGTTGTGTTTCCGTCGACCTGCCCCCATGCATATGGCCGGACGCCTCCCCTACCCCGGGCGTGCGTCCGGCCTTTGGTGACCTTTCATTTCTCCCCCGCGGTCCTCGCCCAGACATCCCCGCCGCCGTCTTCCGGCCGAGCTCCTGCAGGCGATCCCGCCGCCCGCTCCCGGGGCTGTGCGCTCTCCTGGTCGTCACATTCCGGGTGCAGATTCACCACCGCCTGAAGCCGCGGGCCGAAGCTGATCCGCCGCGTGATGAACCGATCGTCCTGAATCTGCTTTCGGCATCGCGTGCAGTACAGCTTCCCTTCCTTGCGCAGCCGTTCCGCTGCGGCCCGCAGCTCATCCTCAGACGGGTCGATCAGGATCCGCTGCCCTGCCTGGACGGTGTCACCCAGAAGCCGCTTCACCTCGTCGCTCACGCCTGCCACCTCCGGTCTGCCCCGACTGGATGTCCACTCCGTTCATTCCTACGTTCGTCGTGCGCCGTTCATGCACCGGCGCCGTCTGCAGACGCCGTGGTCCGTTCTGTGGCGGCATGGGTGCCCTTTGGCGGCTCGGTCCTGATGCGCGGTGGAAAGGCGCGGTCCTCCTGGTCGACCGCATGATGATAGAGATTTACTAAGATCAGACAATAGTGACAACTCGTCGGCGTTGGTCTCAGTGGACGTTGCCGCACTTGTGGCAGCGACAACGGGCCTCACAGAGCTCCCCCCAGAAGAAGCCGACAGCCGGGGGGCTACCCCCGATCCTGCGCATTCCTCCGGGTCCGTCCGCCGCCTCCGTGCGCCGTGTGTGGGAGTACCCGCTCAAAGACCTTGTGGTAAATCGCAGGGAACGGGTAGGCGCCCAGCGCGTCCACCTTCACCCATCGCACATCGGCCCGCTCCGCCACCTCCGTCCCCGGCACCACCTCCGCCCGGAAGCAGCGCAGGTGCCACACCAGGTGCGAGAAGACGTGGGTGACATCGGCCAGGTGCTCCCCCACCGCCACCTCCGCGCCCAGGGCATTCCGCAGGAGCGTCTGAAGCGCCTCTTCAGGGCCCACGCCCGGAGGCACATCGCCGCCGGGCAGCTCCCACAGCCCGGCCAGCAGCCCCTCCTGCGGCCGCCGCACGATGAGAAGCCGGCCTTCCCGTTCGATCACCGCGGCCGCGCGCTCCACCAGCCTGGGGGCCTTCGCCCGTCCCTTCACGGGAAGCTCGGTCTCCCTTCCGGCCCTGCGCCCCTCACAGAGGTCCCGCACGGGGCACAGCAGGCACCGGGGGCGGCGTGGCGTGCAGATCGTCGCACCGAGATCCATCAGGGCCTGGTTGAAGTCGCCGGGCCGATCCTGCGGGATCATGGCCCGCACCAGCTCCTCGATCGTCCTGCGGGTCGCCAGCTGTGCGATGTCGTCCACGATGGCATAGAGCCGCGCGATGACGCGCAGCACGTTCCCGTCCACCGCAGGCACCGGCCGGTTGAAGGCGATGGAGAGGATCGCCCCGGCGGTGTACGGCCCGATCCCCTTCAGCGACGCCACGGCGTCGGGATCGTCGGGGACCGTGCCGCCGTACCGTGCCACAACCTCCCGCGCGGCCGCGTGCAGGTTGCGCGCGCGTGAATAATAGCCCAGCCCTTCCCAGGCCTTCAGCACCTGCTCCTCCGGCGCGTCCGCCAGAGCCTCGAGGGTGGGAAACCGGGCCATCCACCGTTCGTAATAGGGGATCACCGTCTCCACCCGGGTCTGCTGCAGCATGATCTCGGAGACCCAGATGTGGTAAGGATCCCGGGTCCGGCGCCACGGCAGGTCGCGCGCGCTCGCCGAGTACCAGTCCAACAGGCGGTCGGCCACCTCCGCCGACCGCCTGCGCTCGCGCTCTTCGTCTTGCTGCGGTGTGTGCAACGCTCGTCGGCCCTCTCTTCGCTCCCATCTGCGGCGCCATGATGGCCCGCGCCACGAGCGTTACAGTTCGCCGGCCTGCCCCCCGCCTCCTCCCGCCGCCGCGCCCCGGCCCGCAGGGCGCCTTCACCCTAGGCCTGCTGCTGCCAGGGCTCAGCACCCTGCGATGGCTGTCCCTGCTGTTGCCAGGGCTGTCCGTCCTGGCCCGACTGCTGTTGCCCCTGCTGTCTGTCGCTCTGCGGCTGTCCGCACTGGCTCGCCATCTGCTGGTCGGTGCCAGCACCCGCCGACGGGTCGGGTTGCCCGGCCTGGCTGAATTGCCCGGACCCACCCGCCTGCCCGTCGCCGGCGGGATTCTCTCCGCCTCCCTGTGCCTGCTGCACCCAGCGGCCCTGGCCGGTTCCACTCTGACCGGTGCCCCCTTGCCACGGGCCGCCCTGTCCGTGCGGGGCGCCGCCGTGTCCGCCGACCTGCTGCTGGGGGACGTCCTGTTGGGCCTGCTGCTGGCCGTCCTGCCGTTGCCCCTGGGCCTGCTGGCCGCCGCCCTGCCCATCCATCCGCGGGAACTGCCAGCCCATGCCCTGCGGACCCTCCCGCTGATCCGCTCCCTGGCCCTGCCCTTGCCCGGAACCCTGCCCCGGGGGCTGGTTGGCGCCCTGAGCCTGGTGCAGCCCCGGCCCCTGTCCGTGGGTCTGCCCCTGACCCTGGGCCTTTCGCTGCCCCTGGCCGCTGCCCTGGTCCTGCCCCTGCTGCTGGCCGCGGGAATGCTGCACGAGCGCGTTGTACTGCTCCAGGTACTGCAGCCGTGACTCCAGGATCATCACGTGCCGCTCCATGTCCTCCGCCATCTGCTTGAAGACCTGGTGCGCCTTCTCGTCCTCCGACTGTGTGGCGAACAACAGGTAGTTGCCCCTGGCTGCCTGCGCCATGGCGATGGCGCGTTCCAGGTCGCCGTGAACCGTCATGCCTGAATCCTCCTCCTGTACGCCACCCTCGCCAACAGGGAAGGGCAGCCCCACCGCCGAAATCCACCTATGCCTGCCGCCTGGCGGCGGCCGCGCTCCGGCGCTAGTCTTTGCATAACGAAAGCGAGGTATGCGACGATGATCGTGCGGGCGGAATGCGGGCAGCTCTGTCTCACCGAGCAGACGGAACATGCGAGGATGGCGGCCGAACTGGTCGGATGGTGGGGCGGCGTCTGCGCACCGGTGGAGCCCGCCGATGCGGTGAAGCTGGCGGTCGCGCTGCACGATGCCGGCTGGGCCGAGGTGGACGCCTCCCCACAGGTCAACCCCGACACCGGGAGACCCTACTCCTTTCTGGACATCCCCCAGGACGTGCACGTGGCCGCCCATACCCGGACGGTGCGCCGGGCCCGGCAGGCGGACCCATACGCCGGCCTCCTCACCTCGCTGCACAGCGCCGGCCTCTACCGCAACCGGTATGGCCACCTGCCCCACATCGCCCAGCGGCCGGTAGCCCCCCAGTGGCGCGAAGCCGTGGACCGCTTCCTGGCCGAACAGGACGCCGTACAGGAGGAACTGACGGCCGCGCTCCGTCCCGATCCCGCGGTGCTGTGGACCCACTACCGCTGGTTCCAGCTGTGGGACATGCTTTCGCTCTACAGTTGCATGTTCAGCCCCGGGGACACGCCGGACACCCTCCTGTGTACCGTGCCCCGCGCGCCCGGCGGGGCGGATATCACGTTTTACCTGCAGGGATCGGACGCCGGGTTCTCGGTGGACCCGTGGCCGTTCACGGAGGATCGCATCGTCCTGCGCTGGGCGGCCCGGATCCTGCCGGACCGGCCCTACCGCATCGATGCGGAGCTGCAGGACGCCTACGCACGGGCGTCAGTCGTGCAGCAGGAGATCGTGTTGCATCCCCGCTGATACGGCAGGGGACCCGCCCCATGAAGGGCGGGTCCCGTTCTGCGTTCGGTGGTCACAGATCGCCGCCGGCGTAGGAGTGCAGGCCGACGATCAGCAGGTTGACGCCCACCAGGGTGAACAGGATGACGCCGAAGCCCAGCACGGCCAGCCAGGCGGAACGGCGCCCCTCCCACCCGTGGGTGATCCGGAAGTGCAGGTAGGCGGAGTACACGAGCCAGGCGATGAACGCCCAGGTCTCCTTGGGGTCCCACATCCAGTAGCGGCCCCAGGCCTCCTTGGCCCACATCATGGCGAAGATCAGGCCGCCGAGGGTGAAGATCGGATAACCAATCGCCACCGCCCGGTAGCTGATCTCGTCCAGCAACTCCGGGTCTGCGGTCACCCGCAGGGCCAGGGCGTCGCCGATGCGGCCCCTGGTAACGAACCGCCGGATGAACCCGTACAGGAAAGCGCCGATCACCACCGAGTAGAGCAGCGTGTTGAGGTGCTTGCCCCGCCAGCCGAAGGGCACGACCACGGTGGGCAGCGGAATCCCGAGGATCGTCCCCTTCTCCCCCACCTCGGCGCCGTACGGTCCGATGATGGGCGGCAGGTGGTAGGTGGTCATGCCGTTGTTGAAGATCCACTGGAAGCCGGCGTACCGGAAGAACAGGGCCAACACGGTGAAGCCGAGCAGGACCAGGATGAGATAGAAGACGATTTCCAACAGCCGGACGCCCCAGATGCGCTCCCAGCGGCTCTCCGCGGCGACGCCCGGCGCGGCCCCAGCCATCGGAGCGGCCCCCGCCATCGGCGCGGCGGTCTCCATTCCGGCCGCCGCCTCGCTCACGGCCCGGGCCTGTGCGATCTCCATCCCGCGCACCCGGAGCAGGTAGAGCAGCGCCGCGCCGAAGGCCACGGCGAAGAAGCCCTCGCCCAGGGCCGCCAGGCTGACGTGCAGCGGCAGCCAGTAAGATTGCAAGGCCGGGATCAGGGGCGTGACCTCGGGCGGGAAGACGTACGAGTAGGCCAGCAGCGCAATGGTCACCGGGGTCACCAGCGCGCCGAGCACATACAGCCGGTACATCCCGTGCAGGACCAGGAAGGCCACCATGCTCGAGAACGCCATGAACCCGATGAACTCATACATGTTGGACGTCGGCCAGAACCCGGATCCCTGCCACCGGGCCAGGATCGCGAGGCCGTGCAGGACCACGCCGATGACGTTGGCTACCGTGCCGTGGCCGGGCGTGCGGGTGAACCGGGTGCCCCCGGAAATCCGCCTGCCCAGGGTGCCTGAGACGTACAGCAGGAACGCGACAAGGTAGGACGCAAAGGCGCCGAGCAACAGCCACTGGGCGGCATCCAGCAGAAACTGGTTAGCCGGTGTCATGTCAGTTCAACCCCTCCCCCTGGGGTGCGCCGAAGATTCGCTTGATCTCCCGCGCCAGCGCAAACCGGTTCTTGTACGCCCGGGCGCCGATGAGGATCCCTCCGTTCTCCTCACGGACCCAGACCTGCCAGTGGTAGATGAAGAAGGTGATCACCATGCCCACGAACACGACCGCGAGCCCGAAGTACATGTAGGGCACGGTCCGGTCGTGGTGCAGCTTCAGGGCCGTGTACCAGCGGCTCTCGACCCGGTCCAGCTCCAGGTAGTACGGACCGGTGTACACCACCTCGGACCCCCCGGCCATGGCCAGGGCGATCCGGCCCACCATCTCGGAACCATCCGCGGTCGCCACCTCCGCAAAGAGCACCGGGTTGCGCACCTCGTAGGAGGCGTTGGTGGGCTGGTTGGTCTCGGGGTCCAGAACGAAATCGTGCAGGTAGGTGAGGACCACCAGCTTCAGCCCCGTGCCCTCCAGCGAGTACTCCGGCGACGGATCCCGCAGGTCAAAGGCGACGGTGGCCACCGCACTCCCGGTGTCCGCCTCCACGAGCCGCAGGTGCGCCACCCCGGGCTCCTCCCGCCAGGAGGCCTGGTAGATCTCCCAGCCGCCGTACTTGAGCGGCTTGTTCACCTCGATGGTCCGGCGGAGCACCTCCTCACCGTCCACGATGATCGAGGCGTCGGTGGCATACCGCGAGGGCATGCCGTTCTCGTAGAGCTCCATCGTGAACTTGTGGTTCGTGATGGCAAAGTTCTCCCCCGGAACCTTCACCGTCTGTCCGTCCGGAATCCAGACGTCCTGCACCTCATCCCAGCCCGGAAGGGCCTTGGCGAAGGCGGCGAAGCAGACCACCAGCAGGCCGATGTGCAGGATGTACGGCCCGTAGCGGCTCAGCCGGCCCTTCTCGGCGTAGAGGCATTCCCGGTCCCGCCAGATCCGGTACCCCGCCCGCTTCAGCCTCTCCTCCGCCTGCTGCAGGTCGCCGGGGACCTCCAGGACCACCTGCTGCTTGCGCAGGTACTGGGGCAGCTTCCACACCTGTGGGCGGGTCAGCTGCCGGTGCAGCGGCACGAGCCGGTGCAGGGAGCAGATGACCAGGCTGATGACCAGCATCATGACCAGGGCGGCGTACCACCACGAGGAGTAGGCGTGCGTCAGGCCGAGCCTGAGGAAGAGGCTGCCCCAGAACTCCCCGTAGCGGTCAGGGTAGTACAGCTCGGGCGGCCGCCAGTCCTGGTACATCCCTTCCTGTTCGATCACCGTGCCGGCAATCGACGCGATCGCCAGGGCGATGATGATCCATGAGGCGACCTTGGTCGAGGCAAAGAAATCCCACGTCCGGTCCAGCAGGACCACCCACGGGTTCGGCCCCTCCACCCGCGCCCTGGACCGGTCCCCCAAGGCCCGTCCGCAGTGCGGGCAGAAGTGTGCCCCCGCCGGCAGCGGCCGCTGACAGTCCGGACAGTTGGCTGCGTGTACTGCGGCCAGTGCGAAACTCCCCCCTTGCCAGTCAAGCCACACGAGACAGGGTTGCCGTCAGAACCCCGTAAACCCCGTGATCTCCAGGAGCCAGGCCGAAATGCGCTCCAGCCCGCCGGTCGCGAGCAGGATGCCCATGAACACCATCACGGCGCCGCCCACCCGCTGAATCGCCACCGAGTGCCGGGCGAGGCTTCGGACCGAGCCCAGGGCGTACGCCATACCGATGAAGGGCAGGGCAAAGCCCACCGAATACGCCAGCAGCAACAGTCCCCCGTACCCCGGGCTGGTGGCCGCCAGGGCGAGCACGGCGCCCAGGATCGGTCCGATGCAGGGCGTCCAGCCCGCGGCGAAGGTGAGGCCGATCAGCGCCGAGCCGAGGTACCCTTCCGGACGGCTGGCCAGCTGCCGCCGGGTGTCCCGCATCAGGAAAGGCACGCGCAGAATCCCCATCATCGACAACCCCATCAGCGCGATGAAGATTCCGCCCACCACCGGGAGCCAGGAGCGGCTGCTGTAGAAAAAGGAACCCAGTGCGCTGGCGGTGAGGCCCAGTGCGACGTAGATCACCGAGAATCCCGCGAAGAAGGCCAGGCTGTGCTTCAGCACATGGGCGCGCACAGCCCGGCTGCCCTCGGAGAGCTGGTCCACCGAAACGCCGGTCAGGTAGCTGAGGAAAGACGGGTAGATCGGCAGCACGCAGGGCGACACGAACGAGAGCACCCCTGCGCCGAAAGCGAGGAACAGGTTCGGCGAAGCCATGGGCATCGACTCCCCGTCAGCGGGCCATCAGGCGCTGCACTTCAAACTCAATCTGCGCCCGCGACATCTGGTATTGGTACACCGCACGCACGATGCCCTCACGGTCGATGAAGAACGTGGCGGGAATCGGCAGGATGTTGTAGGCCGACTGCGCTTCCTCACCCGCATCGATCAGCACCGGCAGGTCGACGCCGATGCGCGCCATGAAGTCCCGCACGGTCACGCGTGACTCCCCGACGTTGATGGCGTAGAACTGCAGCCCGTCGCCCTTGTAGCGGTCGTAGACTTCCTGGAAGTCGGGCATCTCCTTGCGGCACGGCGGGCACCAGGTCGCCCAGAAGTTGATGATCACCGGCTGGCCCCGCAGGTCCGACAGCCTCACGCTGCCCCCGTCCAGGGCCGGGATCTCGAAGTCAGGCGCCGGCGACCCCACCTGGGGCACCGCATACGCGTCCGTGCGGGGCACCAGAAGCATGAACAGGACCACGAACGCCATGATCCCAAGCGACACGCCGGAGACCCAGCGCTTCCAGGCGGGACGCCTGCCCAGTTCGGCGGCTCTGCGGGCCGCGGCCGCCGCCTTGGAGTCCCACCCGCACAGGTGACAGTAGCGGGCGTCCGGCTGGAGGCTGGTCCGGCACTCCGGACAGAACATGGCGGAACACCTCACCCCGTGAATACAGTCGTTGCCAGAAAGGACACGGATACCTGTGCCTCCGGGGCCATGTACGCTTGATTATAACAAAGTATCGCGTGTTCGGGTCAATCCTGCCTCCATCGGAACTGCCAGACAAGAGCGGGCCTGCACCCCTCAGGCGCAGACCCGATATCTTCCGATGCGATGGCCCCTCGCCGCCCGTCACGCCGGTCAGCGGCCGGCGGCCCTGCCCGCGGGCGGGTACCGGAATGCCGCCTGCTGGTTCCATGCCCGCAGCTCGGGGAACATGCGGTCGACCGCCAGGGAGATCTCCAACATGCGCAGGCCGCCCCGCTGCTCCACGGGCATGCGCGCCGTCTCGGCCAGCATGCGCCCCAGCCGCCGACTCAGGGCATGCAGTTCCGCCTCGTTCGAGAAGTCGCCGGCCGCCGCGGCCTGCAGCACCGTGCGGTGGCGCCGGCGCAGCCGCACGAGCCGTTCATACAGGTCGCCGGGCATGCGGCCGTCGAAGCTCTGGACCACGACCCCCATTTCCGGCCCCTCCCCTCACCGCGACTCGGTCGGGACAAACAGCACCTGGCCCGGGTAGATCTCCGCGGACGGCAGGCCGTTGAGGCGCTGGATCTCGTAGACCACCTCGCGCGCGTCGCGGTTGCCGCCGTAGGTGACGGCGATGTCCCACAGCGTGTCGCCGGGCGCCACCGTATGGTGAACGCCTGCGGGCGGTTCGTGGGCTTGCGTCTGCACCCTGCGGGGGCACAGCAGTACGGCCGCGGCCACCGTCAGCAGGAACAGGACGGTCAGTGTCCGTGCCCTGCGGACCGCCTTGGGCGTGCGCCTCCGAACCCTGCGTACCCCGATCTGTGCGCTGTGCGCTGCCATCGCTACCCCTCCCCGCGACCGAACAGCTCTTTGGCCGTAGCGGAACCTGTGTTCGTGTACAGGCTACCACGAATGAATGTTCTCGTCAAGTCCGTCCGTGCATTTTTTCGAACAGGCGTTTGCAGACCGGCGGACATGTGGTACAATCTACCCAACCGGACCGCGCGCCGGGGGACATCGGGGTAGGGCAGCTCTGACGGGAGGGGCTCCCGCCCTCACTACAGGGGGTGTCGCTGCATGCCGGAACCCTTGACGGAGCGCCAGCGCCAGATCCTGCAATTCATCAAGGATGAAATCCGCACCAAGGGCTACCCGCCGTCGGTGCGGGAGATCGGCGAGGCCATCGGCCTCAGCTCCAGTTCCACGGTCCACGGCCACATGACCCGGCTGGAGGAGAAGGGATACATCCGCCGGGATCCGACCAAGCCCCGGGCCATCGAGGTGCTGGATGGCAGCCACACGCAGCTGAAGCGGACCATCGCGGTGCCCGTGGTCGGCCGCGTCACCGCCGGCCAGCCGATCCTGGCCCAGGAGTCCATCGAGGACCACTTCCCACTGCCGGCGGACTTCGTCCGGGCGGACGAGTCGGAGCTCTTCTTCCTGACCGTCCAGGGCGACTCGATGATCGAGGCGGGTATCCTGGACGGCGACTACGTGCTGGTCCACCGCCAGCAGCACGCCAACAACGGCGACATCGTCGTCGCCCTCATCGAGGACGAGGCGACCGTCAAGCGGTTCTTCAAGGAACAGGACCACATCCGGCTCCAGCCGGAGAACCGGTTCATGGACCCGATCATCGTGCCGGACTGCCAGATCCTCGGCAAGGTGGTCGGCCTGGTCCGCCGGATGGGCTAGGCAGGAAAGCAGGAAAGCAGGAAAGCCCTGTGCGAGCGCAAGGCTCACACAGGGCTCATTTCGTTGCGGTGGGCCTATATCAGGACCTTGGCCACAAAGGCGACGGTGAGTCCCAGGGCGACCACCACGTTGACCACCACCGACCCCAGCACGCCGACCAGGCCGCCGAAGCCCGCCTTCACCGCCTCGCTCCCCGACCGGCCGGCGACCAGCTCAAACAGCAGCGCCCCGAGGAACGGGCCGAGCAGCAGCCCCAGGGGCATGAAGAACAGCCCGACGATGGAGCCGATCACGGCGCCCCATGCACCGGCACGGCCGGCGCCGAAACGCTTGGCTCCCCAGGCGCGCGCGTAGTGCTCCGCCACCTGGGTCGCCGCCACGACCAGCAGGGCCACGGCCAGGAAACCGGGCGTAATGTCGCGAAAGCCGTCGACGACGGCGTAGCCCAGCATCGCCAGGAACACGATCGGCAGCCCCGGCAGCGCCGGGATCAGCGTGCCGACCACGCCCGCCAGCATCACGACGACGGCGATCGCGAACGCAATCCACTGCCAGCCCATCACACCACTCCCCTACACCGTAAGGATTCCGGCGGCCGCCAGATCGCTTGCGGCCCGGAGGGCGGCCAGCATGACGTGCTCCCGCGTAAGACCCCCCTGAAAATATGCGACGTACGGCGGGCGGACCGGCCCGTCAGCGGAAAGTTCAATGGACGACCCCTGCACGAAGGTGCCCGCGGCCATGATGACCGGGTCGTCGTACCCGGGCATGTCCCACGGCTCCGGGCGCACGTGGGCGTCCACCGGGCTGGCCTGCTGCACCGCCTGGCAGAAGGCGATGAGCGCCTCCGGCCTCCCCAGTTCCACGGCCTGCACCAGGTCCGAACGGTACGCGTCGTAGGAAGGTCGCACGGCAAAGCCCAGGTGAGCAAAGAAGGCGGCGGTGAACTGGGCCCCCTTCAGCGCCTCGCCGGTGACGTGGGGGGCCAGGAAGAGCCCCTGGTACAGCAGCCGGTTGACCCCGGCGTTTGCGCCGACCTCCGGGCCGATGCCGGGGGCGAACAGGCGGGCGGCCGCCCGCTCCACCAGGTCCTGCCGACCGACGATGTACCCGCCGGTGGGGGCGATGCCCCCGCCGGGGTTCTTGATCAGGGAGCCGCAGGTCAGGTCCGCGCCCACGTGCGGCGGCTCCTGCGCCTCCACGAACTCGCCGTAGCAGTTGTCCACCACGGTCACGATCCCCGGGTTGGCCGCCTTGGCCGCACGGATGATCTCGCCGATCTGGGCGACGGTCAGCGGCGCCCGCAGCGAGTACCCCCGGGAGCGCTGGATGAAGAGGCAGCGGGCGTCGGGCCGGCGCACCGCCTCAGCCACGGCCTCCAGGTCCACGGTCTGGTCGGCCCGCAGCGGCACCTCCTCGTAGGCGACGCCCCATTCCGCGAGGCTGCCGGGCTTTCCCCGGATCACCTGCTGCAGGGTGTCGTACGGGGCACCCGCGGCGGCGATCAGCCGGTCGCCCGGGCGCAGGACGGCGAATAGCCCCGTGGCGATGGTGTGGGTGCCCGAGGCGAACTGCACCCGTACCAGGCCCGCCTCTGCGCCGAAGGCGCGGGCGAACACCTCGTCCAGCTTCTCGCGGCCGATGTCGTTGTACCCGTACCCGGTGGACTCGGCGAAGTGCACCTCGGCCACACCGGCCTCCTGAAAGGCGGCGAGCACCCGGGCCTGGTTCCGCAGCACCAGCTCGTCCACCCGGCTCCACACGGGGCGGACCAGGTTCAGGGCCTCGTCAGCCGCCCGGGCGATCGGTTCCGGGCAGTCGGGGATCAGTTGACTCCAGATGTTCAACGGCCAAACCTCCAACAACAGCCAATAGGCAGGATCCAGTACATTTTACCCGTTGCAGGCCGCGCCCGGAAGGGCAAAGGCGCGACGGCGGGCCATCCCACCAGGCAGGGGATGGCCCGCGGATGGACCGCGGCGCTGCCGCCGCCGGCTAGTGCGGACGCCCGCGGCGCACCACCAGCAGCCAGTAGAGCAGGGTCGGCATGGGGAAGTGAATCAGCCCGATCAGCCCCCAGAACCAGGCCCTGGCGCCGCGGCGGCGGGCGTCCAGGAACAGCAGGACCCCCTGGGCGCCCAGAATCAGCCCGACGAGCACCCAGGCCCACCAGGGCAGCGCGCGCGGATCATTCATGGCTGACCCTCCTCCCCGCGGCCTGCGCCAGCGCCGCGCCGGCGGCCAGGGCCGCAGCCAGCAGCCCCTGCGCCACCAGGAAGTACGCCGGAAATTGCAGCCAGGCCCAGAGCCAGCCGAAGAGGATCAGCGCCGCGACGGCCACAAACCGCCGCAGGTCCCGCCGCAACGCCAGCCGCTGCGCCCGCTGCACGTCGTCCACCAGCATGATCAGGGCGCCGAGGTCCGGCGGCTGCTCCCCATCGACCGCCCCGGCGACGGCGTCCAGCCCGTCCCTCAGGCTCCGCTCCCAGGGCTCCGGCTCACGCTTCATCCTGCACCAGCCCCCTTCGCAAGGCCCGCACCCCGTTGAAGACGCGGGACTTCACCGTTCCCACCGGAATCTCCATCCACTCGGCGATCTCCTCGTACGTGTAGCCGTAGTAGTGCTTCAGCACCACCGGCAGTGCCACCTCAGGCGGCAGCGTCTGCAGGAGTTCCAGCGCTGTCCGCCCCTCAGCAGAGGGTCCGGGCTGGGCGGGAGGCCGCTCGTCCGCGGCCCGTTCTGCCGCCTGCCGTTCCCGCCGCTCCCGGCGCAGCCAGTCCAGGTACTGCCGCGTGGCAATGCTCATCAGCCAGGTGCTGAACCGGGACCGGCCCTGGAACTGTCCGACGCGCTCGATGGCCCGGATCATCGTCTCCTGGGTCAGATCCTCCGCCAGGGCGCGGTCGAAGGTGATGGTTACCAGGTACTTTTTCACCGGCAGGTAATGCTGCTGCAGCAGCGTCGCCAGGGCGGCCGAATCGCCCCGCTGCGCCCGCCGGATCAGCTCCGTCTCGTGCAAGGGCCTCACCGCTCCCGTCGTTGCTCTGGCCCCCGCCGGTCAGCGCACCTGGCCGGCAAACAGCTGCTGCCGGTCCAACCGGCCCAGCGCCAGCCAGAGCAGGAGCCCGTCCACCAGCCATAGCCCGAGCCCGACCGCCAGCACCACCGGTACGCTGAAGACCAGCACCCCGGTGGCCTGCCCCGCGACCAGCAGCAGCATCGGCAGAACCACCAGGCCGCCCATCTGGTACGCGGCCTGGAACGTGGCGACCCGCGCGCTGATGAACACGTTGAGCAGGATCGCCAGCAGTGCCACCGCAGGGATCACCAGGAGCACCAGCGGGATCCAGTTGGGCTGTGGGAAGATGATGCGGTGAAACAGCGGCCACGCTGCGGCGTTGACCGCCGCCGCGCACAGCAGCAGGGTGGCCAGGGAGAGCCCCATCGCGGGGGCGAACGCGGCCAGCACCTTCCCCGTGAACAGCGAAACCATGTCGACCGGGGCAAACAGCAGCGTCTCCAGCGTCCCCCGCTCCTTCTCGCCGGCGAAGGAGTCCGCGGAGATCACCGAGGCCGCCATCAGGGGGATCATCAGGAAGAACGGGGCCAGGAGGTAGTTGGCGCCCACGTAGATCAACCGCCGGCTGAGGTCAGGCAAGCCCGCGAGCGCGTCTCCCAGGTCCCCGGCGGGCAGCCGCTCCGCCCAACCGATCAGGGTACGGACGTCGGCAGCCGACAGGCCCTCCGCACCGTAGCGGAACGCCAGCACCATCCCCAGCGGGACCGCCACGCCCAGGATCAGCGGCACCAGCACCATCGGGAGCCAGACCTGCAGGTTGGCCGTCACCGCCCGGATGTCCTTCCGGGCTACGGCCAGGACCGCCCGCCTATTCACCTGCCTCACCTCCCATGATCTTGAAGTAAAGCGTCTCCAGATCCCGCCGGACGGGTACGGCGCTGTAGACCGCCGCGTCCTGCGCCAGGATGCGGAGGAATCCGGGCACGTCCTCCCTGCCCGGCAGCGTGAAGGCGATGCGGCCCGGCCGCACCTGCCGGGCGGGCACCCCGCGGTACCGGCCGTCCGTCAGGGCGAGGTCCGTCTCCACCTCCAGCGTCACCGCGGGGAAATGCCTGGCCTCCAGTTCGGCCAGCGTGCCCTGCTCCACCACCTGCCCGCCCAGGAGGAACAGGTACCGGTGGCAGACCAGCTCCAGCTGCTGCAAGAGGTGGGAACAGATGAGGACGGTGGTGCCCTCCTGCTCATTCAGGCTTCGGATGTAACCCAGGACCATCCGGATGCCCTCGGGATCAAGGCCGTTGGTGGGCTCGTCCAGGAACAGCACCTCCGGCCGGTGCAGCACCGCCTTGGCCAGCCCGAGCCGTTTTCTCATGCCCGTGGAGTAAGCGGCCACCTTCCGGTCGGCGGCGTCGGCCAGGCCGAAAGCCGCCAACAGCTCGTCCACCCGTCCGGGTTCGTCCACCCCGTACAGCTCCGCGAAAAACCGCAGGTTCTCCCGCCCGGTCATGCTGCCGTACAGCCCGGCCGACTCGGTCAGGATGCCGGACATGCGCCGCACCCGGTCGCCGTCGCGCCCCGGGTCGAATCCGCCCACCGCGATGTGGCCGGCATCCGGCGCGAGCACGCCGTTCAACAGGCGGACCGTGGTGGTCTTGCCCGAGCCGTTGGGCCCGATGAAGCCCACGATCTCGCCCCGGCCGACGGCGAAGGTCAGCTCCGTGAGTACCGGCCGGCCGGCGAAGCCCTTCCGCACACCCTGCACATCAATCAAAGGGTTTCCGTTCATCGGCATCACCCGCCGGTCTGACGCCGCTCAACCCCGGAAAGTTCACCGGGCGGCAAATAACCATGAAAAATAGGCGGGGAACCCCCGCCGCTCCTCATTCGCTTGCCGCGAGGCTGCCCACGGCCGCAATCCGATAGGTGAACCGGCCGCCGGGGGCATCGATGACCACCCGGTCGTTCACCCGCTTCAGCAGAAGCGCCAGCCCCAGCGGCGACAGACAGGAGATGTGCCCCTTCGCCGGGTCGCCCTCTTCCGGGAGGACCACGGTATAGACCTCCTCGGTGCCGTCAGTCTCATCCACCAGCGTGACGGGCACGTCCATGAACACGACGTCGTCCACAGGATCGCCGTCCGGCCCGCCCATCCGCTCCAGGAGCTGGCCGGCCACCTCCACGTAGCGGCGCAGGTGCGGCCGGACGCTGTACGCGAGCCCTTCGCTGCCCGGACTGGAGAAGTACTCCTCCATCTGCGTATTCAGCAGTTCCTCCAGCACGCGCAGTCGGCTGGCGATCCGCGACCGCATGTGTTCGATCTCGGATGGCGGACGTGCACGTACCATGACATCACGACCTTTCGGATGGAGTCTGTGAACCGGCGGCACAGGCCGGGTCTTGCGCGCATACGGAGCCACTCCGCTCTGCGAACGGAGTGGCGGCTCCCCTGTTGCCTAGTATATCACACTTGCCTGCCGATGTAACACCTCGGGCCCCTCCCCTGCCCCCTCGGCAGCGCCCAGTTTTTGGCTGTCGGTGGGATCATCCTGCCCGCCGGCGCTCCTGCGTAAGCATGCCTGGAGGGGGAATGCGATGGCCAGGGTGCGACAGCCTGAGCGGATGGAGGAGATCAGCCACTGGCTCCGGGAGGGCCGCATCACCCCCGCGGACGCCCTGCAGATGGCGATCGAGCTGCGCCGGCGCCGGACCGCACCCCGGGCGCAGCCCAGACCGGCGGAGACGGAGCAGGACCCGGACCGGCGCGTGCAGGCGGTGATCGCCGAGCTGGAGCGGATGGTCGGGCTCGGGCAGGTGAAGGCGCTGGTCCGGGAGCTACAGGCCTACATCGCCATCCAGCTCCGGCGGGCGAAGGCGGGGCTGGCCAGCGAGCCCGGCAGCCTCCACATGATCTTCACCGGCAACCCGGGCACGGGCAAGACCACGGTGGCCCGGCTCCTGGGCCGGCTCTTCAAGGAGATGGGCGTGCTCCCCAAGGGGCACACCGTCGAGGTGGAGCGCGCCGACCTGGTGGGCGAATACATCGGACACACCGCCCAGCGGACCCGGGACGTCGTGCGGCGGGCGCTGGGCGGGCTGTTGCTGGTCGATGAGGCCTACGCCCTGGCCCGCGGCGGCGAGAAGGACTTCGGCAAGGAAGCCATCGACCACCTGGTGCGGGCCATGGAGGAGCACCGGGGCGAGCTGGTGGTGATCTTCGCCGGCTACCCCGACGAAATGGCGTGGTTTCTCCGGCAGAACCCGGGCCTGCGGTCCCGCATCGCGCTGACGCTCCACTTTCCCGACTACACGGCCGAGGAGCTGATCGCCATCGCCGAGCAGATGCTGGAGCAACGGGACTACCGACTGACGCCCGACGGGAAGGCCGCCCTGCGACAGATCCTGTACGGCAACCCCTGGCTGACCGCCGGCGAGAACGGCAACGCCCGGGCCGTGCGCAACCTGGTGGAGCGGGCCATCCGCCGCCAGGCGCTGCGGCTGGTCGACCGCAGCGACGCGAGCCGCGCGGAGCTCATGGCGATCACCCGCGCGGACCTGGAGAGCGCCGTCGCCGCCATGGCCGGGGTCGGGCCGTAAGGGGGCCCCTGATGCACCCGGCCGCACCGGAGCGAACCGAAAAGCAGAGGGGACCGCCCGCCCAGCGGTCCCCGTTTGCTACTCCTCGCCTTCCACTTCCTGCCCCTCCCCGGCCCGCATGATCTGCGAAACGGAGACCGGCAGCGGCCGGGCTGGCGTGATCGTCGACAGGGCGTGCTTGTAGACGAGCTGCACCCTCCCGTCGACCTCCACCGCCACGGTGAAGTTGTCGAATCCCCGAATGTACCCTTTCAGCTGGTATCCGTTCACCAGATAGATGGTGGCCGGGATGTTCTCCCTGCGCAGCAGGTTGAGGAACCCGTCCTGCAGGCTGGCTGACGCCTTGGTCACTCGATCCGCCCCTTCCTCTCTCTACAGGGCCATTTCTCCCTGATCAGTCTGACGATCTCCTCCGTCGCCCGGTTGCGGGCCTCCGGCCCGGTGAGATCCAGCCAGGTGAGCCGCCGCTCCTTCCGGAACCAGGTAAACTGCCGCTTGGCGAAGCGGCGGGTGTTCCGCTTGATCAGTGCCACCGCCTCTTCCCACGTCAGCAGCCCGCGCAGGTAGAGCACCAGCTCCCGGTACCCCAGGGCCTGCATCGCCCGCACGTGGGGCGGGTACCGGACCAGCAAGCCCCGCACCTCGTCCAGCCAGCCGGCGGCCAGCATGGCGTCCACCCGCTCGTCGATGCGGGCGTAGAGCTGCGCCCGATCCATGGTGAGCCCGATCATCAGGTCGTCGTACCGGGGCTCTGAGAAAGCCGCGGTCTGCGTGGCGGAAATGGGCACGCCGGTCTGCTCGTAGACCTCCAGCGCCCGCACGATGCGGAGGAGGTCGTTGGGGTGGAGCCGTGCGGCGGAGGCCGGATCCACCTCCCGGAGCCGGGCGTGCAGGTACCCGGGCCCGTGCCGCTCCTCCTCCTGCCTGAGCCGCGCCCGTAACTCGTGGTCGGCCTCCATCGGCGTGAAGGTATACTTCTCCACGACTGCGCGCACGTAAAGGCCGGTGCCGCCCACCAGCATGGGCAGCCGGCCCCGGGCGCAGATCTGCGGGATCAGCGCGTCCACCCGGGCCTGGAACTCGGCCACCGAGAACTCCTCGTCGGGATCCTTGATGTCGATGAGGTGGTGCGGCACCCCGCCCATCTCCTCCGGGCGGATCTTGGCGGTGCCGATGTCCATGCCCCGGTAGACCTGCATCGAGTCGCCGGATATGATCTCCGCCCCCACCGCCTGGGCCACCGCCACGGACAGGGCGGTCTTGCCCACTGCGGTGGGGCCCACCAGCACCACGAGTGGCAGCTTCACCGCTTGAACCTCTTCTCCAGCTCGGATATGGACACGCAGATGACGGTCGGCCGCCCGTGGGGACAGGTCTCGGGCGACGCGCAGGCCGCCAGGTCGCTGAGCAGCGCGGCGATGTCCTCGGGCTGCAGCGGGTCCCGCGCCTTGATCGCCGCCTTGCAGGCCGCCATCGCGGCCAGGACGCGCCGGCGCCGGTCCGTGACCGGCGTGCCGGGGGCCACCTGGTCCTCCTGCAGCCGGTCCAGGAAGTCGCACACCAGCCGGGCCACGTGATCCGTCCCCAGGCCGGCGGGGACCCCGTGGATCAGCAGCGTGTTGCCGCCGAAGGGCTCCGCCTCGAAGCCGCTCTCGGCGAAGATGGCGGCGTTCTCCTGCCAGATGGCCATCTGCGCGGGCGTGAGGTCCAGCGTGAGCGGAAAGAGGAGCCGCTGCACCGCAGTGGCCTGCTCCTGCGCGGCCGCATACAACCGCTCGAAGAAGATGCGCTCGTGGGCCGCATGCTGGTCGATGAGGTAGAGCCCCTCCGGCCCGTCGCAGGCGATGTAGGAGCGGTGAACCTGGCCCAGCGGCCGGAGCGCCCGGATCAGCTCGCCAGGCTCGGCGGAACGGGGCACGAGGGTCGCCTCGGCCAGGTCGACTGCCGGCACCGCGGCGGCGGCCTCCTCCGCCGCGCGCTGCGCCAGGGCCGCCTGCAGGCCGCCGGCGGGCAGGTAGGCCTGCACCGGCTCCCGGGCGGTAGTCTGCCCGCCCGGGCCGCCGGCCGATACCCGCCACGGCGGCGGTGCGGCCCTCCCGCCCCCTTCGCCGGGCCGCCCGGCACCAGGCGGAACCCATCCCCGCTGCAGGGCCGCTTTCTCCTCCGCCCGGTCCGGCACCCGGACCTCCCCGTCGGCCGTGACCTCGGTGCCCGGAATCAGCAGGGCGGCGCCGAGGGCGTGCCGGGCCGCCTGGTAGACGGCCGCCCGCACCTCCCGGTCCCGCTGGAACCGGACCTCGGCCTTGGTGGGATGCACGTTTACATCGACCTCGTGGGGCTCCACCTCAATGAAGAGGATGCAGACAGGGTAGCGCCCGTTGGGCAGGAGGTGGGCATATGCCTCCTCCAGGGCATACCGGGCGGCGATGGTCCGCACGGCCCGCCGGTTGACGAAGAAGTACTGATGGCTGCGCCCGGCCCGGGCGATGGTAGGCCGGCCCACGAACCCGTGCACCCGGGCGGCATCGTTGCGGTAGTCGACCGGGAGCAGCTCCTTTGCCATCTCCCGGCCCAGCAGTGCCGCAACGGCGGCCGTCAGGTCGCCGGTTCCCGGCGTGGCGAACACCTGGGCCTGACCGCTCTGGAACCGGAAGGCCACCTCGGGGTTCGCCAGGGCCAGGCGGGTCAGGATGTCGCCGATCTGGGCCAGCTCCGTCGCGTTGGTCTTCAGGTACTTCAGCCGCGCCGGTACGTTAAAGAACAGGTCCCGCACCGTCACCCGGGTGCCGGCGGGGCAACCGTGCTCCCCTTCGGCGACGATCTGGCCGCCTTCCGCCAGGATGCGGTAGCCGGCCAGCTGGTCGTGGGGACGGGTGATCAGCTCGAACTGGGAGACCGCGGCGATGGAGGGCAGGGCCTCCCCGCGGAACCCCAGGGTGGTGATGGCGTTGAGGTCCTCCGCGGTGCGGATCTTGGAGGTCGCATGCCGCTGCAGGGCCAGCCGGGCGTCCTCGGGCACCATGCCGATGCCGTCGTCCGTCACCCGCACCAGTTCCCGCCCACCGCCGCTGACCTCCACCACGATGCGCTTCGCCTGGGCGTCCAGGGCGTTCTCCACCAGCTCCTTCACCACGCTGGCCGGCCGCTCCACCACCTCGCCCGCGGCGATCTGGTTGGCCGTCCGCTCGTCGAGCAGGCGAATCCGGGCCAAGCTCTCACCTCCGCCTCGGAGCCCCGGAAGCCGCCGGTGACACTGCGGCGGCGCCTTCCCAGCCGGAGGCGCCGCCCGTCAGGCTCTCTACTTCCTGGGCTGCTTGGGCTTGCCGTACAGCTTCTCCATCTCCGCCTCGATCTGCTCCTGAAGCTGCATCACCTTCTTCTGCCGGCTCAGGATCGCCTTCTGCCGGAAGCCGCCGACCGCGGCCATCTGGTACATGGCCAGCGACTCCTTGGCGGCGGTGAGGGACATCTCATGCAGCTTCTGCGCCTTCGGCGGGACCTTCAGCTTGTTCATGTCCGCGATGATGGCCTCATAGGTGGAGATGATGTCCCGCAGCGGCTTGCGCAGGAGCACCGGGTTCACGTTGGGGTTCTGGCCGAGGGCCTGCGCCTGCTCGGCTTTCTCCTGGAGCTTGTGCTTGTCGTAGATCCGCTTGACGTCAATCGCATACTTGCGGACCTTGAACCAGGGCGTCTGCCATAGGATCAGAAAGCCTAAGCCGAGCGCTGCCAATATGATGAGAAGCCATTGCCACCAGGTAAACACAGCAACTGTTCACTCCTCCAGGAAAAATCCCCACCGTCACATTGTGGCATGTCTCCTACCCTGAGGCAAGCCTTTCCGTTGACGCACTTCTTCCGGCGTACGGGGTGCGGCCTGGCCGGACGGCAGCAGGCCAGGCGCGCGGCGGCCAAAGCACAGCAGGATGACCCTCTTCGGCCGCGGCCGTGCGCCTGCGCGACACCCGGGCCCGGCTGATTCTCTCCTCCCCGATGACCCGGTCGCTGCAGACGGCGGCCATTCTCAGCCGGGCCCCGGACCTCCCGCTCGCGGTCGAGTTCGACCTGTACGAATGGCTGCCGGACCTCACCCAGACCTACGATTCCAGCGCAGTCGCCACTGCCGCCGCCGCTGAGATGTCCCAGTGCGGCGGGGACTGGCCGGAGGGGCAGCGTCTGGGCTGGGAACCGCTCTCACAGGTGCGCCGCCGGGTCCTGGCCGTGCTCAGCCGGTATGATGAAGACGACGGCCACGTGATCGTCGTCTGCCACGGCACCGTCATCCCGGCGCTCACGGGGCGCCCCCTGGGGTGCGGCGAGCACATTCCGTACCGACTCCCGCCGGAGGCACGCCCGCCTGCCGACTCGCCGCCCCGGCAGGCTCCCCCCGCTGTGCGTTGAGGATCACCGCGCTGCCCAGGACCAACAGGATCCCGATCACCTGGGGCAACCGAAGCGACTCCTCCAGGATCCAGAACCCGAGCAGCGCCGCCACCACCGGCTCCACCGTGGAGAGGAGGGCGGCGTGGCTCGCCTCCACCACTTGCAGCCCGCTCAGGTAGAGCCCGTACGCCCCGAGCGTGGTCACCAGCGCCAGGTAGGCGAGCCAGGGCAGCGCCTCCGGCGAACGGGCCAGCGACCGGACGGCCTCGCGCCCGAAGAAGAGAACCAGCGGCGCGGCGCCGAACAGCAGTGAGTACGCCTGCACCGTCCACGGGTTGTACCGCTTCAGGGCGTGCTTGCCGAAGATGGAGTACATGCCGTAGGTGAACCCGGACCCGAGGCCGGTGAGCACGCCGATGAGCTGTCCCCGGAAGACCGACGGCTCATAGGCCCGGGCGACGAGGGCACAGCCGGCCATCGTCAGCGTCAGGGCCAGCAACTTGCCCTGGGTCAACGGTTCGCCCAGGGTAAGGGCGGCAGCCACCGCCACGAAGGCGGGGGCCGTGTACATGAGCACCGCCGCGGCGGCCACCGACAGGTGCTGGATGGTGAGGAAGTACAGCAGGTAGAAAGCGGCGACGCTGACCAGCCCGTAGGCCGCAAACAGCGGGATGTCGCGCAGCCGGACCCGGAGGGTGGCCGGGCGGAGCACCGTCAGGGCCGCCAGGAGGAGGGCGGCGGCCATCGACGCCCGCAGGGTGACGACGGCCTGTGCCGAGAGGCCGCCGACGTACAGGTTCCGGCTTACGACCCCCAGGGTCCCCCACAGTGACGCCGCCCCGAAGACCATCATGTACCCCAGCGTTTGCCGCCCCCGTGTCCGCTCCATCCTGCCGCTGCCCCCCCGGTCGCGCAGGCCCGCGCCCGGGCGTGTCGGTGCGCCCGGCCCGGGCGTCTCCTCGTTATGGTCTGACGCCGGCTCAGCGGCAGCGGGTTCGGGAGCCCATGAGGGGCATAAGAGATTGGGGCTGGTCCCAGCCCCATGTCTCACTGCAGCGGCGTGATGTTGAGCCGCCTTCCGTCCGGCCCGGCGTCGGGATTTCGCTTGGGGGCACGCACCTCCAGCAGGCCGTGCCGGAACGTCGCCTGGGCCCGCTCGCTGTCCACCGGGACGGGAAAGGAGACGGTGCGGCTGAAGGCGCCGTAGAACCGCTCCGACCGGTACGTGCCCCGCTGCCGGTCCACCTCTTCGGCCTTGCGTTCGCCCCGGATGGTCACCCCCTGGTCGGTGATCCGCACGTCCACGTCCTGGGGATCGATCCCGGCCAGTTCGCACCGCACCACGATGTCGTCTCCCTGCTCCGCCACCTCCACCGGGAAGGCGCCCATGCCGCCGCTGAAGGGCATCGTCGGACCGAGGAAGGGGTCGGCGAAGAACCGCTCCAGCGGCGTGCGTATCCGCTCCAGCTCCCGCAGGGGATTCCACGGAATGAGATCCACGTTCCTCCCTCCTTGGCATGCCGACTCCGGGCGCGCCGCCGTGGCCGCTGCCGCGCCCGTCCGTGAGTCAGTATCTCCAGCGGCCCGCGGGCTGATGCCGCCAGGGGCCGCCGGGCGCCGCCGGGCGCCGGAGGATTCTGACGCCGGCTCCCGAATAGAGACTCAGCACCCACGAACCCAAGGAGGCGGAACCATGATCGCTGAAGCGCGCGCCTGTTCCGAGCAGCTGGCCTTCGGGCTCCGCACCATCCAGGGGGCTATCCGCGACCTCACCCCCGAGCAGCTGGCGTTCGTTCCCCCGGGCCTCGCCAACAGCATCGCCACCCTGGTGCTGCACGTCGCGGCGACCGAGGTGGTCGTGGCGGAGCAGGTCTTAGGACGGCGGGCTGCCGAGGACCTGCGCCGGGCGGTGCTGCTCGACCGCTACACGCCGGCGCCCGGTGCGCCAATCCCGGCCGCCGACCCCGGCGAGACCGCGGAGTCGCTGATCGGCAAGCTGGAGCGGGCCCGGGCCGAGGTGCTCGGCGCGCTGGAGGCGTTGACCCCGGCCGACCTGGAGCGCACCTTCCCCTTCCGGCCCGGGGGCCGTCCGCAGCCCCTCACCTTCTTCCTGCAGCTCCTGCCCTTCCACATCGCCTCGCACTACGGCCAGATCGCCCTGATCAAGCGCTTCCTCCGGCAGGATACCTGAGCGACAGGCCGCCGCCCCAGCTCCCGAAGATCGAGTAGGAGGGGGCGGCTAGCCCCCGTCCTCTCACACCACCGGACATGCGGGTCCGCATCCGGCGGTTCGCCAGGATTGACGAGTCGCTTCATAGCATTCGGTCAGGCTTATCAGCCCCTGGGCACGCCAGTAGGCGTCGCCCAGGGCGCTGTTTAGTGGGCCACCTGCCATCCGCCACGGGCCTTTGCGGCTGTTGGCGAGTTGGTAGACTACCCATTCGGGCAAACCGAGGGCGCGTAACTCCCGAAAGCGCGTGCGTACACGCTTCCACTGCCTCCATACGCATGCTCGCAGCCGACGCTTCAGCCATCCTTCGAGTCTTTCAAAGGCTGACCTGGCATCGGAGAGCGCATAGTACCCAACCCAGCCCCGCAAGTAGGCATTCAGGCACCGGATTCGGTCCTCCATGCTCTGGCTGCGGTTGCGGTCCGTCAGCGTGCGGAGCTTGTCCTTCACGCGTTTCAGGCTCTTCGGGGCCAGCCGGATGCGCACTCCCCGGTGCTTGTAGAAGCTAAACCCGAGGAACTGCCGCTTCCACGGCCGGTCCACTGCGCTCTTCTCCTCGTTGACCTTCAAGCCGTAACCGCTCCTGCAGGAAGTGGCGCACGCTCCTGTAGACCCGTTCTCCCGCCCGTTTGCTGCGGACGTAGATGTTGCAGTCATCGGCGTACCGGACAAAGTGGTGGCCACGGCGCTCCAGCTCCTTGTCGAGGTCATCCAGCAGGATGTTCGCCAGCAGCGGACTCAGCGGACCGCCCTGCGGCGTCCCTTCCTCCGTCGCCACGACTACCCCGTTCAGCATGACCCCGGCCTGTAAGTACCGCCGGATCAGCCGCAGCACACGCTTATCCGTTACCCGCCGCGCCACGCGGGCCATCAGCACGTCGTGGTTGACCCGGTCGAAGAACTTCTCCAGGTCCATGTCCACGACCCAGTCGTACCCTTCCTCCACGTACTGACGTGCCTTCCTGACCGCATCATGACCCCGCCGCCCCGGCCGAAAGCCGTAGCTGGATTCGGAGAATGTCGGGTCAAAGATCGGCGTCAGTACTTGCAGGAGTGCCTGTTGGATCAGGCGGTCCATCACGGTGGGAATCCCCAGCATCCGCTTGCCGCCGCCCGGTTTCGGGATTTCGACCCGGCGGACTGGCTGCGGTCTGTAGGTCCCCTGGAGCAGTTCCTCACGGATGCGGCTCCACTCCACGCGAATCTGGTCCCGCAGCCGTTCGGTGGGGACACCGTCCACGCCGGGAGCGCCTCCGTTCCGCTCCACCCGTTTCAGGGCGGCCAGCATGTTCTCCCTGGCCACCACCTGCTCCATCAGGTTGCTGTGCTCCCCGCGGGGTGACGTTCCGTCTTGTGCCGGCTGCCCACTCCGCCCTCTCGCCGTCCCTTGCGGCTTCACCGCTACCTCCGGCGAGCAGGTCCCGTTCGGGGTCTTCTGCGTTTGTCGCGGGCTGCTCGAACGCAACGGGTTCACCCCTTTCCTGACGTTCGGCCCTTCCCGGTTGGGGCGTCCCCCTGCCGGTACTATGGCCTTTGCTGACTTCTGCCGGTTCAGCTGCGTCTCCCGACGCAGGTTACCAGCGTTGCTGGCGTTCCCGGCAGATCTCCCCGGGTAAGAACGCTGACCTTCACCCCGCACCCGCCCCATCTACCGCACCGCCCTTTGGCAGCTTCGGGTTTTGCTGTGTTCGGCCAGCTCACCCGAGCGGCACAGCCTCCTATGGGGTTCGTGTTCCTCGGGTCGTGGCTTTGCCTCGGGCTTCCTTCAGATTCCGCCTCACGACGGACACCCTTGCCTTTGGCTAACGGGCTGGTGCTGCCTCGCCCGTAGCGGACTTTCACCGCCAAGTCAGCGCCCATGCCGGGCACACCGAAAGCCGCCCCCCGCATCCATCGGGGGGCGGCTTCGCGCCCGTCATTCGGACAGAATCTCCGGCGGGAACGGGATCGCGCCTTCCAGCGGCTTCACGGCCAGGGATCCGCTGAGGTCCACCGTCACCCCGGTGGCGTCTGCGGCGTGCATGCTCAGGTCGACCCGCACAGGCCCCCCGGTGTCCGGTAGGGCGTACACGGTGAGGAGCAGCGACGCGTCCCCGACCGTCGGCGGAAACTCCGCGAACAGCGGCGAGAGTGCCGCCTGATCCCACTCGACCACGACCACGTCGTAGGTCACGCCTTCCAGCGTCCTCTCCTCCCGGAGGATCCGGGCGCCGGCCAGTTCCGTGGTGTCGGGGTCGAAGAGGCCGCCCTCGGCCGGGAGATCCCCTCCCCACCCGGGCAGGCCGTCCGGACCGAACGCCGCATCCTCCTCCGGCCGCCGCACCCACGTGCCGCCCGGGCCGAGCCGCCAGACCTTGCCGGCGCGCACGGCAAGGGCCGACCGGTAGTCCAGCCCCGGGCCCGCGCCGGTCAGGTAGACGAGCAGGTCGTCGCCCTCCCGATAACCATCCAGCGCAAAGGTGTAGTCCATGCTCAGCACGCCCGCGACGGCGGAGAGCCTGAACTGACCCGTCGTGTGCCCCTCGGCCCACGCGCCCAGGGCCTCCACGTTCCCCACAAGGGCCAGGTCACCGCCCACCTGGCCCTCCGGCAGGATCCGGGCGGCGGTAACGGTCACCACCCGGTTCTGCGGATCCCACTCCACCGCGGCGCCCATCTGTTCGGCCACGAAGCGCAACGGGACCATGACCCGGCCGTCGACGTTGACCGGCGCCACGTCCAGGGCGACCACGGTTCCGTCCACGATGGCCTCGGGCCGGCCGACGGCGAGGCGGATCACCCGGGCTCCGGAGAGCGTCACCGTTCCCGTCGCCCCGTCCCACTCCACGGCGAACCCCAGCGGCTCGGCCAGGAAGCGGACGGGCACCAGCGTGCGGTCGGACACGATGACCGGCGCCACGTCCGGGACAACCTGCGAACCGTTGACGAACAGCCGCACCGGCTCCTCGGCCAGGGCCGTGCCGGGTACGGCCGTCGGGATCAGGATCAGCATCAGCAGCACAACGAAAAAGCGACGCATGCGGAGTCCCCCTCATTCGTACGCAACTTGGCAAGGAAGGGGTATTCGCCGCCTGCGCCGCGATTCCTATCGGTTCTCCTTCGCCTTGGCCTGCAGCTGATAGAGCGTGTTCAAGGCCTCGATCGGGGTGAGCGCCATCACGTTCAGGCCCAGCAACTCCTCCACCACCGGGTCCTTCTTGGGCTCGAAGAAGGTGAGCTGCACGGCCGGCTGCCGTCTCAGCCGCTGGGCGGCGGCCTCCCGCCGGGACTTCCGCTCGCCCTCCTGTTCCTCCAGGGTGGCGAGGATCTCCCGCGCCCGCTCCACGACGGAGGCCGGCAGACCGGCCAGCCGCCCGACCTGGATGCCGTAGGAACGGTCCGCCCCGCCCCGCACCAGCTTGCGCAGGAAGATGATGTCCTCGCCCTTCTCCATCACCGCGACCGAGTAGTTCTTCACCCCGGGCAGGATGCCCTCGAGCTCACACAGCTCATGGTAGTGGGTGGCGAACAGCGTCCGGCACCCGATCGCCTGGTGAATGTGCTCGGTGATCGCCCAGGCGATGGAGAGGCCGTCGAAGGTGGCGGTCCCCCGGCCCACCTCGTCCAGCACCACCAGCGACCGCTCGGTGGCGCTGTGAAGGATGTTGGCCACCTCCGTCATCTCCACCATGAACGTGGACCGGCCGGTGGCCAGGTCGTCCGACGCCCCCACCCGGGTGAAGACCCGGTCCACCAGCCCGATGTGCGCCGACTCCGCGGGTACGAAGGAGCCCGCCTGCGCCAGGATCACCGCCAGCGCCGCCTGCCGCATCACCGTGGACTTGCCGCCCATGTTGGGGCCGGTGATGAGCAGCACCCGGTTCTCCCCGGTGTCCACCAGCAGGTCGTTGGGCACGAACGCCCCTTCCTCCATCACCCGCTCCAGCACCGGATGGCGGGAGCCCTTCAGCTCCAGCACCGTGGAGCCGTCCACCAGGGGCCGGCAGTAGCCGTACAGCGACGCCACCTCCGCGAAGGAGGCCAGCGCGTCCAGCTCGGCCACCGCCCGGGCCGAACGCTGGATGCGGGTCACCTCGGCGGCCACCCGCTGCCGGATCTCCACGAAGAGCTCGTACTCCAGGTCCATCACCCGCTCGGCAGCGTGGAGCACCTTCTCCTCCAGCTCCTTCAGCTCCGGCGTGATGAACCGCTCCTCGTTGGCCAGGGTCTGCTTGCGGATGTAGTCGGGGGGCACCAGGGGCAGGTTCGGCTTCGTCACCGCGAGGTAGTAGCCGAAGACCTTGTTGTAGCCGATCTTCAGCGACTTGATGCCCGTGCGCTCCCGCTCCCGGGCCTCCACCTGGGCGATCCAGGCCTTGCCGTCCCGGGCGATGCGCCGGAGCTCATCGACCTCCGGGTGGAAGCCGTCCTTCAGGATGCCGCCCTCGGTGAGGGCCACCGGCGGCTCGTCGGCGATGGCGTGCTCGATCAGGTCCCGCACGTCGTCCAGCATATCCAGCTGGTCCCGGAGTTCCACCAGCCGCTCGGCCCGGACGTCCTCCAGGGCCACCCGGATCGACGGCAGCGCCACCAGCGACTGCTTCAGGGCGACCAGGTCCCGGGCGTTGGCGCTGCCGACCGCCACCCGTCCGGCCAGCCGCTCCAGGTCGTGGACCTCCTGCAGCAGCGCCCGCAGGTCGGCCCGCAGCACAGGCCGGTGCACCAGTTCGCCCACCGCCTCGTGGCGGGCGTGGATCTGCCGCAGGTCGAGGAGCGGCCGCTCCAGCCAGCTCTTCAGCAGCCGCGCGCCCATGGCGGTGACGGTGCGGTCCATGACCCAGAGCAGGGTGCCCCGCCGCCCGCCGTCCCGGAGCGACCGGGTCAGCTCCAGGTTCCGCCGCGTGGCGGGGTCCAGCACCATGTAGTCGCCGGGGTAGTAGACCGCCAGCCCGCTCACGTGGCCCAGGCTGGCCTTGTGCATCTCCTCCAGGTAGGCCAGCGCCGCGCCCGCGGCTGAGGTGGCCAGTTCCAGGTCCTCGCAGCCGAAGCCGCTCAGGTTGGCCGTGCCGAAGTGCTCCGTCAGCTTCCGGTAGGCATTCGCATGGTTGAAATGCCGCCCCTCGAACACCGAGACGGCGATGCCCGACGCCTTCAGCGGCCCCGTCACCGACGGCTCAGCCGCCAGCCCCGGCTCCAGGATTACCTCCCGGGGCTCCAGCCGGCCGATCTCCTCCAGGAGCAGCCGCAGGCTGTCCGCCCCGTTCATCTGCGCCGCCGCGAACTCGCCGGTGGAGAGGTCGACCACGGCGAGGCCGAACCCCGTCCGGGACCAGGCGATGGCCGCGAGGAAGTTGTTGGCCTTCTCGGGCAGCAGCCGGGGCTCCACCAGGGTGCCCGGCGTGACCACCCGGGTGACGTCCCGCTTCACCAACCCCTTGGCCTTCTTCGGGTCCTCCAGCTGGTCGCAGATGGCCACCTTGTAGCCCTTCTCGATCAGGCGGGCGATGTACGCCTCGGCCGCGTGGTAGGGGATCCCGGCCATGGGAACCCGGCCCATGTCCTTGCCGGCGTCCCGGCCGGTGAGCACCAGCTCCAGCTCCCGCGCCACCAGCTCCGCGTCGTCCATGAAGGTCTCGTAGAAGTCGCCCAGCCGGTAGAACAGGATGCAGTCCGGGTACTGCTCCTTGATCTGCAGGTACTGGGCGAACATGGGTGTTGCCTTGGCTGGGTCCACCTTGCTGCAAGTCCTCCTCCTCCGCGCGCCGCGTTCGCTGCCTGGCCGCGCGGTCCTTCCGGCTGTTGTTCGTCACCCGCAGGCCGGAACCCTGCTCGCAAGCCCGGAGGGGGGCAACTGCCCCCCTCCGGATCCGTCCTGCCCTTATCCGCCGCAGCCGCAGCTGCCGGAGCCGCAGCCGCCCTTTGCCCGGGGCGCCGTCTCGCCGGTGATCGGGAAGGTCACCACGGCGTTGATCCGCTCCATGAAGGCATCGAGGGCCACCCGGGCGTTCCAGTAGGCCTGGATCACCGGGTGGGCGTTGAACCGCTCCTCGATCGCCAGGAATCGCTCCACCAGGGCCTTCTGCTCCTCGGGCGGCCGGCCGCGGGAGAGCTTTACCGCCCGCTTGGCCGCCTCGTACTCCCGGATCAGGGCGACCGCGTCGGGGTCGGCCAGCACCGCGTCCTCGGTCCGCCGGTACTCCTGCACCTCCGGCGTCTCCGCGATGGCCTCGGCCAGCTCCCGGGCCAGCAACCACACATCGCGACGGGTCGCAACCGCCACGTCATCTCCCCCCATCGTGCTGACTAGGCCAGCGTCACCGGGCTCTCCACCAGCTCGCCCTCCAGGGTCCAGGTGCCGGCGCGGGTGATGCGCACGGGCACGATCCGGCCCCTGAGGGACTCGTCGCCGGGGAACGTGACCAGGATGTTGCCCCGGGTCCACCCGAAGACCACGTCGGGCTTGCCCTTGTCCAGCCCCTCCACCAGGATGTCGTACACCTTGCCGACCCGCGCCTCGTTCTTGGCGCGGGCGATGCGGTTCTGCACCTCCATCAGCCGCTGCAGCCGCTCCTTCTTCTCGGGCACGCTGAGCCGGTCCTCCATCTGGGCGGCCGGGGTGCCGGCCCGCTCGGAGTACATGAACATGAAGGCGGCGTCGTACTGGACCTCCTCCACGAGGCTCAGCGTCTCCTGGAACTCCTCCTCCGTCTCGCCGGGGAAGCCCACGATGATGTCGGTGGTGATCACCGCGTCGGGGATCAGCTCCCGGATCCACCCGACCAGCCGCAGGTACTGCTTCCGGTTGTACGAGCGCTTCATGCGCCGGAGCACGCTGTCGGAGCCCGACTGCACCGGCAGGTGGAACCACTCGCAGACCTTCTCGGCGCGGGCGATCTGCTCCACCATCTTGCGGGTAAAGTCCTTGGGGTGGTTGGTGGTGAAGCGGATGCGCTCGATGCCGGGGCTGTTCCGGTCGATGAGCTCGATCAGGTCGCCGAAGTCGAAGGCCCCCTCGCCGTGGCGGCCGTACAGGTCCTTTCCGTACGCGTTGACGTTCTGGCCCAGCAGGGTGATCTCCTTGAAGCCCTGGCGCGCCAGCTCCTGGACCTCGGCGAGGATGACCTCGTAGGGACGGCTGCGCTCCTTGCCGCGGGTGGTGGGCACAATGCAGTAGGTGCAGTGCTTGTCGCACCCGTACATGATCGTGACCCAGGCCTTCAGGTCGCCCTCCCGGGCCGCCGGCAGGATGTCCGGGAAGTCGTCGCCCATCGACTCCCACACGTCCACCACGGTCTCCCGCTCGCTCCTGGCCCGCTCCACCAGCTCGGGCAGCCGGTGGATGTTGTGGGTGCCGAAGATCAGGTCCAGGTACGGGAACATCCGCTTGATGCGCTCCACCTGGCCCTCCACCTGGGGCACGCAGCCGCACACCCCGATGATGAGGTCGGGGTTGGTGTACTTCAGCGGCTTCAGCTGGCCGATGCGGCCGAAGGCGTGCTCCACCGCCGACTCCCGCACGGCGCAGGTGTTGAACAGCAGGAGGTCGGCGTCGTCAGGCCCCTGGGCCTTCACGTAGCCCATCTGGGCGAGGATGCCGTACATGATCTCGCTGTCGTGCTCGTTCATCTGGCACCCGAAGGTCTCGATGTGCACCCGGGGCTCGGGCTTGCCGTGGATGCGCCGGCCCGCTTCCGGATCGATCTGCATCTGCGCCACCCCGGCGGGCTCCAGGTGGTCGAAGCCGCCGGGCGTCAGGTCCTCGGTCGCCCCCTGCTCCGCCATGGGCAGCAGCTCCAGGGTGCCGTCCTTCATCATCTGCTCGACGCGGTCGAGAATATGGTTAAGGTCATCGGCCTTATGATCCTTCTCGGTCATGTATGGTCTCCCCCTTTGGGGCGGTGATCTACGGAATGTGCATCTAGTGTAGTGTACCACAAGTAGGGCTCCGCCCAAAAGAGAAACGGGCGCGGCGCGCCCGTCTGCCGGTCGGCGGTGCGGTCAGTCCACCATGCCCCAAGCCAGGGTTGCGGCCCGCACGGTCGCCAGCGCCGGCGAATCGGCCGGCATGATGATCATCACGTTCCGATGCCGGATGACCGTCTGTGGGGAATCCCATTCGAAGAGGGCAGCGGTGTTGCCGTCGGTCACCCGGTAGCCGCCCTCGCCGACCTCGAACCGCTCCTGCTCCTCCTGGCTGGCGTAGATGAAAGCCACCAGGGTATGTGCGCCGTCCGCTCCCAGGGCAAGCCGGGTTCCCTCGCCGAGGACGGGCCAGCTGACCGTCTCCTGGACCGCGACCTGCAGCCCGGCCCTCTCCAGGGCCTCCACCACATCGTCCATTGCGAGGACCGCCGGCCTCATCCCGGTGATCAGCAGCACGGCCAGAACCACAGCGCCCATCCCCCACAGCGCCTGGCGCTTCATACCGAGACACCCCCCACTATATATCACGTTGGCACACCGGCCATGGGTTCCGTCTACGGCCATGGGTTCCCCCTGGCCCGGGTGCAGCTCCCCCCGCTGCGCGCATCGCCGGGGCCGAAGGGCAGAGCCCGTGCGGTGGCCGGGCCACGCCGGTGGACGCCGTGCAGTACCCCCGGGACCGGCCCGGTCGTCCAGAATGGTACAGGGAGGGTATGCACCATGGATGAGAAAAGGTTGGAACTGGCCACCTTCGCCGGCGGCTGCTTCTGGTGCATGGTGAGCCCCTTCGAGGAGCAGCCCGGCATCTACAAGGTGGTCTCGGGCTACACCGGCGGCCACAAGGAGAACCCCACGTACGAGGAAGTCTGTTCCGGCACCACGGGCCACTTCGAGGCAGTCCAGATCACCTTCGACCCGGACGTCTTCCCCTACGAGCGGCTGCTCGACCTCTTCTGGCAGCAGATCGATCCCACCGACCCCGACGGGCAGTTCTACGACCGCGGCCCGCAGTACCGCACGGCGATCTTCTACCACAACGAGGAGCAGCGCCGGCTGGCCGAGAAGTCCAAGGCAGAGCTGGAGGCCAGCGGACGGTTCGACAAGCCCATCGCCACCCTGATCCTCCCCGCCGGCCCCTTCTACCCGGCCGAGGAGTACCACCAGGGTTACCACAGGAAGAACCCGTTCCATTACCAGCGGTACCGGGCCGCATCCGGTCGCGACGACTTCATCCGGAAGCACTGGCGGGACCCGGAGCGGGACGCCGAACTTCGCCGCCGGCTCACGCCCATCCAGTACGAGGTGACGCAGCTGGGCGCCACTGAGCGGCCCTTCACCGGCGAGTACTGGAACCACTTCGAAGAAGGTATCTACGTGGACGTGGTCTCCGGCGAGCCGCTCTTCAGCTCCAGGGACAAGTTCGACGCCGGCTGCGGCTGGCCCAGCTTCACCCGGCCGCTGGTGCCCGAGAATATCGTGGAGCGGCTGGACCTCAGCCACGGGATGGTGCGCACCGAGGTGCGCAGCCGGGGGGCCGACTCCCACCTGGGCCACGTGTTCCCGGACGGCCCGGCGCCCACGGGCCTCCGCTACTGCATCAACTCCGCGGCCCTGCGCTTCATCCCCAAGGAAGACCTGGAGAAGGAAGGTTACGGCGAGTTCCGGAAACTCTTTGAGTAACAGCTGCGGTCTCATACACCGCCGTCACGCCGGGAGGGGGTGTGTGCTGTGGCAGAGGACAGGCACTGGGACATAGTCATCGTCGGGGCCGGGATGGCGGGACTGGCGACCGCAATATGGGCCCGTCGGCTGGGTCTGGAGCCGCTGGTCCTGGAAGCCGCCCCGCGACCCGGCGGCCAGCTCAACCAGATCCGCGGGCGGATCTTCGACTATCCGGGCCTGGACCTGCCCAGCGGCGAAGCCCTTACGGAGCGGCTGATGCGCCAGGCGGCCGAGGCCGGGGCGCGGGTGGACCTGGGGAGGACCGTCCGGGCCGTCTCCGCAGCGGAGCGCACCTGCCTTACCTCCGAGGGCCCGGTCACCGGGCGAGCCCTGGTCATCGCCACCGGCCTGCGGGCCCGCCGCCTCGGCGTGGAGGGCGAGCGGGCGCTCTACGAAGGCAACTGGGTCCGGCGCCCCTCCCACGACCTGCCCTGGTTCCGCGGCCGGCGCGTGGCGGTGATCGGCGGAGGCGACCGTGCGCTGGAGAACGCCGGCCTGCTGCTTCCGGTGGCCCGGGAGGTCCACCTGCTGAGCCGCGGCCCGCTCCGGGCCCGGACGGACCTCTCCGCCCCCGTCCTGGCGAACGATCGACTGGTGCACCACGAACGGGCCAGGGTGGGGCGGTTCGACGTCCGGCCCGACGGGGTCACCGTGGAGGTCCACCAGGCCGACCGGGTGTGGCCCCTGGAGGTGGATGCGGTCTGCATCTACATCGGCAACGAGCCCAACAGCCAGCTGGTGGCCGGCCAGGTGGAGCTCGACCCCGAGGGATACATCGTCACCGACCGCTTCGGACAGACCTCCGTGCCCGGCGTCTTTGCAGCGGGCGACGTCTGCACGCCCCCGGCGTACCAGAGCCTGGCGAACGCCGCCGGGCAGGCCATGGTGGTGGCCAAGCGCATCGCCCTCAGCCTGTGACCGGCGCAGCGGCAGGACAGGCAAACCAGGCCCGCGCATTGCAGCGCGGGCCCTGCTTTCACGGAGCTGACCCTCGGCGAGCGGGAGCGGCCCGTTGTGCCCGGCGGGCCGATCAGGTGCGGCGGGCTGATTCTGCGCGGGGTGCTCCCGACCGGGACAGCTGCTCCCGCAGCCGGAACGCAGACCCGTCAAACGGAAACCGCCGCTCCTCCACCATCTGGATCAGTTCCGCCAGCGCGCTTCTGGCCAGTTCCACCACCTCTTCGGGATACCCCCATTCCCGGCGGTGGGCCTCGAACTCGTCCTCATCCTCTACCCGCCACGCGAGGTCCTCGGTCACCAGCAGGTCGAGGTCCAGGTCGACCAGGGAAAGAACGCCTTCCGACAGCGTGGCCGGCGTGTTCACGTTGCCGTAATAATGCCGGAAGGAGCCGTCGGCGTTCCAGGCGGCGCTCACGGAGCACGGCGCAGACGTGAAGTGGAACTCGATCGACTCGTTGGGCACCGGCCAGTCCACCAGCCCCCTCCCCGGATGGGTGAGGGGGCGTCCGTACGCCCCGTGAACGATGATCACGTCGGAACGCTCTTCGATGAGCCGCACCGGGTAGCTGTAGTGCTTCCTGCCACCGTATTTGTACTGCTGGACCCACATCGCAGGCGGGCTTCGCCTCCTCCTTGTGCTTTTCCCATCGGTCGTGGCTCAGGTGAACGGAAACGCCGTTTCTCTGACGGGTCACTCCCGCGCCGAACTGCGGCTACCGCAACCAGCGAAACGCCACCGCACCCGTCAGCAGCAGCAGCAGGGCGGGCATGGCCATGCCGAGGGTCAGGCGCCCGCCGGCATTCTGCCACACCTGGTATCCCCATGCCACTGACGCTGCGGCAAAGGGCAGCAGAATCGCCAGCGCGCCGGCGCGCACCACCCGGGACCGGCGACGCGCAGGCCTGATGCCGCGCACCACCTTCCCGAATCCGGCCAGGCTCGATTCCGGGGTTGCCGTGACATAATCGGCACCCAGCACACCTCCGCACACCGGGCAGAGATCGCCCGGGCCACCGTCCACCTCACGGCCGCAAGCACCGCAACGCATGCACCGCCCTCCTCCCGTACACCACACCGGCAACCCGATTTGCGCCACTGTTATGACAACCGTCATTCTACCCTATGGCGGACGCCCGTGGCAACGGCCCCAAGACGCGGCAAAACGCCCGGTGCACATGCACCGGGCGCTGTTGTCACCTCCGCTGTTTAGCGGCGAGGGCCACGCTCCGGACGAGGCTGGGCCTCGTTGACGGTGAGCTGACGGCCGGCCCACTCGGCGCCGTTCAGGGCGTCGATGACGGCCTGAGCCTGATCGGCCGGAACCTCCACGAAGCCGAAGCCGCGGCTGCGGCCCGTCTCCCGATCGGTAGCGATTCGGGCGCCGAGCACCTCAGCATGCTGGGACACGGCGTTCTGAAGATCCTCCGGCGTGACGGCCCACGGAAGGTTGCCGAAGTACAGGGTCTTGGTCATTCGCATTCTCTCTCCCATCCATCTGGAGATATTTTTTGGATCGCGTTCGGGAGGGAGACGCGAGGAATTCGCCCGTATTCGGCAAACCAGCGCACCGCTCACCAAGCCGCAAACCAATGATAGGATACGCCATTTCGGCGGAAATTGCAACCCCTGATTTAAATTTGTTATGCGTCAGCGGTGCGGATCGCCCCAGCGGCCGGCCCGACCCGTCCGCCCGGGGGTTCCGTCACCGGGTTCCAGCTCGGAACCGACCTCGAAGTTGGACTTGGCTTCTGCGTCGCGCCAGCCGCCCCGACGTTGGGCGAGAATCCGCCGCAGCCCCTGCCCCGCCTTTAGCTTGCCGATCTTGTTGCCCGGCATATGCACACCTCCTCGTGCCGTAGTTTTCCCGCGCGGCGGGCAGGATCATGGCATGCGGGCCGGGAGAGGTCGCCGATCCTTGCGCCACAGGCAGGTTCAGGCTCGCGTTCCACGCTGACCTTGTCTCAGGCGGCATTCACGAAAGTACACGTTCATGTCAACGAAGGCAGCCCGCTCAGGATTGCACGACGATGAGGCTGCTCCTCCGCAGCTCTTCGCCCAGGTTGGCTGTGCATCAACCGGGCTCGACGAACTGGGCAGGCCGTGTCCCCGGTCTCATGGAAACGATGGTGCACTTTTCCACGCCCCTTGCGCCACAGGCAGTTTCAGGGCCGCGTCTTCCGCGGTCCTTGTCGGACGCGGCCTTCACCAAAGTACACATTCGTGGCAACGAAGCCAGCCCGCGCTGGGTCGGACGACGAGGACGCTGTTCGTCCCAACCTCTCCGGCCCGTTCACCTGTGCACCGGCCGGGCTCGACAGACTGAGCGGGCCGTGCGGCCGGTCTCATCGCAACGAATGTGCAATTTCCCGCACGCCTTGCGCAACAGGCCGTCTCAGGCTCGCGTCTCCCGCAGTCCTTGTCGCACGCAGTCTTCACCGAAGTGCACATTCGTTGCGACGGCGGCAGACCGACTCCTTCCAACCGACGCTGGTTGTGCAGGGATGAACGTCGATGCAAGCCGCCATGCTAGCGGTGTCGCCGACACTTCCGGGTCGGTCCTGACCGCCTCAGCACGAGCAGGCACTCCGTAACCCACGCACACGCCACGGTTCCGGCGGTGCCCGTGACGGCGGTTGCTGCGGTTCCCGTAAGGGCAGTTCCGGCGATGCCCGTGTGGTGCCATCGCCAGGTGGAAGACACGGGCGGTCCTGCGCATGGCGGCCGCCGGGCGCAGGGCCCGGCGGCCGCCAGATGCACGGCTACGTTGTACCCCCAAGTCCGTCCTACCGCGTCGGAATCGTGACGTTGTACCGCTGCTCCAGCAGCGACAGGAACGCCCGCACCGCCTCGCTGCGCCGCTCGCCCCGCCGCAGGATCAGCGACGTGGTCCGGCTGAGGCGCGGCAGCCCCGGCACGTTCAGCCGCACCAGCTGCCCCGAGATCAGCTCCCGCTGCACCGCCGACACCGGCTCCAGGGCGATCCCGAAGCCCAGCGCGACCATCGTCTTGATCGCCTCGTGGTTGTCGAACTCCATCACGAACTGCGGCTGGATGCCCATCTCCTCCAGCACCTGGTCCGTGGTCATACGGAAGCGGGCGCCGCGCACGTAGCCGATGAACGGCAGCTGCGCCAGATCGGCGTTGCTGACCACCGGCGGCAGATCGGCGGCGAAGCTGGGGCCTGCGACCACCACCAGCGGATCCTCAAACAGCGGCACCACCTCGATGCGCTCGTGTACCTGCGGCGTCGTGACGAGCCCCACGTCCACCTCGCCGTGCAGGAGCATCGTCACCGTCTCCCGGTTGTTCCCGGTCTTCACGTTGATCTTCACCCGCGGGTGCTCCCGCACGTACGCCGCCAGGAGCTCCGGCAGGGTAAACAGGCCGATCGTGTGCACGCAACCCACCGTCACGCTGCCGCTGCCGGGCGAGCGGTACTCCCGTACCGCCTCCTCGCACCGCTGCACCAGGTGGATCACCTGGCGGGCGTAGTCGTATACCAGCTCCCCCACCGGGGTGAGGTGGACCCGCTTGCCTTGCCGGGTGAACAGCTGCACCTGCAGGTAGTCTTCCAGGGCCCCCACCTGCTTGGTGACCGACGGCTGGGTCAGGTTCAGCACTTGCGCGGCGCGGGTGAACGACCCTTCCTCCACGACGCGGCAGAAGGTGGTCAGGTGCTGCAGCAGCATCGAACTCCCCCTCCGGGTCGGCCCTCGCATCGCCGGCGAGATCCGATTCGCACAAAGAATGGGAAGGCGCATGTTGCCTTCCCATTCATTATAAGTTAAGGCGATTACACAGTGAAGTCCCGTTCGCAACTGGCCTCCCAAAGCGCTGCGGCCTCTGCAACCGTCTCCGCATCCGGCGGCCGGCTGCCGTAGCGCTCCTGGTTGTAGACCGCGGTCACGGCGTCGACCGCGTCGGCAGCCCGAGGCTGCGCGCCGGCCAGCGCCGACCGATACGCGTTGGGGGTCTCGGCCGGCCGCCGGGGGCGCACCCGCGAGGAACCCCACCGCTGCAGCCGCCGGTAAAGCTCCCGGGCGCTGCCGGGCGGAACCGGTTCCTCCCCGGCGCCGTCTCCCACCGCCCCTGCGGTTCGGCGCGCTTGCAGCAGCCCCCGCAGGTCCTGCCAGAGCGAGGCCCAGAAGCCGAGGTTGGTCCGCTCCTCGTCCACCTCGGACGTGCGCCGCCGCACGGCGCTCATGCGCCACAGCAGCAGGGCCGCCAGCGCTACCGCCACCAGGATCAACCCGGCCTTCAGCACGGGCTCCAGATCCAGCTGCGCCCCGGCATCCGGGGGCAGGTCGGGCGGGCCCGGCGCAACGTCCTCGCCTCCCCCCTGCTCCGTCGGCTCCTGCTGGGATGCCAGCCACTTCAGCAGGTTGAACAGAGGCTCCAGGAGCATGGCGACGCCCATGGCGAGATACGCTGCGACCTGGACCAGGACGTTGTAGACCGGCGCCACGAGCCGGCCGACCGCGCGCAGGAGCGTCGCCACCCGGTCCACCGTCAGCACAGCGGACGCCGCGACCGTCCCGGCGAGCAGGGCCAGCACGAAGCCGGTCACAGCGGGGGATGTGGGCTCCGCGGCCTGCTCCTCCGCATCGAAGGCGCCCAGCAGAGCCCGCTCCCGGGTCAGGATCAACAGCGAGAGGCCGGCCCCGAACAGCAGCACCACGGACCATCCCAGTACCAGTTGCACCGGGCCGGACCGCGCCTCGCCCAGCAGCAGGAGACACACGATGCCGGCCAGCTGCCCGCCGAACAGCCGCCACGCCCGCTCGAAGAGGCGGCCGTACTCCAGCCCCTCCAGGGCGCAGCTGGCCCCGGCGTACCAGAGGTAAACGGCCACGGGCACGAAGGCCAGCGCCGGGTTGAGGCCGAACACCCCGGTCCGCAGCGGCGCCGGCAGGAGGGCGTACGCCGCCAGGTAGGCCAGGGCGGCGCCCGCCACCAGGGCCCCGACGCGCGCGGGGCGCGCGTCGCCCCGGCTTCCCGACTCCCACACCGCCGCGGTCAGGAAGACGGCGAGCGGCAGCCACGCACCGGGCACAGCCTCGAACCAGCCCGCCTCACCGTCCGCCGCGTAGAGGAAAAGCATCCACGGGAGGGCCGCCGCGGTCTCCACCAGCGCGGCCAACAGCCACCGGACCCAGAGGCCCCTACTCCGCCAGAACCGCGCCATGCAGCCCCTCCTCTCCGCCCACGCGGTAGACCCGGACCCCCGGCAGCTCCGGCACCGGCTCCGCCTCCGGCCCGGTCACCACCAGGGTCACGGGGCGGCCGGACCGCTGGGCGCGCAGGACCGCGCCCGCCAGGTCGACGCCCACCTGCCGGGTGATCACCACCAGCGAGGTGCCGTACGGCAGCGCCGGCACTTCCGCGGCCATCAACTCCCAGAGGGGCTGGGGCGATCCCGTCTGCAGCCGGGCGAGCCCCTCCAGGGCCTGGACCAGCACGCCGTCTCCGCGGGCCGGCGGCAGATGCAGGCTGAAGCCCCACCCGTACACGAGGCCGTTGGCGTAGAGGCCCACCGGCAGGGCGTGCTCGTGGGCCCAGCCCACGATCGAGGCCGCCAGGGTCACGCCAGCCTCCAGGGCGTCCGCGTCGTCGCCCTCCCAGAAGCGTTCGTACGACCACGTGTTCAGGAAGACCGCCAGCCCCAGGCTGGCGGACGGGTCCAGCAGCCGCACCTGCAGCTCGCCGGTCGCGGCCGTCGCCTTCCAGTGCACCTGGTTCAGCGGGTCCCCGGGCCGGTACTCGCGTACCCCCGCGAACCGGAGGGGGTCCGCGAAGAGCCGGTCCCGGGACGCCAGGTCGCCGAACGGTCGCTGCGCCGGCAGCCCGACCTCCTCCAGCGGCACCACCCGCGGATAGACGATCAACAGGTCGGACGGTGCGACCTCCATGCGCTGCTCGGCCCACCCGAACGGGTCGCCCGCGGCCACCACCGCGGGCCCCAGGCGGTAGGCCCCGCGCCGCGCGGCCCGCACCGTTAAGCGCCGCTCCACCCGCTGGTACCAGCCGAGGCTGAAGCGCATCCGCAGCCTCCCGCGGGCCCGGCTCTGGAAGTGCAGGCGCCGGGACTCCACCTCCAGCGCCACGGGCACCGACTCCTCCACGACGAGGTAGGTCAGCGGCAGGACCTTCCGGTTGGTCACGGTGACCGTGAGCGTGACCGGCTCGCCCGGGAAGCACCGGTTCTGCTGGAAGTGCCGCTCGTACGTGAGCCGGCTGAGGCCGAACCGCCGCCACAGGGCTACCACGCCCGCCACCAGCGCAACGAGGCCTGCCGCCAGCAGCAGTAGGCCGCTACGGAGCCAGAGCGCCGCGAGCAGCAGGGCAGCTGCGCCCAGCCACTGCAGCCCGGATCCGCTGCCCAGGCGCACCTACACCGCCCCCTTCGGCACCGGTTCCGCGGGGACCGGCGTGGCCGCGAGGATCCCATCCAGCACTTCGGCGGCGCCGCGCCCCCGCAGCCGCAGCTGGGTGGACGTCACGAGCCGGTGGGCCAGCACCGGCCGGGCCAGGTACTGCACGTCGTCCGGGAGGACGTAGTCGCGCCCCCGCACCGCCGCCAGGGCCTGGCTCGCCCGCAGCAGGGCCAGCGTGCCCCGGGGGCTGACTCCCAGCTCGATGCCCTCGGCGCTGCGGGTCGCGCGGGCCAGGTCCACGATGTACTGTTGAACCGGCCGCGCCACGTGCACCTGGGGCACCGCCTGCTGGAGCGCGAGGATCTCGTCGGCCGTGGCGACCGGCGCGAGCTCCCGGTAGGGGTCGCCGCTGCGGAAGCGGTCCAGCATCGCCATCTCCTCGTCGGCCGACGGGTACCCGGCAGGCAGCTTCAGCAGGAACCGGTCCAGCTGCGCCTCGGGCAGCGGGAAGGTGCCCTCCTGCTCCACCGGGTTCTGCGTCGCCAGCACGAGGAAGGGGCGAGCCAGCGGCCGCGTGACGCCCTCCACCGTCACTTGCCGCTCCTCCATGCACTCCAGGAGGGCCGACTGGGTGCGGGGCGTCGCGCGGTTGATCTCATCGGCCAGCAGCACCTGCGCGAACACGGGTCCCGGGCGGAACTCAAACTCGCCCGTCTTCTGGTTGAAATAGGAGAGGCCCGTCACGTCGGAAGGCAGCAGGTCCGGGGTAAACTGGATGCGGCGGAACGTCACGTCCAGCGACCGGGCCAGCGACTTCGCCAGCATCGTCTTGCCCGTCCCCGGCACGTCCTCGATGAGCACGTGGCCACCGGCCGCCAGCGCCACCAGTAGCAGTTCGATGACGTCGGCCTTGCCCACCATGACCTTCTCCATATTGGCGCGGATCCGTGCCGCCAGCGCTGCCATCTGCTCCATATCGCTGCCTCCCTGAACATACCCATTTCTGTACTTATTCCAAAGGACGTGACGGTGGCATGAATCGTTCAGGGAAAGTGAAGACTAACATTAGGAAGCGGGTGTCACCTGAAACCTTCACTTGGCGTGCCGTGGCTGGTACAATGGCCTCAGAAGGAGCGAACAGGAGGTGGAGCTCGTGACCGTGAAGCGCAAGCAGATCCGGAACGGTGGCTCCGTCCTGAGCCTCAGAGCAGTCGTCCCCGAGGGCTGGCGGGACGAACCCCCGGCCTTCGTCGGTGATCCGTTCTTCGACTGGGAATCCCGCCCTGAACCTCCTCGTCCCGACCGGCAGATCCGACTGGGCGTTAAGCAGTCCAAACGTCCGCAGACATAGAGTGCGGCGCCCCCGGGGAGACCCCCGGGGGCGCTTCGCGTTGGTGGCCGCGGGCGCCGCGCGCCCTGCAGCTACCCGGAGGAGACATCGGTCTGCCGGCGCAGGGACTCCTCCAGGCGCACGATGCGGATGTTCCGCTCCAGCACCGCCCGGGCGAACCGCGCGGTCTTCCGCTGCAGCCGGCCGTTCTCCGCCTCCAGCCGGGCAACCAAGGCGCGCCGCTCACGCTCCTGCGCGGCCAGCAGGTTCATCAGGATCCGGCGGCTGGTCCGAAGCCCCCGGATGCGCTCCTCCAGCAGCCGGGTCCGCTCCTCCAGCGCCCGGATCCGGTCGCGCAGGGCCTGCACCTCGTCGTACCCCACGTTCGCCCCCCTCCGGTCGCGTTGGCTCCTGGCTAGTTTACCTCCTGCGGAGAGAGATTATGCCAGCGACCCGCGCGACCGCTGGTACCAGAGGGAGAGCGCCTTCAGCCTTTCCACCACGTCCATCCCCACGTTGACCGTGCCCGGCACCACCGTGCGGGTCCCCTGCGGGCCGTGGCTGTCGGTGCCGCCAGTGACGACGAGGCCTGCGTCGTGGCCCCAGCGGGCGTAGAACTGGCGCTGCAGCTCGCTGTGGTCCGTGTGGTAGGCCTCGATGCCCATGACCCCGGCGGCGATCGCCTCCCGCACCCACCGGTCGTCCCCGATCAGCCCGGGGTGCGCCAGCACCGGCACACCGCCCGCCTGCCTGACGACGGCGATCGCCTCCGCCGGCTCCAGCTTGGGACGCGGCACGTAGGCCGGCCGACCCTGGGCCAGGAATCGCTCGAACGCTTCCTTGAGGGTGCGCACGATCCCCAGGTCCACCAGCTCCGCGGCGATGTGCGGGCGCCCCACGGACTCCCCGCCCCGGGCGAGGATCCGCTCCAGCGACACATCGGCGTAGCCCAGCGCGTGCAGCTTCGCCACCGCCTCCTCCACCCGCTTCCGCCGCCCGCCCCGCATGCGGCGCAGCAGATCAGCCATCCCCGGGTCCTCCGGGTCGAAGTAGTACGCGAGGATGTGCACTTCGGTCCCGCCCACCTCGGTGGAGAGCTCACATCCGGGCACCAGCTCGATGCCTGCCTCCTCCGCGGCCTCCTTCGCCTCGGCCCAGCCGGCGATGGTGTCGTGGTCCGTGATGCCCACGGCGGCCAGCCCCTGGCTGGCCGCCCATCGCACCTGCTCCGCCGGGGTCAGCGTCCCGTCGGAGGCGGTGGTGTGGTTGTGCAGGTCCGCGCGCCCCTGAGGCGGCGGCATCGGAATCCGCACCATCTAGCGCAGGCCCTCCGCGAAGCGCCGGGCGGCCTCGACGAAGGTGCGGGTCCCGACGCCGGTGGCGCCCTCGTCCTCATACTCGTCGCTGCCGCTCTTCCACGCCACCGCGGCGATGTCCAGGTGGACGCACGGCGTGTCCCCCACGTGCTTCATGAGGAAGAGACCGCCTGCCACGGTGCCCGCGGCCCTGTTCTTCGTCCCGTTGATCATGTCCGCGACCGAAGACTTGATGAGGTCGTAGTACTCCTCGTCGTGGGGCAGCTTCCAGCCCCGCTCCCCGGCGGCCTCGCCGGCCCGGTAGACCTCTTCCTCCCAGGCGTCGTCGTTGGCCACCAGGGCGTAGCGGATCGGCCCCAGGGCGATGTTGCAGGCGCCCGTCAGCGTCGAGGCGGTGATGATCTTGCGGCAGCCCTGCTTCGCCGCGTACGCCAGGCCGTCGGCCAGGATCAGCCGGCCCTCGGCGTCGGTGGAGCGGATCTCCACCGTCTTGCCGGAGAGGCCCGAAACGACGTCGCCAGGCTTGTACGAGCCGCCGTCCGGCATGTTGTCGGTGGAGGGGATGACCGCCATCACGTCGGCCTTCACCTTCAGCCGGGCGATGGCCTGCATGGCGCCGATGACGGCCGCGGCGCCGCCCATGTCCATCTTCATGTTCCACATGCCCTCGGTGGGCTTGATGGAGATTCCGCCGGAGTCAAAGGTGAGTCCCTTGCCCACCAGGCCCAGCCACGGCCCCTGGCCGCCGTTGCCCTTGTACCGCATCACGATGAAGCGCGGCTCCTCCCGGGAGCCCTGGTTTACGGCAAGCAGCAGGCCCAGGCCCAGCTCCTCGCAGCCTTTCTTGTCGTATACCTCGACCTCGATGCCGTTCTCCCTGCACATCTCCGCGGCGCGCTCCGCCAGCTTCGCGGCCGTCAGGTGGTTGCCCGGCGTCCAGGCCAGGGCGCGGGCGAGGTTGACCCCCTCCGCCACGATGCGGCCGTGCTCCGCTCCTTCCCGGGCTCGCTCGCCGCCCAGGATGTGCACGGCCTCCACCTCGGGGCGGGGCTTCTTCTCCGACTTCCAGTCAGGCAAGCGGAAGAGGCCGTGCAGCGCCCCCTCGGTGATGAAGCGGGCGGCAGCCGCCTCGTCCATCTCCACCGCCCCGGGCAGCGCGAAGGCGATCGACCGGGCGCCGCTCTTCCGGGCCGCACGCGCCCCGATGCCCGCGGCGCGCCGCAGCGACCGGTTGGTGACCTTCTCCGCCTTCCCGAGGCCCAGGAGCAGGACCTTGCGCGCCGGCAGCCGGCCCCCGGTGTACAGCAGCGTTGTCTGCCCCATCTCGCCCTTGAAGTCCGCGCCCACCACCTGCGCGCACAGCCCGCCCAGCGCCTCGTTCACGTCGGCCGGCGCCGGGGTGCCCTCGGTGAGCGGCAGAATCAGCACGTCCACGGCGACTTCGGTGAGAGCCTGGCTGGTTACCTCGACCTTCATGTGTGACGCCTCCTTCCCTGAATCGAGCCACCGCGCCGGAACCGCTACCGCAGAACCTGTTGGAAGACCCGCAAGTAGTTGCCGCCCAGGATCTTGACCAGGTCGGCCTCCCCGTACCCCCGCCGCATGAGCTCCGCCGTCAACCGGGGCAGGCAGGTGACGTCCTCCAGCCCGGGCGGCGGCGTCGCCCCGTCGAAGTCCGAGCCCAGGCCGACGTGGTCGGCATTGCCCAGCAACTGGCACACGTGGTCGATGTGATCGGCCACCGTCGTCAAGGCTGCGGTCTCCCGGCCCATAAAGCTGGACACGAAGGAGATGCCGAACACGCCGCCGTGCGCGGCCAGGGCCCGGATCTGCTCATCGGTCAGGTTCCGGGGGTGATCGTACAGCGCCTGGCAGTTGCCGTGGGTGAACAGCACCGGGTCCTCCGACAGTTCCAGCACCTGGAAGAACCCTGCCGGCGTGATGTGGGCCAGGTCGATGAGCATGCCCAACCGGTTCATCTCGCGCACCACCTCGCGACCGAACCGGGTGAGGCCGCCGCCGGACTCGGGTTCGCCGACCCCTTCGGCCACCTCGTTGCGGTGGTTCCAGACGAGGCCCATCATGCGCACGCCCAGCCGGTAGTAGTTGCGCAGCAGGGCCAGGGACCCCTGGATCGCCTCCGCCCCCTCGATGTTCAGCAGCACGGCCAGTTCGCCGGCCGCGTGGGCGGCGGTGACGTCGTCGGCCCGCAGCACCAGCCGCACGCCTTCGGCCGCGTCGATCTGGCCCAGCAGCCCGTCGATGGCCTCGTGCGCCCGCCGCGGGGCCACGGGGTAGTAGACCGGGTCGACCCAGGCCGCCTGCACCGTGCAGGTGACCCCGGCCTCCCGGGCCCGGGGCCAGTCGATGTGCCCCTTGTCCGACCGTTCGGTCAGGGTGCGCTCGCCGGCCAGGACCATCAGGATCGAATCCGCGTGCCCATCAATCACCGGGCAGCGGCGGTGCAGCGCCGCTGCCTCCTCCAGGTGCACCATCTGCGACTCCCTCCCGAGCGCGTTGCCGTTAGGAGTGTTTCCATTTCGATGGGCGAAACCCCTCCAAACAGCACAGCCCGACCCTCACGGGTCGGGCGTGTTATGTGCGTGCCTGTCGCTCACCCTCATCTGCGCGTCAGGTCGCTCGGCTCAGCGCGGCTCGACGATCAGCTTGATCGCCGTGCGCTCCTCCCCATCAATCTTCAGATCGGTAAACGCCGGGATGCAGATCAGATCGACGCCGCTGGGCGCAACGAACCCGCGGGCGATCGCCACCGCCTTGACCGCCTGGTTGAGCGCTCCTGCCCCAATTGCCTGGATCTCGGCGGAGCCACGCTCGCGCAGGCAACCCGCGAGAGCGCCCGCCACTGCGTTCGGGCTCGACTTCGCCGACACCTTCAGCACTTCCATAACCAATGTCCCCTCCACTGGTATTTGGTGGTTGATGAGTTGCTAATATCCTACCATCTTCCAAAGAGACTAGCAAGTGGTTCTGTAGCCACTTCTCTTTCCAAGATTCGCTGGATGCCGGTGGCCTTGCCGGTCGCTTCATCCACCTCGATGAGCACCGCCGACAGGATCGCCGGCCCCCGGGCAGCCTCCAGCCGAACGGGACGCTGCGTCAGGAACCGCTCCAGCACCAGCTCGCGGTCGGCACCGATCACCGACACCCAGGGACCACACATGCCCACGTCGGTCATGTAGGCCGTCCCCCCGGGCAGGATGACCTCGTCCGCCGTCTGCACATGGGTGTGCGTGCCGATGACGGCGCTCACCTGACCGTCCAGAAACCAGCCCATCGCCTGCTTCTCAGACGTGGCCTCCGCGTGACAGTCGACAATGATCACCGGCGTGCTCTGCCTGAGCCGCTCCACTTCCCCCTCCACGGCCCGGAACGGGTCCTCCAGCAGCTGCGGAGAGTACACCCGCCCCTGCACCTGAACCACCGCCAGCAGGGGCCTGCCCCCGCGGCGGACGATGTACGAACCCGCTCCCGGTGTCCCCGGAGGGTAGTTCAGGGGGCGGATCAGGCGTGGTTCCCCATCGATATATGTGGCGATCTCCCGCTTGTCGAAGGCGTGGTTGCCCAGCGTGATCACGTCGACGCCCAGTGAGAACAGCTCCTGGCAGATCTGCGCGCTGATGCCCTTGCCTCCCGCTGCATTCTCACCGTTGACGATCACCGCATCCGCGCCGGTCTCCTTCACCAGCGGGGTCAGCCGCCGCGCCACCACCTCCCGACCCACTCGACCGTATACGTCACCGAAGAACAAAATGCGCAAGGCGCCGCGCCTCCAGTCTATAGCCCGCTTTTCCCACCGTTTGGGATATGCTTTATTATACCCGACCCGGTGGTTCAGGGGTTGACTGGAATCGCAAGGTGCGCTCACCAATCAATACGCATCCCGGTGCACAAAAGTTCGCAACTCCCATAAGAAAGTTATGGCTCCGCCCCCTACCACCGCCCGGGCGCGCAAAGGCCGGTCGGCGCCCTCCGTCTGAGGGGCCGACCGGCCGGTCGCGTTGGCTACCATTTACTTATGGAAGATCATCAGCCTGCCGTTTTCCCGAATGGCGATCAGGTTGGGCTGCTGCCGCTGGTTGCTGAGCGAGGCCATGACCTCCTCGATCAGCTCGTCCTGGGCCATCAGCTCCTCCTCGCCGAAGTACTCCATAGGCTCGGTCAGGAGCCGCTGCTGGAACAGTGACCGCACGACCGCCACCACGGTGTAGAGCTCCTCGGGGCTGAGGCTGTGCACGTCCCGTTCGACGGCAATGGTGTTCAGCTCCCCGAACGCCGTGCGGCGCACCTCGATGAGGTCAGCCTCCCGCTGGTTCATCAGGTGGTAAACCTCCAGCGTCTCCCGGATGCGGCCTGCTGCCGCCGAGAACTCCTCGTCCGTCAGCGGGCCCTTCACCAGGAAGGAGAGACGCAGGGCCTGGCGCCCCGGATCGTACCGCACCGTGGCGATTTCGGGGTAGCGGATGGCGTAGCTGACGAGCAGCTGAATGGTGCGAGCCGAGGGCTCGTCGCCCCTGCGCTTGTTCACCCCATCATGCCTCCTTCACTGGGGAAGCGATGTTCCCCGCACAAGCTCCCGCCCGAGCGACGCTGCGCCGACAGCTCAGGACGAGTGTCGGCGCAGTGTGCGCTCTGTTCTTATGACGTCTGCGCCGGGAGAAAAGTTCGCCTGCGTCAGCGGGCGTACTCCACCGCGCGCGTCTCCCGCACGACGACCACCCGGATCTGTCCCGGGTACTCCAGCTCTTCCTCGATCTTGCGCGCGATCTCCTTGGTCAGCTTCAGCGCGGCGTAGTCGTCGATCTTCTCCGGCTTCACCATGACCCGGATCTCGCGCCCGGCCTGGATCGCGTAGGACTTGTCGACGCCGTCGAAGCTGTCCGCCAGGGCCTCCAGCTTCTCCAGCCGCTTGATGTACGTCTCCAGGGTCTCCCGCCGTGCTCCGGGCCGTGCGGCCGAGATGGCGTCCGCCGCGGCCACCAGATGCGCCTCCACCGAGCGGGGCTCGACGTCGCCGTGGTGGCACTCCATGGCGTGGATCACGTCGGGATGCTCCTTGTACCGCCGCAGCAGGCTCACGCCGATGGCCACGTGGGAGCCCTCGATCTCGTGGTCCACCGCCTTGCCGATGTCATGCAGCAACCCGGCCCGCTTGGCCACCTCCACGTTGACACCCAGCTCGGCGGCCATGATGCCGGCGAGATGCGCGACCTCGATGGAGTGCTTCAGCACGTTCTGTCCGTACGACGTGCGGAACTTCAGGCGCCCCAGCAGCTTCACCAGCTCCGGGTGCAGGTTGTGGATGCCCAGCTCGAAGCAGGCGGCGTCACCCTCCTCGCGGATCCGGGCCTCCACCTCCTTCTGCGCCTTCTCCACCATCTCCTCGATCCGGGCCGGGTGGATGCGGCCGTCCTGGATCAGCTTCTGCAGCGCGATCTTGGCGACCTCACGCCGCACCGGATCGAACGCCGAAAGCACCACCGCTTCGGGAGTATCGTCGATGATGAGATCCACGCCGGTGAGCGTCTCCAGTGTACGGATGTTCCGCCCTTCCCGGCCGATGATCCTGCCCTTCATCTCGTCGTTGGGCAGGGAAACCACCGTGACGGTCAGCTCCGAGGAGTGATCCGCGGCCACCCGCTGCACGGCCAGACCCACCAGTTCCCGGGCGCGCTTCTCGGCATTCTCCCGGGCCTCGGCGTCGATCTCCCGGATCAGCTTGGCGGCATCCGCGCGGGCCTCCTGCTCCACCTGCTTCAGGAACAGCTCCCGCGCCTCCTCCATCGTGAGCTGGGAGATGCGCTCGAGCTCGGCCATCTGCTTGTTGACCAGCTCCTGTGCCTGCTGGTTCTTGCGGTCGAGCTCCCGCTCCTTCCGGCTGAGGGTCTCTTCCTTCCGCTCCAGCTGCTCCACCTTGCGGTCGAGCTGCTCTTCCTTCTGCAGCACCCGGCGCTCCAGCCGCTGGAGCTCCGCGCGCCGCTCCTTCAGCTCCCGCTCGGCCTCGGTGCGCAGCCGGTGCACCTCTTCCTTGGCCTCGAGGATCGCTTCCTTCTTCTTAGCCTCCGCCTCCCGCAGGGCCTCGTCGACGATGTGGCGTGCCCGCGCCTCGGCGGAGTTCAGCTTCTTCCGGGACTCGCGCTCGAACCAGTAGTACCCGCCGGCCACACCGGCCGCACCACCGAGGATCAGCGCGATGACGGCAACGATCACATAGAGAATTGCCTTCACCTCCTGTCCGCATGAAAGTGATCAAGTCGCACAATCGAGGGAAAAGAAAAACGGACCACAAGCCGGTCCGTACTCCGTGCTCGCCATATGGGTACACACGCCGCCCTCGCGGCCGGCGCGCGGGTTGTCGACCAGATCGGTTTTGCCAGTCGTGATAAACCCCAAGGCGAAATGACCTTAGGAGAAACTTCTATAGCAAAACACGGGGCGTCTGCCCGTGGTTACCAGCTGAACCGGGTAACGGCACATCCATCGCACAACCAATGGCTCGCACAAAGTGGCGGACCTCTTTTCATGATAACCCGCCACGCGCTTTCTGTCAAGGTTAAGAGAATTGCGTATTAACCCATGTGCATGTCCGGTTCCCGCGACGCCAGCAGCAGCCAGGTGGCCAGCCCCACCGTCCCCCGGCCGTCCGGGCGCGCCTGTCCGAGGCCCAGCAGGTAAGGGCCCAGGTCAAAGTGCCACGTGGTGTTGATCTGCAGCAACAACCTGGCCACCTGCCCGTAACGCGGCCGGCTCTCCCGGCTCAGGCCCGAGAGCAGCCGGAAGGTGACCACCGCCTCCTCGTAAAGCCGCGCCAGCGTCCGGGCCACGGCCCGCTGGACGGCCTCCTCCAGCCCCATGGTGGACAGCTTCAGGTCCAGCCGCTCGTACAGCAGGTGCCAGTGGCGGTACCGCCCGTCCAGTTTCGCCTCCTCCTCGGGGGAGAGCGCCCCGTTCGGCTCCGCCTCGACCTCCTCCCGTGCCGCGAGGGTCGACGGCTCCAGATCCAGGCTGTCCAGCAGCCGGTTGGTCGCGGCCGCCGTCTCCCGGGCCCAGGACTCGGCGCTGTTGGCCCACCGCAGCAGGGCCAGCGCGTGGCGACGCCAGCCCGCCCGATCGCCATCGGCCACCTCCAGGAGGCTGTCCACCAGCTTCACCAGATCCGCGCAGAGGAGCTGGAGCGCCGCGAGATCGTACGCGGCGAGGTACGCCGCGTCGGGCTCCAGCCCCGCCTGCACGAGCCGCTGCCAGAGGCCCTGGCCCAGCGTCGCGGCCGACGTGGTGCGGTGGATGCGCGCCTCCGTTTCCTCCCACCAGTGCAACGCCATCCTCCTCCCGCGAGCCGGACGGCCCCCCGGCTCAGAGCTGCCTGAGCCGGGCGGCCACCTCCTCCAGCAGGTAGTCCACAGCCTCCTCCAGCTCGTCCTTGTCGGCCTCGTACGTGCTGATCTCCGCCACCGTGCCGCGGTGCAGGTGGACGGTCAGCAGCGAACCCTTGGGGAACTGGAAGCACCACATCGCGTGCTCGTTGGGACCGTGGTGTGCGCTGGGCACGCCCAGCATCACGCGGATGATCAGCCGCACGCTGCGCTCCCGACCGCGGGTGAGGTGCAGCCAGTCCTCCTTCCGGTAGGTGAGCGGCTTGCACTTGGAGAGGTGGTTGCCGAACACCTTGTGGTGGATGAACGTTTGCAGGGTATAGGCCAAACGTGTTACCTCCTCGGTGCGCTCAGCGGACCGCCATCTCCGTCGCGGCGTCGAACAGGTGCACCTTGTCCGCGTCGAAGGCCAGGTCGAGCTGGTCGTGGGGGCGGAAGCGCAGGTGGGGTTCGACCCGCGCGGTGACCTCGTCCTCGCCGGTGCGCAGGTACAGGTAGATCTCCGCGCCCAGCGGCTCGACCACCTCGATCCGCGCCGGGATGCGCGGCCCGTCGTGGGTCGCCAGGTAGGTGGGATCCGCGTGGATGTTCTCCGGCCGGATGCCCAGGATCATCTCCTTACCGGCGTAGGGGCGGGCGGCTGCGGCCAGCCGCTCGGGCAGCCGGAACTGGAAGGTGGCGGCGCGGAACACCTGGCCGTCCTCGGAGAGCCGGCCCCGCAGGAAGTTCATGGCCGGCGAGCCGATGAACCCGGCGACGAACAGGTTGGCCGGCCGGTCGTACAGCTCCTGGGGCGGCGCCACCTGCTGGATCACGCCGTCCCGCATGACCACGATGCGGTGGCCCATGGTCATGGCCTCCACCTGGTCGTGGGTGACGTAGATCGTCGTCGTCTGCAGCCGCTCGTGCAGCTTGGCCAGCTCGGTGCGCATGGATGCCCGCAGCTTGGCGTCCAGGTTGGAGAGCGGCTCGTCCATCAGGAACACCTTGGGGTTGCGCACGATGGCGCGCCCCAAGGCCACCCGCTGCCGCTGGCCGCCGGAGAGCGACTTGGGCTTGCGGCCCAGCAGGTCACTGAGGCCCAGGATGGCCGCCGCCTCCTTCACCCGCCGGTCGATCTCGGCCTTCGGGACCCTCCGGAGCTTCAGGCCGAAGGCCATGTTTTCGTAAACGTTCATGTGCGGGTACAGCGCGTAGTTCTGGAAGACCATGGCGATGTCCCGGTCCTTCGGCGCCACGTTGTTCACCAGCCGGTCGCCGATGTAGATCTCACCCTCAGTAATTTCCTCCAGGCCGGCAATCATGCGCAGGGTGGTGGACTTGCCGCACCCCGACGGCCCGACGAACACGATGAACTCGCGGTCGGCGATGTCCAGGTTAAAGTCCCGGACGACCGTCACGTCGCCGAACTTCTTGGAAACGTGCCGCAAACTGACCTCAGCCATGGAAATCGCTCACTCCTTTGGCCCCCTGAGCCCTGGCGTATTCGGGGCGGGGCGGACCCGGCCCACCCACCGGCCGCAGCGCCGGCCCGGCGGGATTTTCCCCTCGGGAGAACGCCGCCCTGACCTTCAGACACAGGAAGGCGCTCCCCTTACCACATTTCGGAGAGAGCCCTGCCTTTTCCTCTTCTGTCCTCGCGTCCGTCCCCTACCTGCGGCCCGCGCGGCGGGGCCTGCCGCCCAGCCTGAGCCCGGCCGCCCGGTACAGGTCCGCTACCTCCTGGTCGGTCAGGTAACGCCACTCGCCCACGGAAAGGTCGCCGAGCTTCAGCGGCCCCAGGGTCGTCCGGCGCAGGTGGATCACCTCGTGCCCCAGCGCCGCGAACATGCGCCGCACCTGCCGGTTGCGCCCCTCGTGGATGCGCACCGACAGGGTCGCGCTGTTGGGCGGGCGCACGTCCAGCATCTTTACCTCGGCCGGAGCCGTCGGGCCGTCCTCCAGCTCGATTCCCTCCTGCAGGGCCCGCAGCTTCGCCGGACCGGGCACGCCGCGCACCTTGACGATGTAAGTCTTCTTCACCATGCGGGACGGGTGCATCAGGCCGTGGGCCAGGTCGCCATCGTTGGTGAGGAGCAGCAGCCCCTCCGTGTCAAAGTCGAGCCGGCCGACCGGATAGACCCGCTGGGCCACCTCGTCGCCCAGCAGGTCGATCACCTTGGGCCGCCCCTGGGGGTCGTAGAGCGTCGACACGTAGCCCTTCGGCTTGTTCAGCATCACGTACACCTTGGTCTCGGGCGTGCCGAGCGGGCGGCCGTCCACCTCGATCACGTCCTTGCCGGGGACCACCTTCGTGCCCAGCTGCGTGACGACCTGGCCGTTGACCGTCACCCGACCGGCCTGGATCAGGGCCTCACAGTGGCGGCGCGAAGCCACGCCGGCCCGGGCCATCACCTTCTGCAGCCGCTCGGCCACCTCGGCCTCGGCGGCGGTGAGCCGGCGGCCTCCGGCGGCCTTGCGGCCCCCGCCGGCCTCGTGCTTCGACTTGCGCGGGCTGCGCCGTCCTGTCAGGCCGCGCTCCAGCCGATAACGCAGCTGCTCGTCCACCGAGGTAAAGCCACCGCCGCCTGCGGCCCTGCCGGCCCGCCTCCCGGCGGCGCCCTGCCGCCCAGGTCTACGGGGTTGATCTGCCATCGGATACACCTCACCATGCTCTGCTGCGGGTCATAGGATGGGGTGCTTCGTGAGGATGGCGGCCGCGGTTCCGCCGTTTCCAGGGAGGGAAGCCTGCCGTGAAACTCGGGATGGAACTCGTCGCGCGCCATCCGCTGCCGCTCAGTCTCGGGACGTTCTTCGAGACCTGGATCGCCACCGCTGCCGGCAGCGCCCGCCGCTCCCTGGGGCGGGACGAGTATCACCTGCGCATCCACGTCGACACCGGGGCCAGGCTGGCCGCCACCGGGCGCACGCACGTCTGCCAGGTCGACCTGGAGGCCGCGGGCCTCGGGCGCAACGGCGCCCGACCGGCGCTCCTCACCCCGGTGGACGTGCCGGATGGCAGCCCCGTCATCTGGGGCATCCGCACCAACCGCTTCCTCGACGTCGCCGACCTGATCGCCTCAGCCGGCGCCCGCCTGCTGCGGGAGGGGAGCGAGCCGGCGCCGTTCGCCCTCGACGACCCGCGGGTGCGCCTGGAGTGCGTCGCACCCGGGCGTTACATCGTCGACATCACCCGGCTGCTGGCCGACTGAGCAAAGAACAGGCTGCTCCGCGCAGCCTGCCCTCGGCCTTACATCGCCTATTCGGAGATGCGGGCGATCACCTCGACCTCCACCGCGGTGTCCATGGGCAGCTCCGACACGCCCACGGCGGACCGGGCGTGGAGGCCGGCTTCGCCGAAGACCTGCTGGTACAGCTCCGATGCGCCGTTGGCCACTGCCGGCTGCCCCGTGAAGCCGTCGGCGCTGTTGACGAACACGACCACCTTGACGATCTGGGCCACCTTGTCCAGCGACCCCACCGCGGACTTCAGCACCGCAAGGGTGTTGATGGCGCACAGCCGGGCCGCCTGGTACCCCTCCTCGGCGGTCAGGTCGCGGCCCACCTTGCCCTTGTACTTCAGCTGGCCGCCCTCCACCGCGATCTGGCCGCTGGTGAAGACCAGGTCACCGCTGCGGACGAAGGGGACGTAGGCCGCCACCGGCTTCGGCGCCTCCGGGATGGTGATGCCCAGTTCCTGCAACCGTTGTTCGACACTCATGTGCGGCGTATGCCTCCTCCCTGGGTTCGGTCCGCTCTATTTTTACCATAAGGTCACCGAAAAAACCACTGGCACACGTAAAGTGCGGCCAAAAATCCGACCAGGTCTGCCGTCAGGCCGACCGCGGCGCTGTACCGCACCCGCCGGATGCCCACCGAGCCGAAGTAGACCGTGAGGACGTAGAAGGTGGTATCCGTCGATCCCTGCATGATCGAGGCCAGCCGGCCGATGAACGAGTCCGGACCGTGGGTCTTCAGCAGATCGGCGGTCACCGCCAGCGCGCCGGCCCCGGAGAGCGGCCGCACGATCATCAGCGGGAGCACCTCGGGCGGAAATCCCAGCGCGCCCGTGACGCCGCTGAGGGCCGAAGCGAGCAGCTCCATCGCACCGGAAGCGCGGAAGATGGAGAGGGCGGTCAGCATCCCCACCAGGAACGGGATGATCTTGACCGCGATCTCCAGCCCCTCCTCCGCGCCTTCGACGAAGGCCTCGTACACCGGCACGCGGCGGATGGCCCCCCACAGCGGGATCAGCGCGAGCATGCCCGGCACGGCCCAGAGCGAAAGCCCGTCCAAGAGCGACATCCCGCCTACCTCCCCCGTGCCCGGAGCGACATGCGCACCGCCCAGTCCAGCCCGATGGAGAAGACGCCGGCCACCGCCGAGGCGACCAGCGTGGCCGCCACGGTCTCCGCCGGATTCACCGATCCGTAGGTCGCCCGCAGGGCGATGACCGTGCCCGGCACCAGCGTGATGGACGCGGTGTTGAGCGCCAGGAACGTGCACATCGCCTCGGAGGCCGTTTCCTTTTCCGGGTTCAGCTCCTGCAGCTCCTGCATCGCCTTCAGGCCGAAGGGGGTCGCAGCGGAACCCAGCCCCAGCATGTTGGCCGAGATGTTCATCAACATGGCCCCGACCGCGGGGTGGTCCCGGGGCACGGAGGGGAAGAGCCAGCCCACCACGGGCCGCAGCAGCGCCGCCAGCCCCTCCATGAGCCCGCTCCGCTCTGCGATCTTCATGATGCCCATCCACAGGGCCATGGTCCCGGCGAGGCCGATGGCGGTCTCGATGGCCAGCTTTCCGCCGGAGAACGCCGCGTCGGTCACCTCCGCGGCCCGACCCGTGGCGCCGGCCACAGCGACCCCGACCAGGATGAGCCCCAGCCAGATCATGTTCAGCATGCGCTGCACCCCCCGCCCGCGATGGATATGCCGGGTGGGACAAATTCAGCCCTCGTCCGCGGACAAGGCGCGGAAAAGGGGCGCCCCCGCCGTCCGGGGACGCCCCGCCGTCTGCAGCGAAGCTACACCTTCAGCATCCGCTCCACGCCCAGGATGAAGACCGTCGCGCTCGACTGGGGCGCCGTCTTGCCCCCCTTCAGACTCCCCTGGCCCACCTGTGCGCCGGGACATGCGCCGCGGATGGCGTCGAGCGCCTCCTCCAGCTGATCATCCCGGACGCCGATGAGGAAGGTGGTGTTGCCGGCCTTCAGAAAGCCTCCCGTGGAAGACAGCTTGGTCGCCCCCAACCCCTTCCGGGTCAGCGCATCCGTCAGCGGCCCGGCGTACTCGTCGCGCACCACGGCTACGATCATCTTCACGAAGCGATCCCTCCTGATGACCCTGCTCGGGCAAGACACCTTTCGGCACGCCACCCCGGTTTCCCTGCGCCCCGCGCCCGGTTTGACAGCCGCATAGCGCGGCCGCGGTGGACATACCGTGAAGCGAAGGCAGACGAGGGGTGGTTGGTCATGTACCGGTCTTCCCGGGCGCAGTTCGTCGTCGTCCGGATCAACCGCTGGTGGGTGGCGGGCGCCCTCGCCCTGCTCCTGGCGGCCCTGGCCCTGCCCTGGGGCGGCAGGCGGCCCGCCGCCGACAACGGGGCGCTGCGGGTCGCCCAGGGCGTTACCCTGCTGGGGTTCGACTTCTCGGGGATGACGGAGCGCGAGGCCAAGGCGCTGCTCGGCGAGCTGGCCACCGGCTACCGGGCGCTGCCCGTATCCGCCCGCCGGTACGAGTCGGCGGACGGCATCGCCTATACCGTTCCTGAGCTCAACGGGTACGAGCTGGACGTGGAGCGTTCCTGGCTGCGGCTGGCCACGGCGCCGCCGGGCACGGCCGTGGAGCCCGCGGTGCAGGTGCAGCCTGCCGAGACGCGCCTTGCCGACCTGCCCCTCGGCGCGATCCGCCAGGGCAACAGCGAGAAGCAGGCCGTCGCCCTGCTGATCAACGTCGACTGGGGCACCGAGGAACTGACGCGCATGCTGCCGATCCTGAAGCGCAAGGACGCCAGGGCCACCTTCTTCCTCTCCGGCCGGTGGGCCGAGCAGAACCCCAACCTGACCCGCCTCATCGCCGCGGACGGCCACGAGGTGGCCACCCACGGCCACAACCTGACCCACGGGCCGAAGGCGCTGGCCCGCGCCGGGCGGCTCAAAGACGACATCGCCCAATCGGTCCGCGTCATCGAGGAGATCACCGGCCGCAAGGTCAAGTACTACGCGCCCCACAAAGCCGAGGTCGACCAGGCGGTCCTGCAGACCGCGGCCGACCTGAACCTGCAGACGGTGCTCTACAGCCTGGACACGGTGGACTGGAACGAACAGTACGCCACGCCCGCGCGCATCCTGGAGACCTTCCAGAAAGCCAAGGCCGGCGACCTCATTCTGATGCACCCCAAGCCCAACACCGTCCAGGTGCTGGAGCAGGCCATCGACTTGCTGCAGAGCCGGGGCTACCGCCTGGTCACGCTGAGCGAGATGCTCTCGCCCGATCCGCTGCCGCCGGGCGCCACCGGGCTACAGCCGCCGGAAGAGGGCACCGGAGGATCCCGGTGACTACAGATGGTCCACGACGACCTCCCAGAGGCCGTCTTCATTGAGCCCCAGCCGCCAGATGGCGATCCCGCCGAGACCGTACCGCCCGACCAGTCGCAGCTTGGCCGCGGCGGAGCGGCTGTTCTCGAAGTAGACGATATGCTCCGCGCCGTCGGCGACGTAGCGGAACCAGGGAACCTGGGCCTCGTCGTCCCACCGCACCTCGGCGCCGTGCCTGGCCGCGAGGCTGTACGCACCGCCGGTGGAGAGCCCGCCGACAACCTGCCGCGTCCCGGCGATCCAGTCGTAGCCGTAGGCCGGGATGCCGAGCAGGATCTTCTCGGGCGGGATCTGGGTCACGGCGTACGCGACGACCCGCTCCACCCAGGGCAGCGACGCCACCGGACCGTGGGGCAGGCCCCAGGTGTGTTCGTCGTAGGCCATGATGGCGATCTCGTCGGCGATCTCGCCCAACGCGGCGTAGTCAAAGGCGCCGCCCCAGTTGGAGGTGGTGTCGTCCCACGTCTTGGCCGGCACCGACAGCGTCAGCCGGATCCCGCCGGGCTTCAGGACCGCGGCCGCCTCCGCCGCCAGGGCGGTGTAGCCGGCGCGCAGGTCGCCCGGCACGTTCTCGATGTCGATGTCGATGCCCGCCAGGCCGTGCTCCCGGGCGATGGCCAGCATGTCGGCCACCGCGCGGCTCCGGCGCGCAGGATCGGACAGCACGGCCCGGGCGATCTCGGCGCTGAACTGACCGTTCTGCATGTTGTGGACCAGACCGTAGACGGGGACTCCCAACTCTGCGGCCGCCGCGGCGAGGGCGGGGTAGGACCGGGTCGTGACGGAGCCATCCGCGTGCAGCTCCAGGGCGAAGTTGACGACCCGGTCCACGCGCGCCCCCGCCCTGCGCAGCGCGTTCAGCGCGCGTACGTCGCCCTCCCAGTCCTCCGCGTAGTAGGCGACCACCACCGGCCCTTCGTCCACCGCCGGCGGTTCGGCCGTCAACACCACCCACCCGTCGCCGGCCAGGTCGGGCAGGACCCATGACCGGCCGGACTGGAGCTCCGCCGGGACGGGCAGCGCCCCCGCCGGCAGTCCGGGTGCGCCGGCCACCACGGTGCCTGCCAGCAGCAGCGCCCCGATCAGCAACCCCACCCAGAGCGGTCTCCCCAGCCTGCGCACTGCCCCACCCCCGATATAATCCAACACGAAAATGTGTCGTGTTAGATTGTAGCGGTGATGGCGATTCCCTGCCAATTGGGAGTTGTTGGCGGGGTGGTGGCGGGGTGGCCGCTTCACCCGCCCGTGCGGCGCCGAAGGATGTTGGAACAAGCATGCTGAAACAGTATGGGAAGTCGCAGACGCCATAGCTGAACAGGTCAGGGTCTGCAGATCATCGCCACACGGGAGGCACCACGGATGGGCATCCTCGACCAGATCACCGGAAAGGCCATCGCACAGCAGGTCACGGAGTACAGCGAGATCTACGGCGAAATCCTGATCGGTCTGCACCGGGATGTCGAGCACCTGCGGGACGACGTGGACCGGGCGCAGCAGGCCCTGGCACGCGCCGAGCAGAAGGTCGAACGCCTCGACCAGCAAGCCACCCGCCTGGACCGGCAGCACGACGCGCTGCGCAGCGAGGTCCAGCAGGCGATTGCCCAGTTCCAGGGCCTGGTCGGGTGCCTGGAGGGCGCGGAGGCCGAACTGGTTTCCCTGCGCACCGCCGTCGCCAGATTAGACCCGACCCCGGCGGGGCACCCCGAGGACGGAGAACCCGGCTCCAGCGGCCTGTCGGTGGGCGCCCTGTGGCGGGAACTGGAGGTGCAGCGCCGGCGCGTGCGCACCCTCGTCTTCCTCTGTCTGCTGTCCCTGCTGTCTTCCGTGGTCCTGGGGGTCATCACATGGACGAAAGGCTGAGGCGCCTCGCCGAGCGATACCGCGCCGGGAACGGGGATCGCAGACCCGTCAAGGAGCGAGTGGCCGCGCTTTACCGAACCTACGTTGCGAAGCGTGAAGGCGCGCTGATCGACGCGGCTGCGGCCGCCGCGGCCGTGCACAGCCTGTTCGCCGCAGACCCGGCGTCGGCGGTGGCCGTCGACCCCCGTCTGGAGGAGGCCTTCCGCCTGGCCTTTCCCAACGTGGACCCTGAGTCGCTCCGGGGGCTGGATCCGGACGCTCTGGCGCCGTACCTGCCCGCCCTCAAGGGGAAGTACTTTGAGGTGTTGGTCAGGGATCGGCTCAACGAGGGCCAATGGGTGGGCGACATCCGGCTCGCGCCCGGGCAGAGGGCGGTCCTGGCGGACTCGGCCACGCAGCCCGGCTGGGACCTGCAGATCCTGAACGAGGACGGTTCGGTCGCCGAGCTCCTGCAGCTGAAGGCGACGAACTCCCTCAGCTACGTGAAGGCGGCCTTGGAACGGTATCCGGATATCCAGGTTCTCACCACGGATGAGGTGCTGGCCGCCGGCGGAGATCTTCAGGGTGTGCTGGGCAGCGGCTTCTCCGATGCGGAACTGGAGCAGGCCGTCGACCGGGGGATCGAGGCGCTGTTCGGAGACGCTTCGGAGTCCGTCCTGGGTGAAGTCCTGCCGGCACTGCCCTTCGTGCTGATCGCGCTCCGCGAGGGGCGGTGCGTCCTCATGGGTCGTAAGACCCTTGCGGTGGCGTGTCAGGACGGGCTCACGGGCGCAGCCAGGTCCGGCGTAGCGATCGGCGCCGGCGCGTTGGCGGCAAACCTCGTATCCCCCGGGTTCGGCATGGCCACCGCGGCGCTGGTGCGGATGGGCATTCACCGCCACGACCGCCTGAGCCGGGCGTCCGGCCTGATCCAAGTGAGGCTGGAGCAGCTGAAGCGCCTGAGGGCCAGACCGGCGGCCCCGTAGACGCTCCCGGAAGCCGCCGACGGCGCCGGTTTCGGGAGGGGCACCGGGGAAGGGAAGCCGGGGGTACAGGAAATCGTGAAGTCCGGGGCGAATCCGGCTATCGGGGGCTTTCCGTCCGCACACCCATCCGGAGACCACTCCGCCGGCAGGCGGTAAGGCGGCGGGCCCGGAGCCCGCCCGCGGCGGCGCGGAAGGAGGTCGAAAGCGATGCGCGTTGCCGGCCAGTTCCGCTTCGATGCGCCACCGGAGATCATGTACAGACTGTTCAGCAACAAGGATGCGCTCCTGAACGCCACCATCGGCCTGCAGTCCCTGGAGGAGGTCGAACCCGACCGCTGGAACGCCACGCTCAAAGTGGGCATCGGCGGCTTCGCCCTCGTCTACCACGGCATCCTGGAAGTCACGGACCGCGTCCCCAACGAGAGCTTCCACCTGCACATCGCGGCCGAAACGCACAACGGCTCCGCCGAGGCAGAGGCCGACCTGCGTTTCCTGCCTGACGGCGACGGCACCCTGGTCACCTACGAAGCCGACATCGAGTTCCTGGGGGCGCAGAAGCTCCTGCCCTCCCTGGCCAAAGGGCTCGTCGACTACTTCATGCACGGCATGCGGGAGTACCTGGAGAAGGCCAGGGCCCGTGCCCTGCTGTGATCCGTCAACCCCACAGGCGATCGAGTAGGAGGGGGCGGCTAGCCCCCGTCCTCTCACACCACCGGACATGCGGGTCCGCATCCGGCGGTTCGCCAGGATTGACGAGTCGCTTCATAGCATTCGGTCAGGCTTATCAGCCCCTGGGCACGCCAGTAGGCGTCGCCCAGGGCGCTGTTTAGTGGGCCACCTGCCATCCGCCACGGGCCTTTGCGGCTGTTGGCGAGTTGGTAGACTGCCCATTCGGGCAAACCGAGGGCGCGTAACTCCCGAAAGCGCGTGCGTACACGCTTCCACTGCCTCCATACGCATGCTCGCAGCCGACGCTTCAGCCATCCTTCGAGTCTTTCAAAGGCTGACCTGGCATCGGAGAGCGCATAGTACCCAACCCAGCCCCGCAAGTAGGCATTCAGGCACCGGATTCGGTCCTCCATGCTCTGGCTGCGGTTGCGGTCCGTCAGCGTGCGGAGCTTGTCCTTCACGCGCTTCAGGCTCTTCGGGGCCAGCCGGATGCGCACTCCCCGGTGCTTGTAGAAGCTAAACCCGAGGAACTGCCGCTTCCACGGCCGGTCCACTGCGCTCTTCTCCTCGTTGACCTTCAGCCGTAACCGCTCCTGCAGGAAGTGGCGCACGCTCCTGTAGACCCGTTCTCCCGCCCGCTTGCTGCGGACGTAGATGTTGCAGTCATCGGCGTACCGGACGAAGTGGTGCCCGCGGCGCTCCAACTCCTTGTCGAGGTCATCCAGCAGGATGTTCGCCAGCAGCGGGCTCAGCGGACCGCCCTGCGGCGTCCCTTCCTCCGTCGCCACGACTACCCCGTTCAGCATGACCCCGGCCTGTAAGTACCGCCGGATCAGCCGCAGCACACGCTTATCCGTTACCCGCCGCGCCACGCGGGCCATCAGCACGTCGTGGTTGACCCGGTCGAAGAACTTCTCCAGGTCCATGTCCACGACCCAGTCGTACCCTTCCTCCACGTACTGACGTGCCTTCCTGACCGCATCATGACCCCGCCGCCCCGGCCGAAAGCCGTAGCTGGATTCGGAGAATGTCGGGTCAAAGATCGGCGTCAGTACTTGCAGGAGTGCCTGTTGGATCAGGCGGTCCATCACGGTGGGAATCCCCAGCATCCGCTTGCCGCCGCCCGGTTTCGGGATTTCGACCCGGCGGACTGGCTGCGGTCTGTAGGTCCCCTGGAGCAGTTCCTCACGGATGCGCTCCCACTCCGCGCGGATCTGGTCCCGCAGCCGTTCGGTGGGGACACCGTCCACGCCGGGAGCGCCTCCGTTCCGCTCCACCCGTTTCAGGGCGGCCAGCATGTTCTCCCTGGCCACCACCTGCTCCATCAGGTTGCTGTGCTCCCCGCGGGGTGACGTTCCGTCTTGTGCCGGCTGCCCACTCCGCCCTCTCGCCGTCCCTTGCGGCTTCACCGCTACCTCCGGCGAGCAGGTCCCGTTCGGGGTCTTCTGCGTTTGTCGCGGGCTGCTCGAACGCAACGGGTTCACCCCTTTCCTGACGTTCGGCCCTTCCCGGTTGGGGCGTCCCCCTGCCGGTACTATGGCCTTTGCTGACTTCTGCCGGTTCAGCTGCGTCTCCCGACGCAGGTTACCAGCGTTGCTGGCGTTCCCGGCAGATCTCCCCGGGTAAGAACGCTGACCTTCACCCCGCACCCGCCCCATCTACCGCACCGCCCTTTGGCAGCTTCGGGTTTTGCTGTGTTCGGCCAGCTCACCCGAGCGGCACAGCCTCCTATGGGGTTCGTGTTCCTCGGGTCGTGGCTTTGCCTCCGGCTTCCTTCAGATTCCGCCTCACGACGGACACCCTTGCCTTTGGCTAACGGGCTGGTGCTGCCTCGCCCGTAGCGGACTTTCACCGCCAAGTCAGCGCCCATGCCGGGCACACCGAAATGAGCCGGTGCCGGCGCACCGGCTCCCACGGATGACCGGCCGCCTGCCACGGCGGCCGGTCATCGCTTTAACACCGGAGCCCTGGTGCGCGACGTGGCCGTCTCGGGTGGCGGACGCGCAGAACCTGCACTCACCAGTCGGTCCAGGGTGAACATTCTGCGCGCAACCTCTGCCGGGGCGATCGGTCAACGCGCAAAATCTGAACTCGCACGCTCCCCCCAAGTGCAGGTTCTGCGCGCGACGTGGTCATCTTGGGCGGCGCACGCGCAGAATCTGCACTCACCAGTCGGTCCAGGGTGAAGATTCTGCGCGCAACCTCTGCCGGGGCGATCGGTCAACGCGCAAAATCTGAACTCGCACGCTCCCCCTGAGTGCAGGTTCTGCGCGCAACGCAGCCGCCTTGGGTGGCCGACGCGCAGAATCTGCACTCAGAGGCCAATCACGGGTGAAGGTTCTGCGCGTAACCTCCACCACTTTGGCCTGTCAACGCGCAGAATTTGAACTCACACGCTCCCCCCGAGTGCAGGTTCTGCGCGCAACGCAGCCGCCTCGGGTGGCCAACGCGCAGCACTCAGAAGCCGATCACGGCTGTAGGTTCTGCGCGGAACCTCCACCGCTGCAGCCTGTCAACGCGCAAGAACTGCATCCAACCGCTGACCCCGGATGCAGTTTCGGCGTGCAAAGGTAGTTCCTGCGCGAGGGGAATGTACGGCGCCGCCCTTCCTCAGAACAGGTTGCCACCAGAGCGTTGTCTACCTCCACCCAGCCGGCACGACAGGGTGGCCGGGGCACTCCGGATGGGCCTAGCCGTTACCCTGCCGGAGGATCGGAGTCCGGTGTGTTCACACACCTGTGAGATACCTCCTGAGCCGCTCCGTGGCCGCCTGCAGGTCCTGGGTGGCCTGCAGCATCGGCGCGAACAGGTCGCCCACCGCGGCCAGGCGCGCGGGCAGGGTGCGCATCGTGATCCGCGGCGGCTCGCCCTCCAGCTCCTCCCACGTGACCGGCGCGGACACCGGCGCCCCGGGCAGCGGCCGCAGTCCGTACACACTGGTGATCGTCTGCCCGCGCCGGTTCTGCAGGTAATCCACGTACACCTTCGGTCCGCGCCGTGCGACCGCGCGCTCGAGCGTCACCTTCTCCGGATACGCTCGCAGCAGGATCCGGCCCACCTGCTCGCAGAACGCGGCCGTCTCGGCGTAGGTCGTGCCCGGCGCCGCGGGACAGAAGATGTGGACGCCGGTGGCCCCCGACAGCTTGGGGAAACCCTGCACCTGCACCTCGCCCAGGATCTGCCGGACCAGCCGGGCGACGACCAGCACGTCTGCGAAGGTGGCGCCTTCCGCCGGGTCGAGGTCGATGACCGCCCAGTCCGGGTGGTCCGGCGAGTCGCAGGACGAGAGCCACGGGTGAAGTTCGATGGCTCCCAGATTGGCCACGTACGCCAGCGCCGCCGGCTCCTCGATGCGCAGGTAGCGGATGACGCGGCCGTCCTCCGCCCGGTCCGCCCAGGTCGGAATCCAGTCCGGGAGCCCCTGCGGGGCGTCCTTCTGGTAAAACCACTTGCCCCCGACTCCGTGGGGGTAACGGGTGAGCACCACCGGCCGCCCCCGCAGGTACGGCAGCAGGTAGGGAGCCACGGACACGTAGTGGGAGATCAGGTCCCCCTTGGTCAGCCCGTCGGCCGGCCACATGGGCTTCTCCAGGTTGGTCACCGCCAGCTCCCGCCCGCCGACCCGTACCCACCGCCTCTCGGTTCTGGCCACTATGCCGGCCCGCCCTCCACGGGGATCCGACCGCCGTCCCCATCTCCCCGGCGCCCGGCCGGATACCCCCGCGCCTCCCCCGCGCCTGTGGGCAGCAGCCGCATCTCCTCCGGATCCCAAGCGGACACCAGCGCCATCACCTCGTCAACCTGGGTTGGGCGCGCGGAGACCTCCAGACGGAACCGCAGGGTCGCACTCTCCTGGGCCGCTGCGGCATCGCCTCCCTGGCCCGCCGGGTTCCCGCTGTCATCCCTGGCCTGGTCGGCCAGGTTGCCGAAGAAGCTGCCCAACCCGGCGCCGGCCAGTGTGGTCAGCATGGCGCCGGTGGCCGAGGCGGCGCCCAGCGGCGGCACCAGGTAGGTGGCAGCCAGGAACCCCGCCGTCGCGCCCACCGTGGCGCCGAGCACGGCCCCGCGCCCCATCCCCCGTTCGGTCATGACGGGGTCCTTCTCGCCGACCGAAGGACTGGCATGGATCGCCACAGGCCCCGTGTGCCCAGGCGGCGCCTCCTCCGCCAGCGTCACCCCCACGCCGCGCAGCTCCAGGGCGCGGAGACAGGCCCGGGCGCTGGACGCGTCGGCGAACCACGCCACAAGCACCGGAACGGAGTCCCCTGACGAGAGCGCCGCCTGCCCCTCCGACCGGCCCGGGTGGATCCCCTGCGGCCGCCCGCCGGGGTCGCCGCCCGGGAAGTGCGGTTCCTGCCCCGGAAGCGCCGGCACCTCGCGCTCCGGATGCTGCTGCCACTCCTGCTCCGTCATCCGACTTTCCTCCTCGCTGCGTCTCTTACGGGATCACCGCCGCCTCCGGCGGCTCGGCCGAAAACCCGACCACCACCGGGTCCCGCAGCCGCCCCTCCTCGGTCCACTCGGTGAAGCTCACCCGCACCGTGAGGAGGGGCTCCACCCACACCACCGGTCCGGGGTCGCCGCCGAACCGCTCCCGGAGCCTCGGAATCTCCGCGAGGGGGCACGGGCCGGACGGCAGGTGGTGCCGGATCGCGGCCAGGTCCGCGCCGCTCAGCCCCGAGCCTACCCGGCCGATGTAGCGGAGCCGCCCGTCCCGGTAGGCGCCCAGCAGCAGCCCGCCCGGGCGGCCGGTCGGGTTGGTGTAGCCCACCACCACGGCCAGCATCTCCGACCGGCGCTTGACCTTCAGCCAGTCGCGGCTGCGCGCCCCCGGCACGTACCGGCTGGCACGCCGCTTGGCCACGACCCCCTCCAGCCCCCTGGCCACGGCGGCCGCGTAGAGCGCCGGCCCATCGCTGCCCGGGAAGGACGAGACCACCTGCCACGCCTCGTCGGGCGGAACCACCGCCTCCAGCAGCGCCAGCCGCTCGGCCAGGGGCACGTCGTACAACTCCCGGCCGTCCCACTCCAGCAGATCGAAGAGCATCAAGGTGGCCGGCCGCCTTCGGGCCGCCCCCGCCGTGCTGCCCGCCAGGTCCCGCTCCAGCACGGCCGAGAAGCTCGGCCGACCGTCCTGCAGCACGATGATCTCGCCATCCAGCACGGCCCGCCGCCCGGGGAGGGCCGCGGCCAGGCCGTCGAACTCGGGGAACAGCGCCGTGCGCTCCCGCAGCCGACGGCTCCAGTGGCGCACCCGACCGCCCTCCACCAGCGTCAGGTTCCGCACGCCGTCCCACTTCACCTGATAGACCCAGTCGTCGTCCGCAAAGGGGGCCTCGGCGCGCTCCAGCAGCATGGGCGGGAAGGGCAGCCGCACGCCTACGGCCCTCCGGGCGCCGTCTCGTCCGGCCCGACCTCGGCCGCGCGGTCGCTCCCAGCGAACGGGCCGGGCGGGGCAGCCCCGTTGGGCGCGGTCTGCACGCCCGGCACGGACGTGGGCGACGTACCCGGGGCCGGCGCTGAGGGAACGCCCGGCGCCGTCGGCACGGGAGCCCCGGGCGTGCCGGGCACGGCCGTCGCGGGCACGCCCGGCACGGCCGCGGGCGGCGTACCCGGGGTGGGCGCCCCGGTCACGCCCGGCGCACGCGGTACGGGAGCTGCGGGCACGCCGGGCACGGACGCCGCGGGGTCGCCAGGCAGTCCCGGGATCGCACGCCGCGCGGGCGCCTCCGGTGACCTGGCCACTGGAGCTGGCGGGGTGCCGTCCGCGCCTGCGGCGCCGCCCGTCGCCCCGCCCGCGGCGCGCTGCGCCTCCGCCGCACGGATCGAGGCCCGCAAGGCCTCCATCAGGTCGACCACCCGACCCTGCTCCGGGGCCGGCCCGGGCTCGGCCGGAGGCGCCCCGGCGATCTTCGCCTGGATCAACTCCAGCAGCGCCTCTCGGTACGTGTTTTCAAACCGCTCAGGCGAGAACGGCATCGTCAGCGACTCGATCAGCCCGGTGGCCATCTCGATCTCCTGCGGGCGCAACTCCGGCTGGGCGATGCCGGTGAGGGCAGCCACCGGCCGGACCTCGTCGGGGAAGTGCATCGTCTCCATGGCGAGCACGCCCTCCCGGAAGACGCGCAGGGCTGCCAGCGACTCCTTTGCGCGCAGGACTACCCGCGCGATGGCCACGCGCCCGGTCACCTCCATCGCGTGGCGCAGCAGGCCGTAGGCCTTGGCGCCGCCCTCGCCGGGCTCGAGATAGTAGGTCTTGTCGAAGTAGATCGGGTCGATCTCCTCGAGGCGCACGAACGCCACGATCTCCAGCGTCCGCCGGGCCGCGAGCGGGATCGATTCGAAGTCCTCGTCCCGCAGCGTCACATAGCGTCCGCGGTCAAACTCGTATCCCTTGACGATCTCGCCGCTCTCGACCTCCCGCTCGCAGGTCGGGCAGTACTTCCGGTACTGCACAGGCGTCTGGCAGGGCTCGTGGAGCAGGTTGAAGCGCAGGTCCTTCGACTCCGTCGCGGCGTACAGCTTGACCGGGATCGTCACCAGCCCGAAGCTGATGGTCCCCTTCCACATGGCACGCAGCGCGTCCACCCCCCGGTTCCTAGCGTAAGCCGCGGCAGTTCGGGCTATTCCGGGAGACCATAAGGAAAGGCCGGGCGTACCATCGCCCGGCCGGAAACCTCGGCATGAGGGCCACAGGGCAGCACGTAAGGCCGTAAGCCAGCACGTAAGGGCCATGGACCAGCAGCTACGGGCCGCAAGCCAGCCCGTGAGGGCCCAAGGCCAGTGATGAATGGGCCACAGGCTGATCTCTGTGGGCCCCCCACCGTTACGTAAGCGTGGTCTTGGGCGTGCCGTCGGCCCCGGTGGTGTCGCTGACCTCGGGCTCGCAGGGCTCGTCCTGGGCGCGTCCGCCCAACGCGGCCCGCAGCTTGTCGATGAGCTGCGGCGCCAGGTCGATGATGCGATGGACCGGCTGCCCGCCGTCCACCGGCAGCATCCGCACCTGGTCCTTGCTCACCACCAGGAAGCCCACCGGGCTGACCGAGACCCCGGCCCCGCTGCCGCCGCCGAAGGGGTGGTCGTGCCCGGGCTCCCTCTCATGGGCCGGAACGAACTCGGACCCGCCCGCCGCAAAGCCGAAGGTCACGCGCGAAACCGGCACGATGACCGTTCCGTCCTGCGTCTCCACCGGATCACCGATGACCGTGTTCACGTCCACCATGCTCTTCAGGCTGTCCATCGCCGTCTTCATGAGGGCTTGAATCGGGTGATCGGCCATCGGTCCTGTCCCCTTTCCTCCGCTGACGCTCCCGGATCCGGGCAAGCAGCGCCCGGCGCCGCAGGGCCGCGCGCAGCACCATGCCCGCTGCCCATGTAGCCTTTCCCAGGGGAACGCGCAATATGCAGTCGAGATCCGTGCGCAGGAGCGGGCGCTGAAAGTTGGGAACGACGGCCACCGCGACCCCCGCCGGGTTCACCTGCACCAGCCGACCGAACTGCGCCAGCAGGTTGCAGACGAGGCTCCACCCCAGCCCCGCCAGCAGCGCCGAGTCGCAGGCGTCCAGCCCGCCCACCTCCACCCGCAGCCTCAGCCGCTCGCACCAGGTGGCCCGGCCCAGATAGCGCAGCCCCTGGACGGAGGCGGCCAGCAGATCGCGGACGTCCAACTTTTTCGCACCCGGCCGCCGCCGGGTGCGCGCCCGCACGCGGGGGGCCTTCTCCCCGAGGGTGATCGCGCGCGCAAAGCGCAGCCAACCCACCCGCAGTTCCACAAACACCTCGGCCTTCAGGTTCGCCTGGGCAAGCCGGAGGTGCAGCTGCACAGGCGCCAGCCACAGGAGCGCCATCGCCGCAGCCAGGCAGCCCACGGCGATCAGCCAGCCCATCTTCACCCACCCCCGGAAGCCTTTCCCGCACTGACGAGGTGAGTCTTGCCAAAGCGGAGGCGGTCCATTCCCCACCGCGACGGGCTCACCGTCGGAAACGTCCGGCGGCGGGAAAGACGAAGGCCGCCGGCCCCCCGTCGGGGCCGGCAGCCCGTCACACCGCCAGGCGGAACCGCTGGGCCAGAAGGCGCGGCAGTTCGCCGATGTGCGTCAGCCGGTGGTAGTTGGGATCCTCCTCGTCCACGTCCAGATGGTCGTAGGCCCACGTCTCCACATCCACGTGGTAGGCGGCGACCCCCAGCGTCAGGGCCGGCCGGATGTCCGAGTGGCGGGAGTTCCCGACCACGAAGCAGTGGCCGGGATCGCGGTCGCCGATGGCGTCCCGCAGCCGCTCGGCGGTCTTCTCCGGCACCACTGTCTGCCGGTGGATCCAGCGGGTCAGCCCCGACTCCTGGATCTTCCGCCGCTGCACCGCGTCCTCTCCCGCCGTCCAGATCGTCACCTCGAACCCGGCCTCGTGGAGCCATCGGAGCGTCTCCGCCGCGCCGGGCAGCAGCTCCTGGCGGGTCTCGTAGGGGATGGCGCACAGCCGCCGCAGCTCGGCCTCCACGACCGGGTCGACGGGACGCCCCGCCCGCCCGGCGAACTCCCGGTAACAGGTCAGCCAGGCGACGGCCAGCGACTCCCGCACCAGCCCCATCTGCCGGGCGACGGCCACGTCCAGCTCGGCCCCCCGCCGCTGCACCTCGTCCCGGTCAAACCCGGTCCGCCCGGCGATGAGCAGGCTGATCTGCGCCTCGACCTCCCGGAAGTAGCGGATGTTCTCGGCGATCGTGTCATCCCAGTCGACGAAGGCGTGCCCCGTGAACCCCAACCGCTACTCCTCCTCCCCGTGCGTCGACTCCCCTGCGCCGCCGTCCGCCGCTTCGGCGGACGGTTCCTCCCCGCCCGCAAACAGCGAGGCCTGCACCTCCCGCTCCGCCTCGCCGCCCCCCGTGCGGGTGGGCACGATCAGGCCGGGCTCCGACGTGTCGATCTCCACCGGCGGCAGCTCGCTCAGCTCCCGCAGCCCGAAGTACCGGAGGAACTCGGCGGTGGTGCCGTAGAGGATCGGCCGGCCCGGCGCCTCCTTGCGCCCCTTGTCCTCGATCAGCCCCCGCTCCAGCAGCGTCTCCAGGGCCCGGTCCACTTTCACCCCGCGCACGTTCTCGATCTCGGCCTTGGTGATGGGCTGCCGGTACGCGATGATGGCCAGCGTCTCCAGGGCGGCGTGGGAGAGTCCCCGCGATTTGGGCTGCAGCAGCCGCTCCACGTACTCGGCGGCTTCGGGGCGGGTGGTCAGCACGTAGCCCCCCGCCATCTCCCGGATCGCCAGCCCCCGGTGCGGGGCCTCGTAGTCCTTCTGCAGGTCCGCCATGAGCAGGGCGGCGTCCCGCTCGTCGAGGCCGATCACCTCGGCGATGCGCTTGATCGTGAGCGGCTCCGGCGAC